>NZ_JBFAWG010000003.1:0-342243 GCF_040680215.1 Streptomyces sp. NPDC052107
CCGCCACGGGCCGCCCGAGGAGGTGGTCGCGGGCCCGCCACACCTCGCCCATCGCGCCGCGCCCCAGCAGCTCCTGCAACTCGTAGCGGTCCGCCGGCAGACCCTGCACACCCACCCCGATCACCGGATCGTCGCGTTGCTCGTAGTTCCCCCCATGCCCGACGGTTGTGGTTCGCGGTCATTCGGGTTCCGGTCGCCCGGGTCGACGCGCACTCCCTCTCGGACCGGGCGCCTCCCGAGGGATGCGCATGGGGCAGGCAGGCGACGGGGGACTCGCCTGCCTGCCCCTCATTGCGCGACCACCCGCTCGGAATCGGGGGCGAGCGGGTGCCGCGGGGCCTTTGGGGTCCCTGAGGGCCCCGGGGGCCTGGGTCCTTGGGATCCTGGGCCCACTCGTACAGCGCACTGGAGTGCCGGGCCGTCACACCCCTGCGGCACCCACCGCCACACGGCTCTACGAGCCGGGAGAGCGGGGGCAGGCCCGGATACGGGGGGAACCGGGCCTGCCCCTGCACGTCGGCGCCTCCAAAGCCTCCCCCCGGAGGACGGGCGCCATGACCCCGCCCGGGGTCACTTCTCACAGCGAACCGCACGTCAGGAGTGTCACGGGGAGACGGAGATGGTTTCTGGACCCACATCTCCATGAAGAGAAGCACCGATCTCCTTCATAACCTGGTCATGAATTATGCAAACACCGGAGGCCGAGGACTTTCGCGGCACCCGAATCACTCCCTCCATTCGGTCCGGAAAAGTGCCCTGGCACATGCACATTTGGGCAAGTGGCTGTATAGGCCACCATATTTGGGGCATCACAGACGGCGGTGTAACGCCGTAGTGCACGCGGAACGCAGAAGCAGGGAGAAGCGGGGTGCCGACTCGGTTGAATTCCGGCGCCCCGGCATGAGCACGCAGACATGGCACTACGTCAGATCGGATTTCCCGTGAGCAACATCGACCCGGTTCCCGGATACCAGGCATACAACGAGCCCTCGGGGCCGGACCGCGCTGTGCGCCGTCGGGCCACCACGCGGCGTACGACCATCACCATCTGCACGATCGCGGACACGGCGGCGGCTCTGCTGGGCCTGTGGATCCTGTTGTTCCTGCTCGACGCGAACCGCGCCAATGTGTTCGTCGAATTCGTGCGGGGCACGGCGGACTGGCTGTCCTGGTGGTCACAGGACATTTTCACGATGGACACAGAGGGTCTACGCGTTGTCCTTAATTACGGCCTCCCGGCCGTCATTTATTTGCTGATCGGGCACGGGATCGCTGCCCGGCTCAACCGAGCCTGACAGTGGACCGGCCGCATAACTGATCTTTATTGATCGCCATGAAACTGGGCCGACCATGACACACAGCTCAACCGAAAACGATCACACTCCGATCTATGCGGACCTGATACGAGAACGCGGTGACGTCGTCGCCGCAGCTCAACTCGCCGCGCAACACACGCAGCACCAGGCAGCGGAATTGCTGACCGGGCGGGGTGCGGGTCAGCAAGCTCCTCACCGGGATTACCGCGGCGGAGCCGCCGCGGCCGGTCAGCCGGAGTGGCGCGGGGCGGCGCCCTAGGCGGACTCGCTGCCGTGGACGGACTCGGCGCGGATACGTCCGTGTGTCCCGTCCTGACCCAAGGACCAGGCCGTGGCCCAGGTGGGCCGGCGGCACGTCGAACCAGGAAGACCGGAAACCGCAGATGGATTACTGCTCCACATGCCGTCGGCACCTCAACGGGGCCCTGGTGTGCCCCGGTTGCGGCGCCTACGCCCCGGACATCGCCCCGCGCGCCGCCGACGGCCGCAGCGGGCCGGCCCCGGCGATGACAAGCGCCGCACCGGCCACAACGGCTCACCGGGACCCCGCGGGCTCCGGCACATGGCACGACAGCCTTCTGGACGGCGAGGCGGAGTCGAGCGCTGCCGCGGACGTGGTCCCGCACGTCACCGCCGGTGTCGAGGACCCGCCGCCCGCGCGGCGGGGGCGTGCGGCACGCCGTCGCCGGCCGGCCCGCTGGAGGAACAACAGACGCCGGGCGGCGGTCGCGAGCGTTGTCGCACTCGTCGGAGGCGGCCTGACCATCGCCATGGTGGACCGGCACCCCGCCGACCGGGCTCCGGCGGCTGTGGCGCCGGACGACCGCAGGACGGGCGCCGTGCAGGAGCAGACGCCCGAGCAGAACCGTCCGGCCGCCGCACCGGCGACCGCCCAGCACACTCACCGGCCCTCGCACGCCCCTTCCCGGCCGCAGCCGCCGACGGCGACCAACACACCGCGGCAGCAGTCCCTCGCGGCATCGCCCCGCACTCCACCACCGATCGCCCGGCCGGACACCGTGACTGCTGCCCGCCCGGCCGCGACGCCGGCCCCCCAGCCGCGGAGCACCGCCCCGGCGGCCGGCGACAAGGCCCCCTCCCCCTCCGGTACGACGGCGGAACAGCGGCCGGCGCCCGCGTCAGGCGACAGCACGAAGCCGGGCATGTCCCGGACCAGCCCCTCACGGGCGTCCACATCGCCGACGGAGGTCTGCCTGCTCGCGTTGTGCCTCGGCTGACCACGCCTGCGCCCGGCGGCGGGCGTGCCCTGTCGCTCGCGTCGCGCGCTGAAGGCCGTACCCCGTAAGGAGTTCGTCCTTACGCGCGGGCACGGACGTGTTTGCGCGGGATCGTTGTGTGCAGTGGCCACGGATTATTTGGGCGGCCGGTGTGACGTGCCGTACGCTCCGGGGGCGTTGCTCGGCCAGTGGGGGACGGATCGATCGTGCGAAACGAAGGGCGTGTTCAGCGCCTGTCGGCCGATGATCTCGCGCTGAGCACGGCGCTTGCGCGGGCCCAGGACGGTGACGAGGCGGCCTTCTCGGTGGTGTACCGAGCGGTCCAGCCCGGCCTGCACGGTTACCTGCGTGGGCTCCTGGGTGAAGGTGCCGAGGACGTCGCCGCCGCTGTCTGGCGGGACATCGCCCGCGAGTTGCCGCGGTTTCGTGGCGACGGACACGGATTCCGCGGCTGGACGGCGAGCATCGCCCGGCGCCATGCGCGCGGCCGCCTCCTGCGTCGCGGCACACCACCCCGCCCGGCCAGCACCAGCACGCCCCCGACCGCAGACCACACCAACCACTCCCCGCCCGGAGCCGTTCTGTCCGCCGGGACGGTCCAGGCCCTGGTCGCCCGGCTGCCCCGCGCCCAGGCCGAGGCGGTTCTGCTTCGCCATGTCGTACGCCTCGACGAGCCGGCGGTCGCCCGGGTCATGGGCAGGCCCGTCCTCGTCGTACGGGTCCTGGCCCGTCGTGGCCTGAGGAGCCTCGCCCGACTGCTGGACACCACCGAGGTGACACGCGATGTCGCGCGGACGCCGGGGGAACCGGGATGAGTACCCACCGAAACGGAGACGAACGGTTGAGCGGCGAGGGTCACCGGCCCGAGGACGCCCGACGCCTCGGCACCACAACCGAACGCGACGCCCCGTCCGGCCTGGACGTCATCGCCGAGCGGATCGGTGAGGCGCTGCGTCGGCAGCCCGTGGACGGCAGTGCGGAACAGGCCGCCCTCGCCGCCTTCCGCACCGCACGCACGGCGAACGACAAGGCCGTGCGTACCCGGCGCCGGGACGACTGGCGTCCGAGGACGCGAACGCAGCGTTGGGCGCGCGGCGGCGCCCTTGTCCTCGCGGCCGGCACCCTGCTGGGCGGTGTCGCCGTCGCCTCCGTCGGCGTGGTCGACGGCGCACGGCACCACCACGCTCCCGAGGCAGTCACCAGCCACAGCACGCGTCGGCCGGCCACATCCACCCCTGGCGAACAGGGCTCCCCGTCCACCGGAGCCGGGACGGCACCTACCGCGTTTCCTTCACGCCCCGCCACCGCAAAGGACATCCAGGCCCACTGCCGTGCCTACGAGCGGATCAAGGGCCGTGGCCATGCCCTGGACGCCACGGCATGGCAACGCCTTGTCCGCGCTGCGGGCGGTGAACGACAAGTGCCGGGATACTGCGCTCAGTTGACCGGGGCTGCGGACGACGCGCCCCCGACGCCGACGAAGACGGACAAGGCCAAGAAGACCGGCAAGACGAAGAACGCCGACAAGGCGGGGAAGGGCCAGGGGAGGCCGAGCGCCGAGGCCAAGCCGTCCAAGGGGTCCGGGTCCTCCGACAACCAGCCATAACCAGCCCATAGGTCGCCGCACAACGAACGGCGTTCCTCCGGACTTCCACCCGGCTGGGCTCACGACTTCACACCCTCGGACATATCCGGAATGCCAGTCATAAGAGCTGTCGGTACGTTCAACGAAGGTCGGTCGTCCGGGCCGACGTCCGTGAGACAGAGAGAAGTGACATGGCCCCGCGTACTTTTGCTGCGATCGGCGCCGGAGTAGGCGCGACCGTCCTCGCAGCCGCCGGCATCACCTACGCCTCGACCGTCGAATCCACCCCGGCGTCCCCGCCTGTCCACCGGGCGGCCCATGCTGCCCACCCGGCGGCCCATCCTGCCCACCCGGTGGCCCGGCCCGTCCGACGAGCTGCCCCTACCGCGGCTTCCTCGAACGACACGAAAGCAAGCGGACAGAAGAGCGAAGGCCGTGCCGGGAACGGAGGACGCGACGGCGGCGGCCCCGGCCCCGGCCCCGGCCCCGGCCCCGGCCCCGGCCCCGGCAGAGGGGACTACGGGAGGATCTACTTCAACGAACGTACGTACTCCGCCGCCGCCGAGGGCTGCATCACCGCGGCCAGCGGACTGGGCTCCAACAGCTTCAGCGTGTTCAACGACAGCCGGAAGACCATCGAGATCTTCCGGGGCTTCAACTGTGACAACGGCGCTCCGGTCGCCGTCGTGGGTCCCCACGGCCAGACCAGCGGTGTGGTGACCAGTACCTCCCACAGGAGCCTGTTCAATTTCGGTGACGACGGCGCCGTGGGCAGCTTCCGGGTGGTCTGCGACGACGGGTGGTGGTGACAGCTCCGCCCGGTGGGTCCACGGGCCGGAGGGTTCACGGGCCGGTGGCTCTGCGGACCGACTCCTCAACGGATTCTTGACGTACTCATGACGCGGGTGGCCGCATCCATCCCGCCACCACAGGTGTCCTTCCCGGTGTCCGTGCCGTTGCGAGGAATGGAGTGCGATGGAAGGCACCGTGGTGGCGGTCGTCGCGGTAGCGCTGTTGGCGCTGCTGGTGCTGAAGAGCGGTATGCGGGTGGTCAACCAGGTGGAACGCGGGGTCGTGTTCCGGTGGGGCAAGGCCCTGCCGGAACACCGGTCGCCCGGCGTCACCTTCCTGATCCCCTTCGCCGACCGTATGCGCAAGGTGAACGTGCAGATCGTGACCATGCCCGTGCCCACCCAGGAGGGCATCACCAAGGACAACGTGTCGGTGAAGGTCGACGCCGTCGTCTACTTCCGGGTGACCGATCCGGTGCGCGCGGCCATCGAGGTCCAGGACTACGTCTTCGCCGTCGGGCAGGTCGCCCAGTCCTCGCTGCGGTCCATCATCGGCAAGAGCGATCTGGACGACCTGTTGAGTGACCGGGAGCGGCTGCACGAAGGGCTGGCCCTGATGATCGACAGCCCCGCCGCCGGGTGGGGGATTCACATCGACCGGGTCGAGATCAAGGACGTACAGCTGCCCGAGTCGCTGAAGCGGTCCATGTCCCGGCAGGCCGAGGCCGAGCGGGAGCGGCGGGCCCGGGTCATCACCGCCGACGGTGAGTTCCAGGCCGCACAGCAGCTCGCCAACGCCTCCAGGATCATGGCCGACACGCCGGAGGCCATGCAGCTGCGGCTCCTCCAGACGGTCGTCGAGGTCGCCGCCGAGAAGAACTCGACCCTCGTGATGCCGTTCCCGGTCGAGCTGCTGCGCTACTTCGACCGGGCCGTGCAGAAGATCGACGCCGACCTCAGTGTGCCTCGGCAGCAGCCGGCTCCCGCCCCGGCTCCGGAGAGCGCCGAGCAGCCGTAGCCAACGCCAGCGTCACACACACCGAGCCCGCCGCCATCACCGTCATCCCGGCGGCGGGCGAGGTGAGTTGGGCCACCGCGCCGGCCAGCGCGGCGCTCACCCCCTGCATGGTCAGCATGCCGGACGAGTGCAGTCCCAGGGCCTGTCCGGCGAGCTCCCCCGGTGTCAGGTCCATCAGCCGCTCCTGTTGGACGAGACTCGCGCCGAAGCCCACGGAGGCGACCGTCACGCACACCGCCGCCAGCGGCAGCGGCGGGTGCGCGCAGAACACCAGGTACGGCGTCGCCAGCAACAGCAACAGGGGCGTGGCCAGGCGGCGCCGTATCGCCGGCGGCAGCAGCCGGCCCACCGTCACATCGCCGGCGAACATGCCGAACGCCCCGCAGGCGAACAGGGTGCCGGCGGCGTGCGGCGCGTACGACACGTACAGGGACTCGCAGCCGACGACCAGGCCGTTGGGCAGCCACAGGCCCAGGTAGGTGAGGCGGCGCGGGCGGGACGACCACAGCAGGGCGTTGGTGCGCCAGGTGGCCGCAGGGGACGTACGTCCGACCGTCCTCGGCGGCCGGGCGGTCAGGCCGAGCCGCAGCGCCAGCGCGGCCAGCAGGTACAGCGCCGCCGACAGCAGCAGGCAGACGCGCGAGGAGAGCATGCCGAGCAGGGCGCCGCCGGTGGCGAAACCGGCGATCTGCATCAGCCCGCTCATCATGTTGAACAGCGAGCGCCCCGGCAGATAACCGTCCTTCGTGAGGATCTCGTTCAGCAGGCCCCAGCGGACCCCGCCGCCGAGGGAGGCCACGAGCCCCAGCACCAGGACGACGCCGAAGACCGCGCCGACCGGCAGCCCGGGCGCCGCCTGCACCGCCGTACCGGCCGCGAAGGCCAGCGCGATCACGGACAGCGCCGTACGCGGGGGCAGCCGGTCGGCGCCGGACAGCAGGAAGGTCGCGCCCAGCACCTGGGCCAGCGACGGGCCGAACATGCTCACCGCCGACAGCAGCGGCGAGCCGGTGGCCTGGTACACGAGCGTGCCCAGGGCCAGCCCGCCGACGGTCTGCGCGGCGGTCTGCGCGGCCGAGCCGAGAAAGAGCGGGGTGAACTCCGGGGTGCGGAGCAGGGATCGGTAGCTGGACATGCCGGGGAGTCTCGGCCGGTCGCGGACGTGCCCGTTATTGTTTCGCCGCAGCGCGAAAGGTCGTACGGCCGTGGGGGGTGCCGAAGTGGGCTGGTGGCAGCTCAACGCGGACACGCTGGTCCGCAGCCGATTCGTCGTCTCGCCGCTCGCCGAGACCTTCGCCTGTCTGAAGCTGCTGCACGCGACGGACGGCGCGCATCCCGGTGAGCAGGAGTGGCTGCGCACCCATCTGCCCGCCTACCGCGCCCTACTGGCGGCGGACCCGGTGACGGCACGGCTGGTACGGGCCGGGCTCGGGCGGGACTGGATCGCCGACTTCCTCACCCCGGCGCCCCGCGGCGGGGAGGCGTTCGCGGACGAGGTCGCCCGGGTCCGCTCGACGGCACCCGACGCGGCCCGCGCCCATCTGCGCACCGCGCTCGCCGGCCCGCTTCCCGCCGAGCTGGACCGGGACGACCTGCCCGAGCGGGCGGCCGCCCTGCTGGAGTGGGTGTGGGAGGCGACCGTACGGCCGTCCTGGGAGCGGCGCCGGCGGGTGCTGGAGGCGGACGTGGTCGCGCGGACCGCACAGGTCAGCCGGGGCGGCTGGGTGAGCGTGCTGGACGCGCTGCGGCCCGGACGCACCCGCTGGCTCGGCGAGAACCGGCTCCAGATCAACCTGCACGAGTACCCGCCCCGCGAGATCTCCGGGGCGGAGCTGATCTTCGTACCGGTGTCCGTGCAGCGGGCGGGCTGGGTGGCCTGGGACGACGGGGTGCGCTACGCGGCGGTCTACCCCTGCGCCGGTGCCCTCGCCGACGTCGGCACCAGACCCGTCCCGTCCGCTCTGGGCGCGCTCCTCGGCGCCGCCCGGGCCGAGATCCTCCTCCTGCTCGCCTCGCCCATGAGCACCACCCAGCTGACGGCGGTGACGGGACAGGGGCTGGGCTCGGTGGGGCGCCATCTGAAGGTGCTGCGGGAGGCGGGGCTGGTGGAGCGGCGCAGGGCAGGACGATCCGTGCTGTACGCACGGACACCTGTCGGGGATGTCCTGGTGGAGGCACCCCAAAGGGGCGCGGGGAAGTGCGCGAGTGATCACGCCGGACCCGCAGCCGCCGGGCGGCCCGGCCCGGTACCCCGGTGGGCGCATAGCATCCAGGCATGACCAACGTGCTGAATGTCGAAATCGACGCCCTGAAGGGCGGCTCCGCCAACCTGGCCCAGTACGCCGGCAAGGCGGTCCTCATCGTCAACGTGGCCTCCAAGTGCGGCCTCACCCCCCAGTACACGGGCCTGGAGCAGCTCCAGGAGCGGTACGCCGACCGCGGCTTCACCGTGCTGGGCGTGCCCTGCAACCAGTTCCTCGGCCAGGAGCCCGGCACCGCCGAGGAGATCGCGGAGTTCTGCTCGGCGACGTACGGCGTGACCTTCCCGCTCACCGAGAAGGTCGAGGTGAACGGCGAGGGCCGGCACCCGCTGTACGAGCGTCTGGTGGACGTCGCCGACGCCGAGGGGCACAGCGGCGACATCCGCTGGAACTTCGAGAAGTTCCTGATCGGCCGGGACGGCACGGTCGTCGCCCGGTTCTCGCCGCAGACCGAACCGGAGTCGGACGCGATCGTGACCGCCATCGAGGCCCAGCTCGGCTGAGCACGGCTTGACCTTGCCCCTGGGGCAGGGCCGAGCGTCCCTGTCACCGGGCGGCGGATCCGCCCGGTGACGGAGGATGACACGGTGGACGACGACCTGCTCACCATCGGCGCGTTCGCCGCGCGGGCCCGGCTGTCGGCCAAGGCGCTGCGCCTGTACGACCGCCTCGGCCTGCTGACGCCCGCGCACGTCGACGAGACGACCGGCTACCGCCACTACCGCGCCGGCCAGGCCGAACGCGCCCGTCTCGTGGCCCTGCTGCGGCAGCTGGACATGCCGCTGGCCCGGATCGCCGAGGTGCTCGGCGCCGAGGGCCCCGAGGCCGCCGACCGGCTCGCCGCCTACTGGGCGGACGTGGAGGCCCGGGTCGCCGGGCAGCGGACGCTCGCCGAGTACCTCCGTGGACGACTGTCCGGGAGGAGCACCGAGATGTACGAGAAGTTCGTGATCGAGACCGTGGACGTGCCGGCGCAGGTGGTGATCACCGAGTCGCGGCACACGCTGGCGGACGAGCTGCCGACGTGGATCGGCGCGTCGCTGGGCCGGCTGGAGGCGGCGGCGCGGGAGTGCGGGGGCATGACGGGCGCGCCGTTCGTGATCTACCACTCCGAGGTGTCGATGGAGAGCGACGGCCCGGCGGAGTCCTGTGTACCGGTGGCCGACGAGGCGGCGGCCCGGGCGTGGGCCGCCGAGCGGGGGCGCGCCTGGGAGACGGCGGTACGGGTGGAGCCGGCGGCCCGGCTGGCCTTCACCCGGATCACCAAGGCCCAGGTGGCGCATCCGCAGATCCTGGCCGCCTTCGAGGCGGTGGAGCAGTGGATGGCGGGCGAGGGGCTGGAGATGGCCGGTCCCTGCCGCGAGATCTACTGGGCGGACTGGGACGCGTCCGGCCCCGAGGACCCGGTGTGCGACGTGGCGTTCCCGGTACTGCGATCCAGGCAAGCCGCCTGACCGTGCCCCGAAACAGAAGGTGCCCTCTCGGCAAGGACGGCGACTGGTCGAGAGGGCTCTTCTGGTGGTGCTTGTGAAGTTGTTTTCCTCGGAGGGTCCTTACTGACGAAGGTCAGAGGGCCCCCTAGGCCTTGACCGAGGTCACGAAGGCGTTCCACGCGCCGGCCGGGAAGGCCAGGATCGGGCCCTCGGGGACCTTGGAGTCACGGACGGCGAGTTCGGCGTCGGTGGGCGACTTGACCTCGACGCAGGCGCCGTTGCCCGCGGAATAGGAGGACTTCATCCACGTCTCCGAAGCGCCCTGAATCAGTGCCATGTCCACTCCTGTTGCGAGTTGCGATAGTGCGGTTCACGCCAACCTTGTCGACTGATTGGCGTGATCGACGCTACCGGGCAACTGCCCTCGTAGGAGTAGTCGTTCACTCAACCGGATGGCATATTCCAGAGGAGCCTTCCACTGGAGCGGACCAACGGTGTACGATCCGGCGCCCTGTGTGACAGCAGTTCATTCGGCGTACTGCTTGGCCACCTTTGCAATGAACTGCCGGGATTGCTCCACATTGAGGGACTGTGCCCGCAGATGCTCGTACATCACGGCGTACTTCTGCACGTCCTGGGCCTTCTCCAGGTACAGGTCGCTGGTGACGCCCTCCAGGTACACCACGCTGGAGTCGGCCGCGTCGGCGAACTCCAGGATCGCGTACTGGCCGTTGAGCCCCGGATGCGCGCCCACCTCGAACGGCAGCACCTGCACGGTGACGTGCGGCAGCTGGGACATCTCGATCAGATGGTCCAGCTGCTCCCGCATCACCAGCCTGCTGCCCACGACGCGCTTCAGCGCCGCCTCGTCGAGCACCACCCACAGCCGGAGCGGGTTGTTCTCGGCGGTGATACGTTCCTGTCGGCGCATGCGCACCTGCACACGCTTCTCGATCTCGGCGGTCGACGTCTCCGGCAACGCGCCCTGCACCAGGGCCTCCGCGTAGGCGCGGGTCTGCAACAGACCGGTCACCAGCTGGGGTTCGTACACCCGCAGCGACTCGGCGTCGGTCTCCAGACCGATGTACACGCTGTACGGGATGTCCCCGAAGGTGTGCCACCACCCCTGCTGCCGGGAGTCCCGGGCCATCTCCATCAACGAATCGACGATCCGCTGGTCCTCGACCTCGTACACCCCGCACAGGTCGCGCACATCGCGCTGGCTGATGCTTCTCCGGCCGTTCTCCAGCCGACTGATCTTCGACTGGGACACGAGCAGACGCTCGGCCACTTCCTCGGCCGTCATGCCTTTGAGCTCCCGGAGCCTGCGCAGCTCCTGGCCCAGCCGGCGCCGCCTGACGGTGGGGTTGACATTGGACGCCACGGGACGTGCACCTCCGGCTGCCTGCCTGTTGCTTAACACTTTCCGTATCTGCTGCTGAGCAGACTGCCACCAAGGTGCTTTCTGCCGCTGGGAAATGGTGGATATGCGGCGCGTACGCGTCAGTTCGCCACGGCTCGCCACCCGATGGTGTGCCCGGACGCAGTCGAGCGGGACGGCGAGATCCCGGGGAAGGATCTCACCGCCCCGCTCCGACCAGCGGCTCCCGAACCGGTCTGTGCGAGCCGGGGCTACGGCCCAGAACCGGGGTTACGGCTCAGTGGGCCACGGCGCGTGCCATGGATCCGCGGTGCGGCTGCATCGGAACCCCCCGAGCGGGTTCCGCCGCGGTCCTGGCGCCGGCCGCGCCCTGCCGCCCGGTGGCGGCCGTTGCCCGGCGGGGCTGCGCGGCAGCCCCGTTCTGCACGTCCATCACGGCATGCGCGACAAGACCACCCATGGGGTCGTGCCGGATCAGATCCCGCAGCCGGGAGCGGGACGACCGTCCCTCGTTCCCCGGATACAGGTGCTTGCCGAGTCCGACGGCGTGCGCCAGGGCGGCGAGCGCCGCGGTCCGCGGGTCCGGCGGTACGCCGGTGCGGATCGCGGAATCCAGCCGGGCCCTGATCTCCCGGCTGATCTCGTTGTCCGTCGCCTGATAGCGAGTCGTCGGCAGCACCCCGCACATCTGACCGGCCACGGCATGCACCATGCCGCACCGCTCCAGATGCGAGAGATACGTCTGACGGAGCCCCAGCCGGGGCCCGCCGATCCAATGGACGGCACGCACGGGAGCGCCACGCCTTCGCAGCAACTCCAACGCGCAGTCCAGAGTCGGATCTCCTGTCGGCCGTGGCACCACCACGGCGATACGATCCCCGTCTGGGGCTATCCGTCCGGCCAGCGCCAGCTCCACTAGCTGTGCTCCGGCCAGACCGAGGTCGAGCGACTGCGGCTGCGCAGTGGTACCCGTGGTCGGGTCCAGTGCGAGCAACAGAAGCTCCTCCGGAAGTGTTCTGCGGCTCCTGCCCATCCATGCCTCCCCGCGTGGATGAATGACAGGGTGACCCCTCTCACATTGGTCTGTCGAGGGTGCGTGACCGGTTCGTGAGGGAACCGGTAGGTATGTCGTTCTCGTCTACTGCAGGGGCCAAGCCCTCACACAGGACACTGGTACATGGTTCGGACAGGGCGCGCGCGTGGGCGTGCGGCGCACGAGGAGGCATCGGTGGCGGGCGAGTCCCCCGACAGGTCGAAGCAGCGCGAGTCGTCGGCAGAACGGACGTCGGGGAGCGCGGGTCCGGTTCCCGAGGCACTCGATCCGCGCCTCGCCGTCTCGCGGGAAAAGGATTCCGCGCCCGGCGGCGTGGACACCGCGACGACGATCCTGTCCGTCCGCGACGTGAAGCCCCGCACCACGGAAGCCTCGCCGGAGGACACCGCCCTCCGCGAGGCGGTCTCGACCTGGATCCGCGGCGCCGCCCCCGCAAGTCCCCAGCAGCCGCCCACGGATGGGCCGGAGGCCGAGGAGACCGAGGCCACGGACGCCGACGCGAAGGCGAACGCGGATACGGAGACGGACGCTGACGCGGCCTCTGACGCGGCCACGGCCACGGAGGCAGAGAGCAAGGCGGACACCGAGACCGACCCGAAGGCCGGCGAGCAGGCAGACACGGAAGCGAAGGCCGCGGCAAGCTCCGAGGCGGAGGCCAACGCGGTCGCGGAGTCGGAGGCGAACGCTCACCGTGACGCCGACGCGGACGCGAAGGCTGACCCGGACGGCAGCACCGGGGCTGACGCTGAGGCCGACGCTGACCGTGACGCCGACGCCGGGGCTGACGCTGAGGCTGACGTGGATGGCGATGCGAAGGCAAAGACCGAAGGCGAAGCCGAGGCGGCGGAGGCCGAGGACGGGCCCGAGGACGCCGACGGCGAGGACACCCCACAGGGGCCACCCGCAGCCGACGACGAGAGCCGCACAGGTGGTCCGGGTGGCAACGACACGGACACCGAAGGCGAAGCCAAGGCGAGCGACGACCCGACCCCCACGCCGGAAGCGGACGCAGCCGACGACGAGAGCCGCACAGGTCGTGCGGGTGGCAACGACACGGACACCGAAGGCGAAGCCAAGGCGAGCGACGACCCGACCCCCACGCCGGAAGCGGACGCTGTCGACCAGCCCACCACCGTCTTCAAGGCCGCCACCCCCAAGCCGCAGGTCGATCAGCCCACGACCATGCTCAAGCTGGGCGGCAGGCCCAAGTCCCCGGAGGCCGAGTCCGAGCGCACCAGCAAGTTCGTCGCGCTCAAGAACGACATGGCGCCGGCTGCCAAGCCGGACGTCACCACCACTGTCCCCCAGGTCGGTCCCGAGCGCACCACCCAGCAGCCCCTCCCCCCGAAGCCCCCGCTGGACCTCCTGGCGGAGCTGACGAACACGCCCCCGCCTCCGGAGACCGCGGTCCGCACGATCGTGCGCCGGGTCAAGATCTGGACCCCCCTGGTCCTGCTCCTGGCGATCGTCTTCGCGGTCGTACAGACCCTCCGCCCGCTCCCCGACCCCACCCTCGACCTCACCGCGAAGGACACCTACACCTTCGACGGCGGCAAGGTCGACATCCCGTGGCCGGCCACCGGTCAGGCCGCGCTCGACGTCCAGGGCATCGGCACGTTCGGCTCCTCCGGCGACCAGAAGCCCGTACCGATCGCGAGCGTCGCGAAGGTGATGACGGCGTACCTCATCCTGCGCGACCACCCGCTCAAGAGCGGCCAGGACGGCCCGAAGATCGAGATCGACAAGGCCGCCGAGGACCAGTCGGACGCGGGCCAGGAGTCCACCGTCCGCGTCACGGCGGGTGACCGGATCTCGGAGCGCGAGGCCCTGGAGGCCATCCTCCTGCCCTCCGCCAACAACGTGGCCCGGCTGCTCGCCCGCTGGGACTCCGGTTCGGAGCAGGCGTTCACGGCGAAGATGAACGCCGCCGCCAAGGGCCTCGGCATGAGCAACACCAAGTACACCGACCCCTCGGGCCTGACCGCCTCCACGGTCAGCACGGCGGTGGACCAGGTGAAGCTCGCCCGGGCGGCGATGCAGCAGCCCGTCTTCCGCGAGGTCGCGGCGATGATGTCGTACGACGACTACAAGGGCGTCAACCACTCCAATTACAACCGCCTGGTCGGCCACAACAACGTCGTCGGCATCAAGACCGGCACCACGCCCGCCGCCCTCGGCAACCTCGTCTTCGCGGCGAAGCAGCAGGTCGGCGGCGAGACGCGGACCATCATCGGTGCCGTGCTGCGCCAGCCCGCCGGCGGCTTCGACAACACGATCATCAGCGGGGTCCTGGACGCGGGCGACAAGCTGATCCGGTCCGCGCAGGGCGCCCTGAAGTCGGTGACGATCCTGAAGAAGGACGATGTGGTCGGGTACGTCGACGACGGCGTCGGCGGCCGTACCCCGATCGTGGCGACGAAGGACGTCACGGCGGCCGGCTGGGCGGGACTGAAGGTGAAGCTGTCCTTCACCTCCGGCACGGTGCCGCACACCGCGAAGGCCGGCACCCAGGTCGGCTCGCTCACCGTGGGTGACGGTTCGGCCGGTGCCGTCAAGGTGCCGGTGGCCCTGCAGAAGGCTCTGGCGGAGCCCGGTTTCGGCGCCAAGCTGACCCGTCTGGGCTGACATCCGGCAGCCGTCCCGGCCGCCGGCACCACCCGTCCGCCCCGCCCGCGCACCCCGTCGACGGCGCCCCACCCGGGAGCCTCTCGGCGGGGTGCGTGCTAGCGTCACGAATCGGGGCAGGCCGCCGGTCACGGGACACGGCCGCGAACTGGACGGGAAGCGGCCGGGAACACCGTGGAACACGGCCGAGAACAAAAGACGGGACACGGGGAGTGCCTTCAGGTGGCCACAGCGGAGCCGATACGCGCCGACGACGCCGATCCGGGCCCGGGATCCGGCCCGCGAATACGCGTGTCCGCGGCTGATCCGAAGGGTCGCACCGACCACGCGGCCCGCCCTACCGACAGTGATCGTCCCGACCGCCCCGGCGGACGCCCCGACACACGCCCGGACGGCCCCGACGGACCCCCGAACCGGCTCGCGCGTCTCCTCACCGCCGCGGAACCCCTGCGGCAGCGGCTGCTCACGCACCCCGTGCTGTCCATGACGACCCTCGCGGGGGTCCTGCACATCGTCTGGTTCTTCACGTTCGCGAACAGTGGTGGCGATCTCGCGGCGCAGGACGCCTGGGCGGAGTTCGTCGGCCGGCACCCGGACTCGGCGTACAACCTCGCCTGGTACGGCGGCATGCACCCGGTGTCGTACAGCGTGGTGTCGCCGTATCTGATGGCCGTCCTCGGCGTCCGTACGACGATGATGATCGCCGGGACCGTGTCGGCGGGCCTGCTGACGCTGGTCCTGATCCGCAGCCGGGCGGTGAAGAACCCGCTGTGGGCGTCGCTCGCCGGGGTCGTCGCGCTGCTGTGCAACGCGATCTCGGGCCGGGTGACCTTCGGGCTCGGCACGATGTTCGCGCTCGGCGCCGTCGCGGCCGTCTTCTGCTGGCCGTACCGGTGGCGGTACAAACGCTGGGCGAAGGCGGCGGTGGCCGCCCCGCTGGCCGGGCTCTCCACGATGGCCTCGCCCGTCTCGGGCCTGTTCGTCGGGCTCGTCGCGGTCGCGCTGTTCCTGCAGAAGCGGCGGCCCGGCGCCTGGGCGCTGGGGCTCGCCCCGACGGTGGTGGTCCTCGCCTCGTACTTCCTCTTCCCGTTCTCCGGCACCCAGCCGATGACGATCGGCTCGGTCATCCTGCCCCTGCTGTACGGCCTGCTGTGCCTGTTCCTCGTCCCCAAGGAGTGGGTGACGGTCCGGCTGACGGCCGCCGTCTACAGCGTCGGCGTGGTCCTGGTGTGGCTGATCAACTCGCAGATCGGGTCGAACATCTCCCGGCTGCCGATGCTGTTCGCGGGTGCGACGCTGGTGGCCGCGCTGCCGTTCACGGTGCCGAAGTCACGCCAGTGGTACGCGACCGTGCTGGCGCTCCTCGGCTTCGCCGGCTGGATCGGCTTCAAGTCGGTGGACGACATCGTCCACACGACCCCGGCCGCGTCCTGGGCCCGGGAACTCGCCCCGCTCGTGCACCAGCTGCAGAAGGCCGGTGCCGAGAAGGGGCGCGTCGAGGTGGTCCCGGCCCGCTCGCACCGGGAGGCGTCCGCGCTCGCGCCGTACGTCAACCTGGCGCGCGGCTGGAACCGGCAGGCCGACATGGAGCGCAACCCGCTCTTCTACGACGACACCCTCAACTCGGCGAACTACCACGAGTGGCTGCAGCGCTGGGCCGTGCACTTCGTCGTCCTGCCGAAGGACAACCCGGACGGCGACGGCGGCGAGCGCGAGCGGGAACTGCTGCGGCGCGGGATGCCGTATCTGCGGCAGGTCTGGGGCGACGCCAACTGGCAGTTGTTCCGGGTGACCGATCCGACGCCGCTCGCCGAGCCCGACGCGGTGGTGGACCGCGCCGAGCAGGGTGAGATGACGCTTCAGGTGCGCAAGGCCGGGCGGATCCTGATCAGGATCCCCTACTCTCCGTGGCTGAGCATCGTCGACGAGGACGGCAAGAGCCTGAAGCCGCCGCAGGTGGTCTCCTCCGGTCCGCCGAAGAAGTACCGGAACGTCAACGGATGTCTGACGGAGACGCCGGAGGACGCGAACGGGGACAAGTGGACGATGCTGATCGCCCCGCGGGCCGGCACGTACCGGTTGGCCGCGCCGTACCAGCTGCCGCGCGGCACCCCCTGCCCGGACGAGCTGAAGTGACCGTGCCGGGCCTACACCGCGCCGCGTAGTTCGGCGACGTGGGCATCGGTGCCGGGAATCGTCGGGATGAACGGCGCCACCAGCTCCACCCGCCCCAGCCCCGAGCCGGAGACATCCGTGTCCAGCCCGGTGAGGCCGCCCTCCCAGCACTCCCTCGGATCCGCCTCCAGGAACCACAGCAGCGTCACCCGGGTGTCCACGCCCTCGACCTGCTTGACGTAGGTCATGCGGTCGCCCGGCAGGGGGGTCGGCCGGAAGACCGTGACCATGGCCGCCGGGGAGCCGACGAGGCGGCGGGGCAGGTGCCGGGTGCGCAGCCACTCCACCAGTCCGGCCCGCTGCTGCGGCGACTCGCTGTCGATCACCTCCAGGACCAGCCCGGCGTACGGATGGTCGAGGGCGTGGAAGTCGCGCGGGCCCGCGGCGCCGTCGCGGTAGACCGTCGTCTCGTGGTCCTGGAAGGCCGTGAAGACGTGGGTGCGGTCGTGGTAGACGCGGGCGTCGCGGTTGAGGCGCTTGTTGATGGCGACGGTCCACTTCATGTGATCGTCGTAGCGGCCGTCGGTGATCCAGTAGGTGGAGAGGTAGCAGCCGGCCGTGACGGGCTGGGCGACGGCCGACTTCTCGGGGTACCTCAGGAGTTGCAGATCCCGGGTCGCGACCCAGCGGCGGCCCGCGTACATCCAGGGCATGGCCATCGCGCCGGCGTAGTAGTGGTCGTCCTCGTACCAGCGGTTGTAGGCGTACTCGTGACCGGGGTGCGGCTCGACCATGGTGATCAGGGCGTGACCGGGCCGGACGCCGTACGGTCCTACGGCGGCGAGTTCGGCGTACTGCTCGCTGCGGGTCTCGTCGCTCATACGGTTCCCCTTTCCTGCCGTGCCCCATACTCTGACGCTCCGTCAGATAAAGCGCCATACCGCGGGAGGCACCGATGTCCCTGCTCGCAGGCAAGACAGTGGTCGTATCGGGAGTGGGCGCCGGGCTCGGCCACCAGGTCGCCGCGGCCGTCGTACGGGACGGCGGGAACGCGGTGCTCGGGGCGCGCACCGAGGCGAACCTCGCCAAGAGCGCGGCGGAGATCGATCCGGACGGCACGCGCACGGCGTACCGGGCGACCGACATCACCGACGAGGACCAGTGCGCGGCGCTGGCGGAGCTGGCGCGGGAGCGGTTCGGCGGCATCGACGCGGTGGTCCATGTCGCGGCCTGGGACTCCTGCTTCGGTGGGCTGGAGGACGCGGACTTCGCGACCTGGCAGTCGGTCGTCGACGTGAACCTGCTGGGCACCCTGCGGATGACGCGGGCCAGTCTGGCGGGACTGAAGGCGGGCGGAGGCGGTTCCGTGGTCTTCATCGGGACGCAGTCGGCGGTCGCCGCGCCCTCGCAGGTGAAGCAGGCGGCCTACGCCGCCTCCAAGGGGGCGCTGACCAGCGCGATGTACTCCCTGGCGCGCGAGCTCGGGCCGTATCGGATCAGGGTCAACACCGTCCTGCCGGGCTGGATGTGGGGCCCGCCGGTACAGGCGTACGTCCGGTTCACCGCACAGACGCAAGGGGTGCCGGAGGCGGAGGTCCTGGCCCGGCTGGCGGAGCGGATGGCACTGCCGGACCTCGCGACGGACGGGGACGTGGCGGACGCGGCGGTGTTCCTGTCCTCGGACCGGGCGCGGGCCATCACCGGGCAGTCGCTGCTGGTCAACGCGGGGGAGCTGATGCGTTAAGGCACCTCGCGCCCTCGCCGGGCTGTTCATGTAGGTGAACATGAATCATCAAATCGAACATTTTTACTTTGACTTGACCTTACTGTTGCTTGTCGTGTTCATGTGACCGCACCCACGATCGAGCACATGAACAGTCTCGACTGGGCCGTACTCATCGGCTACTTCGGTGTGATGGTCGCGATCGGCGTCTGGTCGCACAAGCGCGTGGACAACGTTTCCGACTTCTTCACGGCCGGCGGCAAGATGCCCTGGTGGCTGTCCGGCATCTCGCACCACATGTCGGGCTACAGCGCGGTCATGTTCACCGGGTACGCGGGCATCGCCTACACCTACGGCGTCACCTCCTTCGTCACCTGGTCCTTCCCCATCGCGCTCGGCATCGCCATCGGGTCGAAGCTGTTCGCGCCCCGCATCAACCGACTGCGCTCCCGGCTCCATGTGGCCTCCCCGCTGGAGTACCTGAAGAACCGTTACAACCTGTCCACCCAGCAGGCACTCGCCTGGTCCGGCATGCTGCTGAAGATCGTGGACGTGGGCGCCAAGTGGGCGGCGATCGCCACCCTGTTGTCGGTGTTCACCGGGGTCACCCTGAACCAGGGCATCCTCATCACCGGTGCGATCACCGCCGTGTACTGCACGATCGGCGGCCTGTGGGCGGACGCGCTGACCGAACTCGGCCAGTTCGTCATCCAGTTGCTCGCCGGTGTCTCGATGTTCGTGGCCGTCGTACTGAAGCTGAACGACAGGCACATCGGCTTCTTCGACGCCTGGAACCAGCCGGCGCTGCACGGTCACGGCAAGCCGCTGGTCGGCCCCTACGGCACGGTGTTCCTCCTCGCCTTCCTGTTCATCAAGCTCTTCGAGTACAACGGCGGCATGCTCAACCAGGCCCAGCGGTACATGGCGACGGGCAGCGCGCACGAGGCCGAGCGGTCGGCCCGGCTGTCGTCCGTGCTGTGGCTGATCTGGCCGGTGGTGCTGTTCTTCCCGATGTGGATGTCCCCGCTCCTGGTCCACGCGCAGAAGCCGGACGGCTCCGACTCCTACGGCCTGATGACCGAACAGCTGCTGCCGCACGGGCTGTTGGGCCTGGTCATCGTGGGCTTCTTCTCCCACACGATGGCCATGTGCTCCTCGGACGCGAACGCGATCGCGGCGGTGTTCACCCGTGACGTGGCCCCGGTGCTCTCCTCCCGTGCCCGGGCCTGGGGCGAGCGCTCCGGCCTGGTCGCGGCCCGCGTGACGACTCTGGTCTTCCTCGGCCTGTCCATGGCGGTGGCGACGCAGGTCAACTCCCCCACGTTCAAGGACATCATCACGGTCGTCATCAAGTGGGTGGCCGGTCTGATGGGCCCGATCGCGATCCCGATGATGCTGGGTCTGCTCCGCCCGTTCCGCCGCTCCGGCCCGACGGCGGCGCTCACCAGCTGGGCGGCGGGTCTGCTGGCGTTCTGGCTGGTGAACTACCCCATCAACTGGAACGTCTCCGGCGGAGTCCCGCTCCAGTACCAGGTCTCGATCCCGCTGGCGGTGTCCCTGGTGCTGTACATCGTCATCGGGTATGTGAAGCCCGAGGAGACGCCCGAGCGCCTCGCCATCATCGAGAAACTCAACACCGACGGGGACGGGAACGCCGCGCCGGCCACGCCGGCGCCGGCGGGGGCGGGGGACGACGTGGTCGGAGCGCCGTAGGGGTTGCTGCCGGGATTCGGGTGCGGGTCCGTCGTGGTCGCTCGCGCCCACGCGGCGGAGCCGCATATCGATACAGTCCCGCGCCCCTGGGGAGTTGCAGCCGACGTCGGCTTCGCGACTCAGGCCCGCGGATACCGGGCCAGCCACCCCGGTGCAGAGCCCGCCGGGCCGTGCAGCGCCGGGCCCTGGGTCATCTCCATCGCGAAGTCGTCGGCGAGTTCCAGCACCGTCGGACGGCCCTCCAACTCCGCCACCCAGGCCGGGGGGAGGGCCGTTTCGCCGTGGAGGGCGCCGAGGAGGCCGCCCGTGAGGGCGCCGGCCGCCGCCGAGGGGCCACCCTGGTTCACCGCCAGACACAGGCCGTGCCGGACGTCCTCCCCCACCAGCGCGCAGTACACCGCCGCCGCCAGCAGCCCGTCCGCCGTACCGTCGCCGGCCAGTTCCTCCACCCGCGTCGGGCTCGGGATGCCCTGCCGTACCGCGCCGAGGGCATGCTGCAGGGCGTCCGAGACGGGCTGGTGGCCGGGCCGGGCGGCGAGCAGGGCGAGGGCCCGCTGCACGGCGCCGTCCAGGCTCTCGCCCCGGGCCAGCGCGTGCACGATCACGGCGTACGCGCCCGCCGACAGATAGGCGAGGGGATGCCCGTGGCTCTGCGCGGCGCACTCCACCGCCAGCTGCGCGACGAGCTGCGGCTCCCAGCCGACCAGCAGCCCGAAGGGCGCGGACCGGGCGACCGCCTCCGGCCCCAGCTCTCCGGGGTTCTTCGGTGACTCCAGCGTGCCCATGGTGTCGTCGCCGAACCCGACGAGCAGCGCCCGGCTCGGATCCCGGCGGGCGTACAGCCACTCCTCACGGGCCAGCCAGCCGTCGTCCTTGCGGCGCTCGTCGGGCCCCCAGTCCCGCTGGGTGGCCGCCCAGCGCAGATACGCCCGGTGCAGATCGGTCGGCGGATGCCACGCCCCGGTGTCCCGCCGGACCTGGGCCCTGATCAGCCCGTCCACGCTGAACAGGGTGAGCTGGGTGTGATGGGTGACCGTGCCGCGCCGCCCGTGCCCGAAGGCCAGGTCGAGCAGACCCTCGGGGCCGTACGTGGCCCGGATCTCCTCCAGGGAAAGCGGATCGGCGGGCCCGCCGAGCGCGTCGCCCACGGCGCCCCCGAGCAGGGTGCCGCGCACCCTGCTGCGGAAGTCCTGCTGCTCGGATCGGCCCCAGACCGCGCCGGCTGTCGCACTCACTCAGACCTCCTCACGGCACCGTCCGTCCGTACGACGCTCAGCACTGTAATCGACGGGGAAGGGTTCGTTCACAGGGGCAAATCATCCCCCAGGGGGTCATTCCCGCGTCATTCCCGCCCGGCCATGAGCGCTTCGACCCCGTCGAGGATCCGGTCGAGCCCGAAGTCGAGCGGGTCGATGCCGGTCGGGTCGAAGGCGCCGTCGGCGATGGCCCGGGTCAGGGCCGGGAACCGGTCCGCGTGGCGTTCGAGCACCTCGCCGGTGAGGCGGTTCCACTCCCGGTCCTCGTCCGCGTCGAAGTCGGCCGTCTGCTGGGCGAGGCTGCGCACCAGGCCGACGACCAGGACGAAGACCTGGTGCCGCTGGGCCGCCGACAGGCCGGTCGGCTCCAGGGCGGCGTGCGCCGCGTCCAGCCAGCCGAGCTGGTGGGGGCCCATGACCTGGCGGCGCATCGCGGTGGCGGCGAGCGCCCAGGGATGGGCCCGGTAGAGGTCCAGGCAGCGGCGGGCCCACAGCCGTGTCCCGGCGCGCCAGTCGCCCTGGGCGACGGAGAGGTCGGGGACCTCGGCGAGGATCGACTCGATCATCAGCTCGACCAGCTCCCCCTTGCCCAGCACATAGCGGTAGAGCGCCATCGCCGAGACGCCGAACCCGGCGGCGACCTTGCTCATCGAGACCGCGTCCAGCCCCTGCGCATCGGCCAGTTCGACGGCGGCCGCGGCGATGCGCTGCGGGGACAGCGTCGGCTTGGGCCCGCGCGTGGGCTGCACCTGTTCTCCCCACAGCAGCGCGAGAGCTGCCCGCGGGTCGCGCGGCGTCTCCTGCTGCCCCTTGCCGCTCCCGGCGTTCCGTCCGCTCTGTCCGTCCCGTCCGGTCACGAGGCCCCTCCTGCTCGACTTCGGCGAAGCCCGTTGACTCCCCCAGTAACTCTATATACCGTAAACCCAACGGAACAGCTGACGGCATAAACTGTTTAGGGGGAAAGCCATGCTGCTGACCTACCGCGCCCTGAAGCGCCGCGCCCTCGCCAAGAGGCTGGCGATCACCACCCCGAACGGCATCGACGAGTCCTCGTACGTCCGCATCGGCGGCATCGACCAGTGGATCTCGGTCCGCGGCGAGGACCGGACGAACCCCGTGATCCTGGAGATCCACGGCGGCCCCGGCGCCTCCAACCTGGTCTTCATCCCGCGCACCCGCGCCTGGGAGCGGCACTTCACGATCGTGCGCTGGGACCTGCGGGGCGCCGGCAAGACCTTCGCGGCCGGCGGCCCCGAGGGCCAGGGCGAGCTGACCCTCGACCGCCTCTACGAGGACGCCCTGGAGGTGACGGCCCACATCCGCACCCGCCTCGCGGTGGACAAGGTCCTCCTCCTCGCCAACAGCTTCGGCACGGTCACCGGCCTCCGTCTGGCCCGCAACCACCCCGAGCTGTACTCGGCGTACGTCGGCACCGACCAGAACGTCGTCGAGGGCGGTCGTGACCCCTCTGCCTACGAGGCGCTGCTGGCCCGGCTGGCGAAGGCGGGCAAGAAGAAGCAGCTGGCGAGGATGGCCGCCATCGGCCCCGACCAGTCGGCCTGGTCGCCGCACGAGTGGGCGGAGTACGCGAAGACGGTGGTCACGACCGACCCGTTGACCTACGACACGATGAAGACGGTTGTGATCCGCTCCCTCTGGTTCTCACCTCTCCACACCCTGCGCGAGCTGCGCACGTATCTGAAGGCCCAGACCTTCTCCGAGCCTCTGGGCCCCCAGGCGATGACGATCGACGAGTATGCCGAGGGCACCGCCTTCCAGCTCCCCTTCTTCGTCTTCCAGGGCGAAAGCGACGTCCTCACCCCACCGCAGCCGGCCCGCCGCTTCTACGACGAAGTCACCGCCCCGGTGAAGGACTTCGCCCTGATCCGTGGCGCGAGCCACTTCGGGTCCTTCCGGCACCCCGACCAGTTCCTGGACCTGATGCTGACCAAGGTGCGGCCGGTGGTGACGGGGGAGGCGGTAGGGCGCTGAGGACGAAAGGCCGGGTCGTGGAGAAGCGGGTTCCGGTCGCCCGAGACGTGGAACTCGCGGGCGTCCGCGCCGAGTCTGCGTGCACCTCCGCCCGGCATCAGCCCCTCCCGCAGCCCGCCCTCTCATTCTGGCGCAATGACCACGCGATAACCGGGCCCGGACAGAGGAGAATTCAGCCATGACCACCAACCCCCCACGTCACACCGGTCTCTGCCTGGCCGCCGGTGTGCTCACCGGCATACTCGCCCTCTACATCGCCCTGGTCGCCCTCGGGAACATCACCGACTTCGGGACGAACCAGCAGTTCGTGCGGCATGTGCTGGCGATGGACACGACGTTCAAGGACGACGACCTCATGTGGCGGGCCGTCACCAGCACCGGCCTTCAGGACACCGCGTACGTCCTCATCATCGTGTGGGAGACGGTGGCGGCGCTGGTGCTGGTCTGGGGGACCTGTCTCTGGGCGCGGCGCAGGGACGACGACTTCGCGCGACGCATCTCCACCTACGGGCTGCTGATGCTGGTACTGCTCTTCGGCGCCGGGTTCATCGCGATCGGCGGTGAGTGGTTCGCGATGTGGCAGTCCAAGACCTGGAACGGGCTGGACGCCGCTACCCGGGTGTTCCTGCTGAGCGGAATCGCCCTGATCGTCAACCAGCTGCCCGCCCGCCGGGAAGCCACTACTTGACGACCGCCACCCTGGTGCCCTGGTCACCGAAGGACCACAGCGCGGCTCCGTCCTCCTTGTGCATGCGGATGCCGCCCAGCTTCTTGCCGTCCGCCGGAGGCGGCGAGGAGCCGTCCAGGGCGTTGGAGAAGGCTATGTTCACGCCCTGCACCTTGGTGAAGTACATGACGTGCTCGATCTCCACCCCGTCCGAGCCCCTCAGGGACGGGGTGCGCAGAGTGATCGAGTAGCGGCCGGGCTGCGGGCTCACCGAACCCCGCCACACCGTGAACGTCCGGAACTCCTTGCCCGTCGCGTCGACCAGCCACACCCGCTTGTCGCCGAGCGAGTACACGATCCGGCGGCCCTCGCCCGACGCGTCCGGCAGCGCGGGCGGGGCCGGGGAGTGCGGCGCGGCGGAGCCGTGGGCGCTCGCCGACGCCGACGGGCTCGGCTTGGCCACGGCGGCCATGGGACGCGGCCCGTGGTCCGCCTGTACGGCGAGGGCGACGACGGCCGCGGTCGCGCCTGCCGTCAGGCCGGTGACCCAGGCCCAGGAGGGCAGTCGGGCAGCCACGGGTACGCATCTCCTCCGCTACGGGGCCCCGCCTCAGGTCGGGGGTCGGATCATCGTACTCAGTCCAGGACCGGCAACAATTCCGGCAGGTGGCCGTCGGAGGCCTCGGCCGCCCGCTGCCGCTCCCGCGGCACCTCGCCGTAGAGCGTGGTGCGCGGTTTCGCCGGGCGACCGGCCGCCTCGGCCACGGCGACCAGGTCGCGGACCGACTTGTACGAGCCGTACGACGAGCCCGCCATGCGGGAGATCGTCTCCTCCATCAGGGTTCCGCCCAGGTCGTTCGCTCCCGAGCGGAGCATCTCCGCCGCACCATCGGTGCCCAGTTTCACCCAGCTTGTCTGGATGTTCGGGATCCAGGGGTGGAGGAGGAGACGTGCCATCGCCGTCACCGCGCGGTTGTCACGGGTGGAAGGGCCGGGGCGCGCGATGCCCGCGAGGTACACCGGTGCGTTCGTGTGGATGAAGGGGAGGGTGACGAACTCCGTGAAGCCGCCCGTCTCCCGCTGGATCCGCGCCAGCGTGCGCAGGTGGCCCAGCCAGTGGCGGGGCTGGTCGACGTGGCCGTACATCATCGTGGAGGAGGAGCGGATGCCCAGCTCGTGGGCCGTCCTCACCACCTCGATCCAGGTGGCCGCCGGCAGCTTGCCCTTGGTCAGCACCCAGCGGACCTCGTCGTCCAGGATCTCCGCCGCCGTGCCGGGGATGGTGTCCAGGCCGGACTCCTTGGCGGCCGTCAGCCACTCCCGGATCGACATGCCCGTCCTGGTCGCGCCGTTCACCACCTCCATCGGGGAGAAGGCGTGCACGTGCATGCCCGGGACGCGGGACTTCACCGCCTTCGCGATGTCGAAGTACGCCGTCCCCGGCAGGTCCGGGTGGATGCCGCCCTGCATGCAGACCTCCACCGCGCCCACGTCCCAGGCCTGCTGGGCGCGGTCCGCGACCTGCTCCAGCGACAGCGTGTACGCGTCGGCGTCCGTGCGGCGCTGGGCGAAGGCGCAGAAGCGGCAGCCGGTGTAGCAGACGTTGGTGAAGTTGATGTTGCGGGTGACGATGTACGTCACGTCGTCCCCGACGGCCGACCTGCGCACGTCGTCGGCCACCCGGCACAACGCGTCCAGCGCCGGGCCGTCCGCGTGCAGCAGGGCCAGGGCCTCGGCGTCGGTCAGCCTCGTCGGGTCGTCGGCCGCCGTCGCCAGCGCCTGCCGTACGTCCGTGTCGATGCGCTCCGGCGCCATGCCGGGGGCGGCCGCCTCGCGCAGCGCCTCCCAGTCGCCGTACACCTCGTCGAAGTCGTCGCGCCGGTCCGCGCCGCGGCCCTCGGTGTCGATCGTGCGGTGCAGGTCCGTGCGGCCGGTCGGGACGAAGGCCTCCTCCGGCTCCTGCCACGGGTGCCCCTCGACGGTCGCGTCCGGGAGGGCCAGGCCCGTCTCCGGGTCGGCCAGCGCGCTCACGTGCGGGCGCAGCCGCGGGTCCAGCCAGGGCTCGCCACGGCGCACGAACTCCGGGTAGACGCAGAGGCGTTCGCGGAGTTCGAAACCGGCCTCCCTGGAGCGTTCGGTGAGTTCCTCGATCTGCGGCCAGGGTCGTTCCGGATTGACGTGGTCGATGGTCAGGGGCGACACCCCGCCCCAGTCGTCGATACCGGCGCCGATCAGCCGCTCGTACTCGGAGTCGACCAGGTTCGGCGGGGCCTGCAGGCAGGCGGACGGGCCCATGATGTGGCGGGCCACGGCCACCGTGGCCACCAGGTCGTCCAGTTCGGCGTCCGGCATGCCGCGCATCGCCGTGTCCGGTTTGGCGCGGAAGTTCTGGATGATCAGTTCCTGGATGCCGTGATAGGCCCGGGAGACCTTGCGCAGCGCGAAGAGGGACTCAGCGCGCTCCTCGTACGTCTCCCCGATGCCGATGAGCAGGCCGGAGGTGAAGGGCACGGAGGAGCGGCCCGCGTCCTCCAGGACGCGCAGGCGTACGGCGGGCTCCTTGTCCGGGGAGCCGTAGTGGGGGCCGCCGGGCTCGGACCACAGCCGGGTCGCGGTCGTCTCCAGCATCATGCCCATGGAGGGGGCGACCGGCTTGAGGCGCTGGAAGTCCGTCCAGGTCATCACGCCGGGGTTGAGGTGGGGCAGCAGGCCCGTCTCCTCCAGGATGCGGATGGAGATGGCGCGGACGTAGGCGATGGTGTCGTCGTAGCCGTGCGCGTCGAGCCACTCGCGCGCCTGAGGCCACCGGTCCTCCGGCTTGTCGCCGAGGGTGATCAGGGCTTCCTTGCAGCCGAGGGCGGCGCCCTTGCGGGCGATGTCCAGCACCTCGTCCGGGGACATGAACATTCCGTGGCCGGCCCGGCGCAGCTTGCCGGGGACGGTGACGAAGGTGCAGTAGTGGCACTTGTCCCGGCACAGCCGGGTGAGGGGGATGAAGACGCTCTTCGAGTACGTGATGACGCCGGGACGGCCCGCCTGTTCGAGACCCGCGTCGCGCACCCGGGCGGCGGACGCGGCGAGGTCGGTCAGGGCCTCGCCGCGGGCCTGGAGCAGCACCGCCGCCTCGCGGACGTCGAGGGCGACGCCGTCCCGGGCGCGTTTGAGGGCGCGACGCATGGAGTTCTCGGTCGGTCCGGTTCCGGAGGTCGCGGAAGTCGTCATCCCTTGAGCATACGTTCGGGCTCCGCCGGTTCAGCGGGTTGGGCTTTGGGGGTGCGGTGCGTTTGTCGGTGCGGGTTCGTCGTGGTCACTCGCGCCCACGCGGCGGAGCCGTATGTCGGTACAGCCCCGCGCCCCTGGGTCAGCTGCGCCGCCCTTCGCCTACAAGTACTCGGCGCATTCGTCCAGCGCCCGCAGCACCTCCGCCTCTCCCGCCGGAGGCAGTTGCACCACCGTCTCCTCAATACCCAACTCGGCGTAGTGAGCCAGCTTGCCCGGGGTGGGCTGGACCGCGTACGGGACGACCTGGAGGGCGGCCGGGTCGCGGCCCGCGTCCGCCCAGACCGAACGCAGCACCGGCAGGGACTCGGTGAGGCCCCGGCCGCCGATCGGCAGCCAGCCGTCGGCGTACTCGGCGATGTGCGCGAACAGTTTCGGCCCGGCCGCCCCGCCGACGAGCGTGCGCGGCCCGACGACCCGGCCGCGCGGCTTGCCCACCGGCTTGGGGTGGGCGTGACTGGCCCGGACTGCGGCGAACTCGCCGTCGTAGGAGGTCGGTTCCCCGGACCACAGCGCCTGCATCAGCCGCACCCGGTCCCGGACCAGTTCCCGGCGGGTGCGCCACTGCACGCCGTGGTCGGCGGCCTCCTCGACGTTCCAGCCGTAGCCGAGGCCGAGGGTGAAACGGCCGCCGGACAGGTGGTCCAGGGTGGCGATCTGCTTGGCCAGGGCGATGGGGTCGTGCTGGGCGAGGAGGGTGATGCCGGTGCCGAGGCCGAGGCGCTCGGTGACGGCCGCGGCCTGGCCGAGGGCGACGAAGGGGTCGAGGGTGCGGGTGTACTCGCGGGGCAGGTCGCCGCCGGCGGGGTACGGCGTCGTCCGCTCCACGGGTATGTGGGTGTGTTCGGGGAGGTAGAGGCCGGCGTAACCGCGGTGTTCCAGTTCGCGGGCGAGCCGTACCGGCGCGATGGTCTCGTCGGTGAGGAAGATGGTGACGGCGATACGCATGGCCCATCTGTACCGGCCCGGGCCTCCACTGTCCATACCGACTGGTCGGCACTGTCCGCGCCGACGGTCGTGAAGCCGCGTGCATGACACCCGTCGGACGCCACTCGCCCGCTCGTTCACAGGCGTTAACGCGCGGACGCGAGAGTGACCGCCATGGCTGAAGACACGCACGGTCACACTCATGGCATCGGCAGACGCGCGCTGTTCGTGACGGGCGCCGCAGCTGCCCTTACGTTGGGAAGCGTGAGCTTCGCAGCGGCGGACGGTCAGCAGCAGGAAACCCGGTCGGTTCGCGGCACCCTGCCGCCCGGCTCCCCCGACTTCGTGTACGTACCGGTCGAAGTCCCCGCCGGCGTACGGCAGATCAAGGTCTCCTACACCTACGACAGGCCCTCGGTCCCGGCCGGCACCCAGGGCAACGCCCTCGACATCGGCCTCTTCGACGAACGCGGCACCGAGCTGGGCGGCCGGGGCTTCAGGGGCTGGTCGGGCGGCGCCCGCACGGAGTTCTTCGTCCGCGCCGACGACGCCACTCCGGGCTACATCCCCGGCCCGGTGCGCGAGGGCACCTGGTACGTCGCGCTGGGCCCCTACACGGTGGCGCCGCAGGGGCTGAACTACGAGCTGACGATCACGCTGACCTACGGCGAGGCGGGCGAGACCCCGCGTCCGGTGTATCCGCCCTCCCGGGCCAAGGGCCGGGGGCGGGCCTGGTACCGGGGCGACTGCCATCTGCACTCCTGGTACTCCGACGGCCGCCGCACCCCGGCCGAGATCGCGGCCCTCGCGCGGGCGGCGGGCCTGGACTTCATCAACTCCTCGGACCACAACACCCACTCGGCGCACCCGCATTGGGCGGACCAGGCCGGCGAAGACCTGCTGATCATGCTCGGCGAGGAGATCACCACCCGCAACGGCCACGTGGTGGCGCTCGGCACCGATCCCGGCACGTTCGTGGACTGGCGCTACCGGGCCCGGGACAACCGCTGGGCCCGCTTCGCGCGGGACATCCGCCGCGCCGGCGGCCTGGTCGTCCCCGCCCACCCGCACGCCACCTGCGTCGGCTGCGGCTGGAAGTTCGGCTTCGGTGAGGCGGACGCCGTGGAGGTGTGGAACGGCCCCTACACCCCGGACGACGAGGTGACGCTGGCCGACTGGGACAACCAGCTGGTCGCCTCCGTGCGGCAGGGGCGGCCCTGGCTTCCGGCCATGGGCAACAGCGACGCCCACCGCGACCCCGACGCGGTCGGCAGTCCCCAGACGGTCGTCCTCGCCGACGACCTGACCCGGGAGGCGATCCAGGAAGGCATCCGCGCGGGACGCTCGTACGTGGCCGAGTCGAAGAACGTGACCCTCGCCTTCACGGTGACGGGCGGGCGCGGACAGCAGGCGGGCATCGGCGAGCGGCTGTCCGTGGCCGCCGACACCCCCGTGACCGTCCGGCTGGAGGTCTCGGGCGCCCCGCGCTGCTCGATCCGTTTCGTGACCGACCAGGGTGTGCTGTACACCAGCGATCCGCTGCCGGTGTCCGGCTCGGGCACGGCGGAGTGGCGTACGACGCCCGCCTACGCCGCGTACGTACGCGCCGAGCTCCGGCACGAGGCGGCGGCGGGGCCGGTGCCGGGCGCGCTGGCCGCCTTCACCAACCCGATCTTCCTCGGGGCTGTTTGATCTGCTCGGTCGCCCACTCGGCCCACTCGCGCCGCATCGCGTTGAAGCGCAGACCGTACTCCAGCGCGATGCGGCCGTACACCGAGAGGTTGCCCTCGTCCCAGTCGATGGAGTCGGCGAGCTGCCGCAGCTGGTCGTGTCCGGCCTGGGACATGGCGGTCAGCTCGGTCAGGTAGGCGCGGGCCTGCTCGGGGCTGAGCACACCGAGGAAGAAGACGCGCAGCAGGATGTCGCTGCGGATGACCCGCTGGGGAGGGACCTCGGTCAGCCAGTGGCGCAGCTCCGCCATGCCCGCGTCGGTGATCTCGTACTCCTTGCGGCCGCGCGGACCCTCGGCGGCCACCGTGATCAGCCCGGAGCCCGCCAGTTTGGTCAGTTCGGTGTAGATCTGGCTCTGGGTCGCGGGCCAGACGTTGGCCAGCGAGGTCTCGAACGTCTTCAGCAGGTCGTAGCCACTGGCGCGACGGTCCGACAGCAGGCCGAGCAGGGCGTGTCTGAGACTCATGCCGCCATCCTACATTCCACTGTTGACATGTCGAAGACCGACCTTCTACTTTTGACATGTCGCGAGTGGAAGAGGTGGAACTCCAAAACTCGGGCCTACAGACCTACGGACCTGTCGGGGGAATCCCATGTCGTACCTGCGCACGTTCCTGCCGTGGATCGTCTTCGCCGTCATCCCCTCGGGGGACTGGCAGTGGGGCGCCCTGGCCGCCCTGGTGGTGGCCGTGGGCATCATCGCCCAGGAGAAGCGCTCCGGCGCCGGCTTCGACGCCCTCGTCATCGAGGCCGGCTCGGCGGTCTTCTTCGCGGTCCTCGCCGCCATCGCCTTCGCCGACCCGCATTCGGGCGTGCACGACTACTCCGCCGCCCTCTCCTCCGGCACCCTCGCCGTCATCGCCGGCCTCTCGCTGGCCTTCGGCCGGCCCTTCACCCTGGGCATCGCCAAGCGCACCACCCCGCGCGAGCTCTGGGACCTGAAGCCCTTCATCCGGGTCAACGTCGTCATCACGTCCGTGTGGACCGCCGCCTTCGTCGTGACCGCCGTCGTCCTCGCTGTGCTGGCCCACTCCGGCAGCGCCCACTCGACGCCCGCGACCGTCGTCCAGATCGCCGGCTTCGTCGTCCCGATGCTCTTCACCGTCCGCTATGTCGCCCACGTCCAGGCGAAGGCCCAGGCCGCCGGGCAGGTGGCCCGGTGACCGCCACCCCGAAGCACCTGTCCGGCAACTACGCCCCGGTCACCGAGGAACTCACCGCGCACGACCTGCCGGTGACCGGCACGATCCCGCCCGAGCTGACCGGCTGGTACCTGCGCAACGGCCCGAACCCGGCCGACACCGCCTCCGGCCACTGGTTCTTCGGCGACGGCATGGTCCACGGGATGCGCCTGGAGGGCGGACGGGCCGTCTCCTACCGCAACCGCTGGGTCCGCACCGGCCAACTCACCGACGGCGCACTGCTCTATGACGACCGGGGCCGCCGCGACCTCACCGCGGGACCGGCCAACACCCATGTCGTCCGGCACGCGGGCCGCACCCTCGCCCTGGTCGAGACCACCCTGCCCTACGAACTGACCCGCGACCTGGGCACCAAGGGGCCGTACGACTTCGACGGCCGCCTCACCACCGCGATGACGGCCCACCCGAAGACCTGCCCGGCCACCGGCGAACTGCACTTCTTCGGCTGCGGCATGCTGGAGCCCACCCACCTCACCTACCACCGGGCCGACGCCACCGGCGAGCTGGTGCTCAGCAGACCGATCGAGGTGCCCGGGCCGACCATGCTGCACGACTTCGCGCTCACCGCCGGGCACGTCGTCTTCATGGACCTGCCCGTCGTCTTCGACGTCGAACTCGCCCTGGCCGGCGGCACGATGCCGTACAGCTGGGACGACGGGTACGGCGCCCGGCTCGGCGTGCTGCGCCGCGCCGACCCGTACGGCGAGGTCCGCTGGTTCGCCGTCGATCCCTGCTACGTCTTCCACGCTCTCAACGCCTACGACGCGCCGGACGGCACCGTCGTGCTGCACGTGATGCGCTACCCGCAGATGTGGCGGCGCGACGCGGACGGCGGCACGCGCAAGGAGCGGGCCGTGCTGTGGAAATGGACCATCGACACGGTCGCCGGGACGGTCCGCGAGGAGCAGATCGACGACCGGGCGGGCGAGTTCCCGCGCGTCGACGACCGGCTCACCGGACTCGCCGCCGGACACGGCCACATGACGAGCGGCACCTGCCTGGTCCGCTACGACCTGTCCTCCGGGGCCGTCACCGCGCACGACTTCGGGCCCGGCCGCACCCCCGGCGAGGCGGCCTTCGCCCCCGCCGACGACACGCCCGGCGGCCCCGGCTGGCTCATGACGTACGTGTACGACGCCGCCACCGACCGCAGTGACCTGGCCGTCCTGGACGCCGACGACCTCACCGCGGCCCCGGTCGCCACGATCCACCTGCCGGCCCGGGTGCCGTTCGGTTTCCACGGCAACTGGCTGGCGGACAGCGATGCCTAGGCGGTGCCTTCGCGCGTGGCCCGGCGCAGAGCGATGATCTCGGCGACCGCGACCGCGACCAGCCGGCGAGCCGCGCGGGCCTTCCGTCTGGGGCGAGCCGACCGTGTCCGGGTCGCGGTGGGCGTCGCTGCTGCCCATGGCCGGGAGCCAGGCCCGCCACGGGCATCGGCGAGCGGCTGCCCGTGGCGTCACCGACCCAAGGTGTGCTGTACACCAGCGATCCGCTGCCGGCGTCGGGCTCGGGCACGGCCGAGTGGCGTACGGCGCCTTCCGACGCGACGTATGTGCGCGCCGAGTTGCGGCACGAGACGGCGGCCGGGCCGGTGCCGGGGGCGCCGGCCGTGTTCACCGATCCGGGTTACTTCCTCGGGGCGGTCGGCGGGGCATGGCCCACGCGGCCGGTCAGCTCCGTGCGGTCCTCGTCAGCTGCCGCAGTTCGATGACCGTCGCGACGGCACGCAGCCAGCGGGCGGCGGTGTCGTCGGCGGCGACACCGGCCGCGAGCTCGGTGCCGGCGGCCAGCCAGTCGCGTATGACAGCCGCCGCCTCCGGGCGCGGCAGCGGCTCGGCGAGCCCGGCGGCGTAGGCGAGGCCACCGGACCGGACGATGTCGGCGAGGAAGGCCACCGAGCGCGGCTGGGTGCCGAGGCGGTCGAGCCGCACGGCCGCGCCCACGACGCCGTCGCCGAACAGGGCGGTGCGTCGGGGGCCGGGCGGTGCTGTGAGGCCGTAGCGGAGCAGGACGGGGATGTCGAGCCGGGCCAGCTCGTCGTCGGTGCGGTCCGGGGGATGCGGGGCGGGGTTCGATACGGGGTTCATGTTTCCGGTGTCGGTGGTGTCGGCCGGCTCAGCGGACGGTGACGGTGTAGGTGACGCGCTTCGGCGCGGACTGCCGGTACGGTGCGGTCGACGCCGGGGCCGGGGTGCCGCCGCCGTCCTCGTCGCAGGTGGTGGCGAACGTGCAGTGGGTCAGCACGATCCGGGTGCTGCCCTTGCCGGTGGCCTCGAAGGTGAAGGTGAGGCTGCTGCCGGCGCCGGCCAGGTGCTTGTCGCCGGAGTCCGAGGTGCTGTGCCGCCCGCGCTCGCGGACCACGTGGGCGTCGGGCCCGGGGTCGGACAGGTACCAGTGCTCACGGGTGGAGGCGTTCTGATGGACGGTGAGCGTGAAGCGCTCCCCGACCTTCGCGGTGATGCGGGGTTCGTCGGTGGGATGCGCGACGGGGGCGGGCTCGCCGGTGCCCGACCCGCAGCCCGCGACGAGCGTCAGCAGCGCGACCGCCGCGACGACGCCGCCCGCCGCCCTGCCCCGGCGCCTCAGGCTCCGCCTACTTCGCCGTCGGGAGGTACACGCTGTACGCGTCGTTGAGTCCACTGTCCGCTGCCTTGCTCATGTGTCCGTTGATGAAGTCGTTCTCGCTGACCCACGTCGTCGAGCCCCAGGGGTTGTAGATCTGCAGCTTGTCGCCCTCCTGGCCGATGATGGTCATCGCGTGGGCGCCGTCCTTGCCCTTGACGTCGACGGGGACCGGGCGGCCGTCCGCGACCGCCTTCTCGACATCGGTCAGCACCGCCCTGCGGTCGGCGGCGCCGTCCAGGTCGTGGCGCTGGTAGTCGTCGCCGGTGGCGGCGCCGATGGTGGTGTCGGCGATGTGCTCCTGCCCGTCGGGACCCATGCCGTCCCAGTGGTCACCGCCGTCGCCCTCCGTGTGCAACCGGTGCTGCTCGGCCACCAGCCGCCGCTTGAAGGCCTCGGGGTCGTCCTCCTGTCCGCTGCGGCCGCCGGTGAGGTCGAGGGCGTAGAGGGGGTCGACCATGGCGCGGGCGGTGACGGTGGACGAGGCCACGCAGGTGCCCTCCGAGCCGTCGCCGCCCTGGATCCAGCGCTGCCCGTCGAAGGTGACGTAGTCCTTGTTGTTGTTGGAGCCGTCGGGGGCCAGGCCCTCGTCGTCCATGCTGTCCACGGCGGTGACGACCGGCGTGAGATGCCTGCGCAGCCACTCGGGGTCGTGCCCGCGGATCTTGCCCTGGAACTGCTCGATCTCCGCCACGCTGTGCCCGGCGGCCAGGGCCTTCATCAGATAGGCCCGCTCCTGCGGGCTGTCCGACCCGGCCAGCATCTGGTCCATGGCGGCCTGGTCGGCGGCGCTCAGCTGGTTCATGCGCCGGCCGGCGCGCTCCAGGTCGTGCGCGGTGAGGATCTCGTTCAGCACAGGGTCGCCGTCGACGGCACTGGTCTCGGCCAGCATCAGCTTGTCGACGGCGGTCAGGTTGCCCGTGCCCAGCTTGCGGAGGCGCGCCTCGGAGACCCACTTGTTCAGGTCCCTGGCGACGGCGTGGGCGGCGTCGTCGGCGGTGATCGCGGCCTTGTGCATGTCGCCGACGCCGAGGGAGGCGAGGGAACGGGCGTTCAGCCGGACGGCCTTCTCGTCGTCGTCCTCGATGAGGTCGTCGAACCAGCCGTCCTTGCTGCCGAGCATCCGGAGTGCCTCGTGCAGCGTCTCCCGTCCGTCGCCGTCCTGGCTCTGGGCGTCCTTAAGGGCGTCGGTGAACGTGAGCAGCGCCTGTCCGCCGCCGTAGAAGGCCCGGCCCACCGCCCCGGCGGCCCGCCCGGCGGCGGCCACCGCGTCCGAGGCGAGGACACTCGTGTTCCCGGCCCAGACGTCCGGCAGGCCCTTCTTGGCCACCCCGTCGATGCGCTTGCAGAGGTCCTGGAGGTCCTGCTTCTGGTACAGCTTGCCCAGGAACTCCAGCGTCGCCGTGTCGCCGACCGGGGCGGAGACGGCGAGCGCGTCGTTGATGGCGTCGATCAGGTCGTTCTTGCTGTCGGCCGTGGAAATGTTGTGGCACAGGTCGCCGAGCCGCGTGCGGCGGTCACCCGTGGACTCCGTCATCGCGCGCCGCTCCCTCAGTAGTCGGCCAGCGCCGACGGGCGGGTGCCGCGGGCGGGCATGGTGGAGACGTAGCCGTCACCGGCCGGGGCGGGCAGGGTGCTGAGGGAGCCGTCGCCGACCCGCACGCTGCGGACGCTGGTGTCGACCAGGCCGTCGCTGCCGGCGTACGCCCCCTTCGACAGCCGTACCTTGTCGGCCAGTTCGTGCAGCGCCGATTCCAGGGCCTTGACCTCCGCCTCCCAGGCGGCGGCGTACGCGTTGAACGCCGCGGCGGCGTCCGGGCCGCCGAGCGCGTCGTCCACGTAGCACATGCCGGGCTGGATCGCCTCGCGGATCTTGCCCGCGTCGTCGCCCGCGGCGTCCAGATCCTTCGCCTGTCCGGACATCCCGGACTTGACCGTGTAGCCGTCCGAAGACGCGCCCATCAGGCTCCCCCGTTGAAATGATCACAACTGCGCGGGAGGCTAACACGCGACAACCGGCGAAACGTTCGGGGATCACACGCCCCGCACCGAGCCGACACACCATCCCCGCCACGGCACCGTGCCGTCGGACCAGGAGAGCGACCCCTATGTCAGCCCCCGCAGACCGCAAGCACCGCGTGGTGACCGCCTTCCAACGGCGCATCGCCAACCCGCTCAACCGGAGGCTGCCGTTCCAGACCCTCCTGGAGACGACGGGCCGCAGTTCCGGCCTGCCCCGGCAGACCCCGGTGGGCGGCCGCAAGGTCGGCGACTCCTTCTGGCTGGTCTCTGAGTTCGGCTACAAGTCCCAGTACGTCCGCAACATCCAGGCCGACCCGAGGGTCCGCGTCCGCCTCGCCGGCCGCTGGCACCACGGCACCGCCCACCTCCTCCCCGACGACGACCCGGTGGCCCGCCTGCGCGCCCTGCCCTTCTTCAACAGCACGGCGGTCCGGGCGTTCGGCACGGACTTGCTGACGGTCCGGGTGGACCTGGAGGCGTGAGAACCGAGCCGACCGTGGGCGGGGAGCACAGGGGAGATTGCGGGCGTGAAGCTCACCGCCGCCCCCTCCGTCATCGAACCCGCCTGTGGCTTCCCGGAGTTGCTGCCCCACGCCCGCACGGCCGTCCGGCTCCGTCCGCGCCGCCGCACTCCCGGCCCGCGCGACAGCCACATCGGCGGCCCCCTGTGCCGGCCGGCCGCCGAGCCGTGGCCCGGAGTGCGCCGACCACAAGCACGTGGGCGGCCGGCCGTACACCGTACGGATGGTCGCGGTGGCCCAGCTGAACGCCCGGGACTTCCCGGAGATCCGTTTCCCCGACGGCACAGACCTCGTCCAGCTCCTGTGGTGCCCCGACCGGCACGACCAGCCGCACCCGGAAGGCTGGGGTCAGGCCTGCCGGCTGTTCTGGCCGCCGAGGTCACAGACCCACTCGCCGGAGCAGCCCTTCACACTGCTGGCATGATCGCGAGTATGATGAGGGGCATGACGGTCAACATGACGATGAGCCTGCCGGACGACGTGGCCGCCTTCGTAAAGGCCAAGGGCAACGCGTCCGCCTACACCACTCGGATACTGCGCCGCCAGATGCTCGCCGAGGAACTGGAACGGTCCGCGCAACTACGCGCTGAGGCTGGGATCGTGACGACGGTCGCCGAGCCGGGTGAGAGCGAGGAGGAGACCCTGCAGCGGTGGGCACGGATGGCGGGCCGGTGAAGCGCGGTCACGTCTACGAAGTGACGGTCACTGGTGGCCCCGCGCACGTCCTGGTGATCTCGTCCGACGGTCTGAACACGCAGAACAAGTGCGCCACCTGCGTGCTGATCTACCCGCAGCAAGTGCGCGAGCCCACCCTCGTCGACATCCCCGTCACCGCGCCCTCGACCGGCACCATCGTCCTCGGCGAGTTCCGCACGCTGCCCGAGCCCCGCTTCGCCCAGGACCTGGGGCCGGTGGACGAGCGCGTCTTGGAAGCCGTCGAGATCGGGCTCAGAGCCGTGTTCGATCTGTAGGCACCCGGAACCGTAACCTCACCCCGGCCACACGATCGCCTGCACCTCGCTGTACGCGTGCAGCGCGTAGGTGCCGACGTCCCGGCCCACCCCGCTCTTCTTGAAGCCCCCGAACGGGGCCTCCATGTTGCGGCCGACGGTGTTGATGCCGACCCCGCCGGCCCGCAGCTGCCGGGCCACCCGGAAGGCCCGGGCCACGTCGCCGGACCAGACGTAGTCGACGAGCCCGTACTCGGAGTCGTTGGCAAGGGCGATCCCCTCCTCCTCGTCGTCGAACGGGACGACCACGACGACCGGCCCGAAGATCTCCTCCCGGGCCACCCGCATGTCGTTGGCGCAGTCGGCGAGGAGGGTGGGCCGGACGTAGAAACCGCGCTCCAGCGGCTTCCGTTCGCCGCCCACGACCACCGACGCGCCCTCCTTCCGCCCGAGTTCGACGTACGACTCGACCCGCGCCCGGTGCTCCGCCGAGATCACCGGCCCGACGACCGTGTCCGCCTCCCGTGGATCTCCGACCTTCAACCGCCGTGCGTAACCGGCAAGTTGCTCTACCAGCCGCTCGTACACCCCGCGCTGGGCCAGCACCCGGGTCGGTGCCGTGCAGATCTGCCCGCTGTAGAAGGAGAAGGTGGTACCGATACCGGCGACGGCGGAGCCCACGTCCGCGTCGTCGAAGACGACCGCCGCGCCTTTCCCGCCCAGCTCCATGAGCTGGCGTTTCATGTCCCGCCCGCACACCTCGGCGATCCGCCGGCCGACGGCCGTGGAGCCGGTGAAGCTGACCATGTCGACGTCGGGGGACGCCACGGCGGCCTCACCCACGTCCGTGGAACGCCCGGACACGACGTTCACCACCCCCGGCGGAGCTCCGGCCGCCTCCAGGGCCTCGGCCATCCGGTAGACGGACAGCGGATCCTGCGGGGCCGGCTTCACGACCACCGTGTTGCCCATGGCCAGCGCCGGCGCGACCTTGCCGGCCGGGTTGGCCCACGGGTTGTTGTAGGAGGTGATGCAGGTGACGACCCCGACGGGCTGCCGTACCGCCAAGGCCCCCATCACCGCGGCCCGCCCCATCGGCCCGGCCTCGTTGATCTGCGGTGCGATCGCCCACTCGGCGCACTCCACGCTCGCGTACCGCCGGAACCGGGCGGCGGCCACTCCGACCTGCATCGCCCGGGCGGTCCCCGTGGTCGCGCCGGTCTCCGCGCGGGCCAGCTCGGTGTACGGCTCCATCCGGTCACGGATCACGCCGGCCGCCCGGCCCAGCACCGCCGCCCGCTCCTCCGGCCGGGTCCGCGACCACGCCCCGAACGCCTCCCGGGCCGCCGCGCAGGCCGCCCGCACCTGCTCCGGCGAGGCCTCCGGCGCCCAGCCCACGGTCTCCTCGGTGGCCGGGTCGATCACCGGGTAGTGTCCGCCGTCCGGCTCCACCCACTCCCCGCCGACGAACAGCCGCTGCCCCTTCACCGCGTACTCACCGTCCGCGTGTCGGTGCCGGACCGCAGCACCTTCCCCGGTACGGCCCCGGTCACCACGTCGTCCCGGATCGCCTCGACCCCGTTGACCCACACGGCCCGCACCCCGATCGCCCGGGAGTCCAGGCGAGGACTGTCACCCGGCAGGTCGTGCACCAGGCGGGCCTGGCCGGCGTCGATGCGCTCCGGGTCGAAGAGGACGAGGTCCGCATGCCAGCCCTCCCGCACCTGTCCCCGCTCCCGCAGCCCGAAGAGCCGGGCCGGGTCGTCGGTCAGCATCTTCACGGCCTGCTCCAGCCCGACCAGCCCGCGGCCGCGCAGACAGTCCCCGAGGAACCGGGTGGTGTACGGCGCCCCGCACATCCGGTCCAGATGCGCGCCCGCGTCGGAGCCGCCGAGCAGCACGTCCTCGTGCTGCCAGGTTTCCGCGCGCAGCGCCCAGGAGGCGGGGTCGTTGTCGGTCGGCATCGGCCACAGCACCGTACGCAGTTCGTCCTCGGCGCAGATCTCCACCAGGCAGGCGAACGGGTCCTGCCCCCGCTCCTCGGCGATGTCCCGTACGACCCTTCCCGGGAGCCCCCGGTTGGCCTCGCTGTAGGTGTCCCCGATGACGTACCGCCCGAAGTTCGCCAGCCGCCGGAAGACGCCCGCCTCCTTCGACCGGGCCCGCCGCAGCATCTCCGCCCGGACGGCGGGGTCCCGGAGCCTGGCGATCCGCTCCGGCACGGGCAGCCCGAGAATCGGCCCCCAGCCCGGGATGAGGTTGAGCGCGCAGAACGTGCCCAGGGACATGTTCATCGGGGTGAGGATCGGCATGGTGAGCGCCACCACCCGCCCACCCGCCTTCCGGGCCCGCTCGCTCGCGCTCAGCTGCCGTGGCACCCGCTCCGGAACGGCCGCGTCGACGGTGAGCACGTTCCAGTTGAGGGGCCGCCCGGCGACCGCGCTCATCTCCACCAGCAGATCGATCTCGTCGTCGCTGAACTGATCCAGACAGCCGGCGACGATCGCCTCGATCTGCGTCCCCTCGTGCTCGCCGACGGCCTTCGACAGCGCCAGCAGCTCCGCCGGCCTCGCATGCCGGGACGCGACCGGCTGCCCGTCCCCGTCCGAGTGCGTACCGGACTGCGTGGTGGACAGCCCCCAGGCCCCCGCGTCCATGGCCTCGTGCAGCAGCCGCAGCATCGCAGCGAGCTGCTCCTCGCTCGGCTGCCCCCCGACCGCCGCCGGCCCCATGACGTGCCGTCGCACCGCGCAGTGCCCCACCATGAACCCCGTGTTGACGGCGATCCGGCCGTCGAGGGCATCCAGGTACTCCCCGAAGGAATGCCAGCTCCAGGGCGCTCCCTCCTCCAACGCCACCAGGGACATCCCCTCCACCTTGGACATCATCCGGCGCGTGTAGTCGGCGTCCTCGGGGCGAGCGGGGTTCAGGGGGGCGAGGGTGAACCCGCAGTTCCCGGCGGCGACGGTCGTCACGCCGTGGTTGAGGGAGGGCGTGGCGTACGGGTCCCAGAAGAGCTGGGCGTCGTAGTGGGTGTGGGGGTCGACGAAACCGGGGGCGAGGACGAGGCCGGCGGCGTCCTCCGTGGTCCGGGCCTCCTCGGTGGCGGTGCCGACGACGGCGATCCGCCCGTCGCGTATGCCGACGTCGGCGGTGAACGCGGGCGCGCCCGTGCCATCGACGACGGTGGCGCCCTTGATGAGATGGTCCAACATGCCCGGAACCCCCTCAGACGGCCTGACGGAACCTGGACGTCCGATGAACCGGATCCGTGTCGATCTTGGGAATCACGTGCTCCCCGATCAGCCGGATCGTCTGCAGCGTCTCCTCCTTCGGCACCCCCACCGGCAACCCGAAGCTCAGCTGATCGGCGCCCGCCTGCTCCCACCGCTTGCACTGCCGCAGCACCTCGTCGGGGTCACCGCAGATGAGCAGCTCCTCCTCCACGAGCAGCTCCACGAACTCCGGCGTGTACTGGGGAAGCGTCTCCGGCCAGACAGGGAACCCCTCCGGCCGGGGGAACGTGTCGTGGTACCGGAACACCAGCGAGGGCAGATAGTGCAGCCCCCCGTTCACCGCGATCTCGATCGCCTCGGCGTGCGTCGGCGCGCAGATCGCGGTGGTCGTCACCATCACGTTGTCGTTGACGAAATCCCCGACCGGCTCGGCGTTCACGACCGCGGTCTTGTACTGCTCCAGCACCCACTCCATGTCGGACACCTTCTGGATGCTGAAGCCGAGCACGCCGAGCCCCTTCTTCGCGGCCATGGCGTACGACGGCGGGGATCCGGCCGCGTACCACATCGCCGGGTGAGACTTCCCGTACGGCTTCGGCAGGACCTTCCGCGGCGGCAGCTGCCAGTGCTTGCCCTGGAAGCCGACGTACTCGTCCTGGAGCCACATCTTCGGGAACTCGGCGATGGTCTCTTCCCAGATCTCCTTGGTGTAGTTCATATCGGTGATCCCCGGCAGAAACCCGAGGATCTCGTGGCTGCCGGCGCCCCGCCCACTGCCGAACTCGAAGCGCCCCTCGCTGAGGTGGTCCAGCATGGCGACCTTCTCGGCGACCTTCACGGGGTGGTTGACCTGGGCGAGGGGGTTGAAGATCCCCGACCCCAGATGGATCCGCTCCGTCGCGTGCGCCAGATATCCCAGGAAGACGTCGTTGGCGGACAGGTGCGAGTACTCCTCCAGGAAGTGGTGCTCGGAGGCCCAGGCGTACTTGAAGCCGGACTTGTCCGCCTGGATGACGTACTCGGTCTCCTCCATCAGCGCCTTGTGCTCGGCCAGCGGGTCGGTCTCGGCGCGCTTGCCCACGTATCCCTGTACAAAGAGCCCGAATTCCAAGGCGGTTCACCTTCCCCGAGTTTTCTGACGAACCGTCAGATCGATCCTGTTGGCCGACTGTCGCACCGAGCCCCGGCACCGTCAATAGCTGATGGCCAGTCAGATGACGGAGACGCCGGCCAGCCATCCGCCGTCGATCACGAACGGCTGCCCGGTGATGTACGAGGAGTCCGCCGAGGTGAGGAAGAGCGCGAGCCGCGCCACCTCCTCCGGCTGCCCGACCCGTCCGAGCGGCACCAGCTTGTGGTACAGCTCGTCCAGGGCCCGGCTCATCTCCTCCGGGTCGGCGTCCGGGTCGAGCCGTGCCGGGTTGGACATCGGGGTGTCGATGGCGCCCGGACAGATCGCGTTGACCCGGATGCCCCGGCCCGCCAGCTCCAGCGCGGCCACCCGGGTCAGCCCCAGCACGGCGTGCTTGGTGGCGGCGTACGTCCCCACGGCCGCCATGCCGGTCATGCCCGTGTAGGAGGCGGTGTTGACGATGGTCCCCCCGTCGGCCATCTCGGGCGCCACCGCCTTCATGCCCAGGAAGCAGCCAACCTGGTTCACCTGCACGACCTGCATGAACTCGTCCAGCGGGGTGTCCACGAGCGCGTTGAAGCGCAGGATCCCGGCGTTGTTCACCAGCCCGTCGATGTGCCCGTACGCCTCCTTGACCAGCCCGACGGCCTCCCGCCAGCCCTCCTCGGTGCCGACGTCGAGATGGACGTACATCGCGCCTATCTCCTTGGCCAGGGCCTCCCCCCGGTCGTCCAGCACATCGGCGACGACGACCCGCGCCCCCTCCGCCCGGAAGAGCCGCGCCTCCTGCTCGCCCTGTCCGCGTGCCGCCCCGGTGACGATGACGACCCGCCCGTCCAGCTTGCCCATGGCGTCCTCCTCAGTTCAGCCGGGGTGCGACCTCCGCCCCGAACAGTCCGATCTGCTCGATGAGTTCGGCCCGGCTCCGGCTACGGAACCGCACCTGGATCTGGTCCACGCCCATCGCCGGGTACGCCCGCAGCGACTCGGCGATCTCCTCCGGCGTCCCCGTGAGCGTCCGCCGCCCGACCTCCCAGCCGGCCCGCCCGACGTACAGCGGCTCGGCGATCGCGCCGACGGTGAAAGGCCCCTCGATGCCGGCTTCGGCCCGTAGGCGCTCGAGCTTCGCGATCTGCGCGGGCAGCCGGTCCCGCGAATCCCCCTGCGGCAGCCAGCCGTCCCCCTTCAGCGCGGCCCGGCGTACGGCGGCGGGCGAGGAGCCGCCGACCCAGAGGGGGACGTACGGCTGCGCGGGCCGGGGCCGCTGTCCCAGCCCCTCGAAGTCGTAGGTCTTCCCGTGATGCTCGGGGAACTCCTCCGCCCCCAGGGCGGCCCGCAGCGCGTCGATCACCTCGTCCAGCACGGCCCCCCGCCGCTCGAAGTCCACCCCGAGCACCTCGAACTCCTCCCGGACGTGCCCGGCCCCGACGCCGAGGACCAGCCGGCCGCCGGAGAGGTGGTCGAGGGTGGCGTACTGCTTGGCGGTGAGCAGCGGGTGCCGCAGCCCCACGACCGCCACATGGCTGAGCAGGCGCACCCGCTCGGTCACGGCGGCGAGGTGGGCGAGGGTGGCGACCGGGTCGTACCAGACCGTGCTCATGGCGGGGGCGAGCCGGCGCGGGACGCCCACGTGATCGCAGGCGGCGAGATAGTCGAACCCGGCCCGGTCCACGGCGCGCGCGACGGCCACCAGGTCCTCCGGCCCGGCCCCGGCCTCCCAGCCTTCCGCGAACAGGGTGCTCTGCGCCTGGACGGGCAGCTGGATGCCGTACGCCAGGGCGCTCACCGCCAGAGCCCTTCCGGGGTGAGCCCCAGCAGCTCGATGGCGTTGCCGCGCACGATCCGCTCGACCACGTCCGCCGGCAGATGCCCCATCTGGGCCTCACCGACCTCGCGGGACTTGGGCCAGGTGGAGTCGGAGTGCGGGTAGTCGGTCTCGTACAGGACGTTGCCGACCCCGATGGCGTCCAGGTTCCGCAGGCCGAAGGCGTCGTCGAAGAAGCAGCCGTAGACGTGCTCGGCGAACAGCTCGGACGGCGGCCGGGTGACCTTGTCGGCGACCCCGCCCCACCCCCGGTTCTCCTCCCACACCACATCGGCGCGCTCAAGGATGTAGGGAATCCACCCGATCTGCCCTTCGGCATACATGACCTTGAGGTTCGAAAACCGCTCGAACTTGCCGCTCATCAGCCAGTCGACCATCGAGAAGCAGCAGTTGGCGAAGGTGATGGTGGAGCCGACGGCCGGTGGGGCGTCGGCGGAGGTGGAGGGCATACGGCTGCTGGAGCCGATGTGCATCGCGACGACCGTGCCGGTCTCGTCGCAGGCGGCGAGGAAGGGGTCCCAGTCGTCGGTGTGGACGGACGGCAGCCCGAGGTGCGGCGGTATCTCGGAGAAGGCGACGGCCCGTACCCCTCTTCGGGCGTTGCGCCGTACTTCCGCGGCGGCCAGCTCGGCGTCCCACAGGGGTATGAGGGTGAGCGGGATGAGCCGCCCGTGCGCCTGCGCCCCGCACCACTCCTCCACCGTCCAGTCGTTGTAGGCGCGCACGCACAGCAGGGCGAGTTCCTTGTCGGCGGCCTCGGTGAAGGTCTGCCCGCAAAAGCGCGGGAAGGTGGGGAAACACAGGGCGGACTGCACATGGTTGACGTCCATGTCGGCGAGCCGGGCGGCCACGTCGTACGACCCGACCCGCATCTGCTCGTACGTGATGACTTCGAGCTTGACCTCGTCCCTGCTGTACCCGACGGCGGTGTCGAGCCGGGTGAGGGGCCGCCGCAGATCTTCATAGACCCACCAGTCGCCGAGCGGCCCATCGGTGCTGCCGGGTTCGCCCATGACGGGCTTGAAACGCCCGCCGAGGAAGGTCATCTCCTTCAGTGGGGCGCGCACGATCCGGGGCCCGGCCTCCCGGTATTTCCTCGGCAGCCGGTCCTGCCAGACGCCGGCGGGCTCGACGGTGTGGTCGTCGACGGAGATGATCAGCGGGAACTGTGTGGTCTCCATGGCCTTCACGGTAGCGCTTATCTGACGGTCCGTCAGCTAGTAGTGAGTGACCGGCGGTGCTTGCAAAGAGGGTGTGAGAGGTTTGTGTGCCGCACCGCGCCCCCCTGTGATCGGTGTCTCCCACGGCTGACGCAACCGCCCGGAACAAGGCAAACTGACGGGGTTGTTCGTGATGCCGAGGGGGACGAACGCATGGACGGTGGGCCGCGAGTGCCTGAGCAGCGGCGTCCCGGCTCCGTGACTGTCACGGAGCAGGAGGCGCTGCGGTTCGGCGTGCTCGGTCCGGTGCGGGCCTGGCGCGGCGAGGAGCAGATCGGCATGGGCTCGCCCCAGCAGCGCGCCCTGCTCGCCGCCCTGTTGCTGCGCGAGGGCCGTACGGCGACGGCGGCGGAGCTGATCGACGCGCTGTGGGGTGCCGAGCCCCCGTCGCAGGCACTGGCGGCGGTCCGCACGTACGCGTCCCGCCTGCGCAAGATCCTTCCCCCCGGCGTGCTGCTCAGCGAGTCCGGCGGTTACGCGGTGCGGGTGCCGGGCGAGGGCGCCCTGGACCTGGCGGTGGCGCAGACCCTGACGGCGGAGGCGGAGAAGGCACGGTTCGCCGGCGACCTGTGCCGAGCCCGGGACCTGCTGAACCGGGCCCTCTCCCTCTGGGACGGCGAGGTCCTGGCCGGCGTCCCCGGCCCGTACGCCGAGACCCAGCGGGTCCGCCTGGAGGAGTGGCGCCTGGGCCTCCTCGAATCCCGCCTGGACATGGACCTGGAGCAGGGCTGCCACGCGGAGGCGGTCTCGGAGCTGACTGCGCTGACGGCCGCGTACCCCTTGCGTGAGCGGCTGCGCGAGCTGCTGATGCTGGCCCTGTACCGCAGCGGCCGGCAGGCCGAGGCCCTGGCGGTCTACGCCGACACCCGCCGCCTGCTGGCCGAGGAGCTGGGGGTGGATCCGCGGCCCGGGCTGCGCGAGCTCCAGCAACGCATCCTGCAGGCGGACCCGGCCCTGGCGGAACCGTCGTCCCCGGCGGCGGAGACGGCGGCGGTCCCGGTCCGCCCGGCCCAACTCCCCGCCTCCGTCCCCGACTTCACGGGCCGCGCGTCCTTCGTGACCGAACTGAGCGAAGTGCTGTCCTCGGCCTCGGAGTCCCGGGACGCCGGGGACCGGGTGATGGCGGTGTCGGCACTGGCCGGCATCGGCGGCGTCGGCAAGACGACCCTTGCGGTCCATGTCGCCCACCGGGCGCGGGGCGCCTTCCCGGACGGCCAGCTGTACGTCGACCTGCAGGGCGCGGGGCCCCGCCCGGCGGAGCCGGAGACGGTACTGGGTTCGTTCCTGCGCGCCCTGGGCACGGCGGACTCGGCTATCCCGGACTCCCTGGACGAACGGGCGGCGCTCTACCGCTCGGTCCTGGACGGCCGCCGGGTCCTGGTGCTGCTGGACAACGCGAAGGACGCGGCACAGGTACGCCCGCTCCTGCCCGGTACGGAGGGCTGCGCGGCCCTGGTGACCTCCCGCGTCCGCATGGTCGACCTGGCGGGCGCACATCTGGTGGACCTGGACGTGATGTCCCCCGACGAGGCTCTTGCTCTCTTCACCAAGATCGTGGGCGAGGAGCGGGTGGCGGCGGAGCGGGAGGCGGCGCTGGACGTGGTGGCGGCGTGCGGTTTCCTCCCGCTGGCGATCCGCATCGCGGCGTCCCGGCTCGCCGCCCGGCGTACGTGGACGGTCTCGGTCCTGGCGGCGAAGCTCGCGGACGAACGCCGCCGCCTGGACGAACTGCAGGCCGGCGACCTGGCGGTGAAGGCCACCTTCGAGCTGGGCTACGGCCAGCTGGAGCCGGCCCAGGCCCGGGCGTTCCGCCTGCTGGGCCTGGCCGACGGCCCGGACATCTCCCTGGCCGCCGCGGCCGCTGTCCTCGACCTGCCCGTGGAGGAGACCGAGGACCTGCTGGAGTCCCTCGTGGACACGTCGCTGCTGGAGTCGGCGGCGCCGGGACGCTACCGCTTCCACGACCTGGTCCGGCTCTACGCGCGTGCCTGCGCGGAGCGGGACGAACAGCCGCCGAGCGAGCGGGAGGCTGCGATGTCGCGGTTGCTGGACTTCTACCTGGCTACGGCGGCGGAGGTTTTTGCGATCGAGCGGCCCGGCGATCGTCTTGTGGACCACCTGGAGAAGACCAGCGTGTCCGGACTGGTCTTCGTCGACCGCCGCGCGGCCTGGGACTGGCTCTACTCCGAGGCCGTACCGCTTCTGGCTTGTGTACGGCAGTCCTCCAATGGGGCTTCGCTCCGGCGCGCCGTCGACCTGCTGTGGGCAGCGGTGGACCTCGCGGAGTCGGGGGCGAACTTCAAGGAGTACGAGGCGGCCGGCGCGGCCCTGCGCGACGCCTCGCACGCCGCGTCCGACATACGGGCCGAGGGCCGCGCCACGCTGGTACTGGCCAACGCACGCCACTGGTCGGGGCAGTTCACCCAGGCCTATGAGGAGGCACGACAGGCGCTCGCCCTGTCGGAGGCCGCCGACGATCCGCTGCCGTGCTGCTGGGCCGCGAACATCCTCGGAGTCTTCGCGTACTACCAGAGCCGTTACGCCGAGGGTGAGGAATTCCTGGAGCGTGCCATCGCGGACTTCCGCGCCTGCGGCGACCTCTCCGGCGCAGCAGCGGCGCTGTGCAATCTCTCACGCCTTCACCTGCAGACCGACCGGGCCGACAGCGCAGTGCATCTCGCGCGGCAGGGCACCGAGATGTACGAGGAGCTGGGGCACTCCCTGAAGGCGGCCAACGGCCACTACGCCCTGGGGCTGGCCCTCGGCAAGAGCGGCCAACTGGCCGATGCCAGCTCCCATCTGAACCAGGCCCTGGTCGCCTTCCGCGCCAGCAGGCAGCGGCTGTGGGAAGGCATGACCCTCTTCCGGCTCGCCGAAGTGGACCTGCTCGCCCAGCAACCGGCCAGGGCCGCCGCCAACGCCGAGATGGCCCTGACCCCGCTCAGGGAGATCGGCGGCGAGTGGCGGCGCGGCAACGTGCTGACCGTACTCGGGAAGGCGCTGAACGGGATCGGACACACGGGCCGGGCCCAGGTCTGCTGGCGCGAGGCCCTGGAGATCTACGAACGGCTGAACTCCCCGGAGGCGGCGGAGGTCCAGGCTCTCCTGGCTCCGGCCGCCGCTCCCTGACCTGGGCGCTGTCCCGGCGTTCATCGATCGTTTATCGCCCCGCGGCAGTCTCATGGATACCGGGCCGCCGTGTCGGGGGGCAGACGGACCAGCCGGTGAGACCGCCACACTCTCGATCTAGAGTGGGCGACTCCAGCGGCCCATCCGGCCACACTCGGGGGAGTGTCCGGATGGGCCCGCCACAGCTACAACGCAATCTCCAAGGGGAGCACCTGATGAGCGACATCACCAAGGACGAGCCGGTCGTCACGCCGGACAACACGCACATCACCGACGCCAAGGCCGGCACCGAGGTCAAGCCGCTCAACACCCACATCACCGACGCCGAGGCCGGCACCGGCGTCACGCCGCTCAACACCCACATCACCGACGCCGAGGCGGTGGCCGCCGACGGCACGGTGACTCCGGACAACACCCACATCACGTCCGAGCCCGCCTGATCAAAGACCGACGGGGGACCGGCCGCGACGGCACCGAGGGGGAGCCGTCGCGGCCGACGCGTGTCCGGGACCGATGCCCTGACCCGCTGCCACGAACCGTCGCTCACTCCGCCCCCGCCAGCTCGCACCACACCGTCTTGCCCTCCACCCCCTGCTCCACGCTCCAGTGCAACGCCACCGCATCCAGCAGGGCCAGGCCGCGCCCCGCCTCGTCGTCGGGCGCGCTGGGCAGGCACACGGGAAGAGCCTGCCCGGCCGGGTCCGTGACCTCGACGCGGACGCGATCGCCGTCGGTCCGGGCCACCCGCACACGGACCACGCTCCCCTCCCCCACATGCCGGATGACATTCGTGACGAGTTCGGTGACGCAGAGCTGAACGTCGGCGCAGGGAGTGCCCAGATAACGGCGGACGGTGCGCCGCAGGCCCTGGAGCGCCTTCGGTACGGCGACGAGCTCGACGTCCAGAGGCAACCGGCTAGGCTTACGGCTCTCACTCCGCAGCGCCCTCACCAGCTTGCGTGCCGTCGCCGTGTTGCAGTTGCCGAGCGCGACCAGGCCGGCCTGGGGCTGGTACCTGCCCGCGAAGCTCGGAAGGTCCACCCGGAGGGAGGGCAGGGTGATGCCATGGTCGGAGAGGGCGTCGCGCAGGTCTTCCACGCAGAGGGTGGTGTCGAAGGTGGAGTTGACGGGGCGGCCGGCGGGGGGATTCGAGGACGACACGGTTGCGTACGCCTTCCTGTGCTCTCTGTGACGAAACAGTCACACGGTGGCGCCTCCGTCGGTACCTTTTGAAGAGGTTTCGGCTGCGCAAGCGCAAGTGGCAAACGGCGGTGATGAGTTGTGCCCCCACGCAAAGACCCTGACGCCTCGGCGAACGTCCCCTCCTTCTACGGCGCCGAGTTGCGCTATCGACGGGAACTGGCGGGCCTCACCCTGGAACAACTGGCCGAGGGAAGCTTCCGGGGCGTCCCCTTCCTGAGCCAGATCGAGCGAGGTGAGCGGCGCATGCCGGTGGATCTGGCTCGCCATGTCGACAAGGTGCTGGGGACGGACGGGTTTTTCGAGCGACGCTGTGAAGACGCCCGCCGGGCACGGCAGTCGGGGCATGCGGAGTACTTCGCGGATGTGGCGGAGATGGAGCAGCACGCGGAGACGATCGAGGAGTGGGCGCCGATGCTGGTGCCAGGGCTGGTCCAAACTCAGGCGTATGCCGAGGCCGTCGTACACACGTCGCTGCCCTGGCTGCCGCCGGAGACCGTCGACAAGCAGGTCCGCGCCCGGCTGCAGCGCGCGGAGATCTGGGAACGTGAAGAGCGCCCCTCGTTCTGGGCGGTGCTGCACGAATCCCTCGTCCGCAAGCCGCTTCTGCCCCCAACGGAGATGGCGGAACAGCTGGACCACATCGCTCACGTGATCCGCTCGACACAGGGTGTTCTGCAGATCCTCTCGGAAACGGCGAGCACCCACCCGTTCATGATGGGCATGATGAAGGTGATGACCTTCCCGGATGCCCCGCCGGTCGCCTACACCGAGGGGCTCCACAATGGCCAACTCATCGACTATCCGGCGCTCGTGAAGGACTACCGCAGGTCGTACGATCTGCTCAGGGCCGCGGCACTCCCGCCAGAGGCGTCCCTGGCCATGGTCGAACAAGCGGCAGAGGACTACCGAGATGGCAAGCACCGGGATTGACCTGAGCACAGTCGTGTGGCGCAAGAGCAGCTACAGCAACGGAAGCGGTGGCGACTGCGTCGAAGTCTCCTACGCTCACCCCGGCGCAGTCCCCGTCCGCGACTCGAAGAAGGCCCAGGAAGGGCCTGTACTCCTCTTCCCGCCCCTCGCCTGGGGTGCGTTTCTCGACTCGCTGAAGGACTGACGCGCCTGGTTATCCACAGGGCAAGCGGCAGTACGAGGTTTCTGCGATCTTGCCCAGGTGGAGCGGACGGACCTGAGGGCGCTGGCGGACCGGGGCGTCCTCCTCACCTCACGTGCCGTGGAGGCCGGCTGGCCCCGGCGCAGCCTCACACGTGCGCTGCGGGCAGAGGGCTGGACCCGGCTGCGGCAGGGCGCTTGGGCCGAGCCGGGACGGGACCCGGACCTGCTCACTCACCTCCGCGCCGTGCTGCTCCGCGAACCCCGTCTGATCGTGAGCCACGGTTCAGCGGCCGCCCTCTGGCGGATCGAGATGCTCGGGGGTGGCCGCAAGGCACCACTGGAGTTCATCGACCCGCAGCTCGTCCTCCGTGGTGTGAGCGACGGCGTGCGCGTACACCGGATGCCGCTCAGCACGAGGGACGTGGTGGAACGGCAGGGGCTGCGGCTCACCAACCCGACCCGCACGCTCGCCGACCTGCTCCGGCGCGGTCCGAGGGACGAGGCGATCGTCTCCGTGGACTCGGCGCTGACGTACCGCAGGGTCGGGCGGGTCCGTCGCGCACCACTCACCAGGTACGACGAGATCGAGGCCGCGCTTGAGACGACGCTACAGGGGTCGGCCCGGGCCCGGAACTGGCTGCGCCTGACCGACCCCCTCGCCGGTTCACCCGCCGAGACCGTCGCCCGACTGCGCATGTACGACGCCGACCTGCACCCCGAGAGCCAGGCCGAGCTACGAACCCCGGACGGCAGTCGCCGCGTCGTCGACTTCCTGTTCCGGGCCGCAGGGCTAGGGGTGGAGATCGAGGGGTACGCCTACCACGGAACTCGTGACGCCCATCGAAGGGACGTTGCCCGCTTCAACCAGATCCTGAGGTGTCCGGAGATCCGTAGCCTCCTCCGCTTCAGCGCCGAGGACGTCTTCCAATGCCCTGAGCACATGGTCGAGGAGATCAGGGCCACCTTGGCTGCCCTGGCCGGCGATTCCCTGTGGCCGTGGGGGCCGCCCGCTTCTTAGCCCGTGTCGTGCTTCCACGAGTGAGAAGCGAGCGGCCCGGAAGGCGGGTGACCTGGCGGGGTTTGCGGCGTGGGGTCGGCTGCGTTCTGGGCCGGGGCCGGCGGGCGCGGCCGCGCCTCGCCTGCACGCCGGGTGAGGTTGGCGGCTTGCCGTGAGTGGGTGCAGATCCCAACCCCACGAAGGTCGGCTTGGCGACGCGGGATCTCCTGGCGTCTGAGGGCCCCGAAGGTGGGGCCTGCAGAAATTGGATTCTTTGGGCGCCTTCCTCTTCCTCTGCCTACGGCAGTCAGCCCTCCCGGCCGGCCCAAGTCTGCCAATTGCTCATCATCCCGCGGCTCTGCCGCCCGCACGCCGCCACCCGGCCCTGCGGACCGATCAGCCAGCGCGCCGCCCACCCATGGCCGACAGCCGCCAAACCACCGGGCAGCCCGACCACCCCTGGCGCCCACCCACCCACCGCAAGCCGCCGAGCCCACCCGGCGTGGAGGCCAGGCGCGACCGCGCACCCTCCGCCGACGACGCGAACGCAGCCGACCCAAGGGGCCGGTACCGGTAAGTCGACCGCTTCCCCGGGCTGCCCGCTCGCTTCTCACACGTGCTGGAGCGAGGTGGGTCAAGGGTGGCCCGGAGGGCCATCGGCGGAGCCGACGCGTAGCGCCCTCGACGCAGCTCGTGGAAGCACGACACTGGCCGAGAAGCGGGCGGCCCCACGGCACCCCATCGACGCCGGCTCGGTCCAGCCTCCCTCTCACCCCCGCCCCCGCAAAACGCCCTTCACCACCTTCCCGCTCGCGTTCCGCGGGAGTTCCGGCACGAACTCCACCGACCTCGGCACCTTGTAGTTGGCCATCTCGCGGCGGGACCACGCGATCAGGTCGTCCGAGGTGAGGATCGAGCCGGGGCGGCGGAGCACGAAGGCCTTGGCGACCTCGCCCAGGCGGGCGTCGGGTACGCCGATCACCGCCACGTCGGCCACATCCGGGTGGGTGCCCAGCAGTTGCTCTATCTCCGCCGGGTACGCGTTGAAGCCGCCGACGATGAACATGTCCTTGATGCGGTCCGTGATGCGCAGGTTGCCCGTCTCGTCCAGGACGCCCACGTCGCCCGTGTGCAGCCAGCCGTCCGGGGAGATCGTCTCGGCCGTCGCCGCCGTGTCGTCGTAGTAGCCGCGCATGACGTTGAAGCCGCGGACCAGGATCTCGCCCGCCTCACCGGGCGGTACCGGTGTGCCCGTCGCGTCCACCAGGCGTATCTCCGTCCCCGGGATCGCCCGGCCGGAGGTGGAGGCGATGACCGACGGGGCGTCGCCGCGCCGGCACATCGTGACGATGCCGCTCGCCTCCGAGAGGCCGTACGCCGTGAGGACCGTGTCCACGCCCAGTTCGGCGCGCAGGCGTTCCACCAAGCGCAAGGGGACCACGGCCGCTCCTGTCACCACCAAGCGCAGCGCCGAGAGGTCGTGGGCGTCTCGGGACGGGTGGTCCAGCAGCGACTGGTGGAGCGTGGGCGGGCCGGGCAGGACCGAGATGCGTTCCGACGCGATGTTCGCCAGTGCCGTCTCCACGTTGAACACCGGCTGCGGAATCATCGTCGCCCCGCGCATCAGGCAGGCGATCACCCCGGCCTTGTAGCCGAAGGTGTGGAAGAAGGGGTTGATGATCAAGTAGCGGTCACCCGTCCGCAAGCCGGCCAGGTCCGCCCAGATCTCGTACGCCCGGAGGGTCTGGGTGTGCGTGATCATCGCCCCCTTGGGGCGGCCCGTCGTACCCGACGTGTAGATGATGTCCGACAGTGCCGAGCCGGCCAACTCCGCTCGTCGCCCGACCACTTCGGTCGCGCTCACCCCCTCCCCTCCCGCCAGGAAGTCCTTCCACGTGCGGAAGTCCGGTGGCGCGTCCTCCGACAGGACCACCACCTCCCGCAGTCCGGGCAGTCCGGGCAGCGGGCCGGCGCCGGCGCCCCGGCCGTCCGGCACCCCCTCCCCCTCCCCCGCCGCCCGGCGCAGGCTCGCCACATACGACGCGCCCAGGAAAGTGCCCGTCACGAACAGCATCCGGGCGCCGCTGCGGCGCAGTACGTCCGCCGCCTCCGCGCCCTTGAAGCGGGTGTTGAGCGGGACGAGGACCGCGCCCGCCGTGACCGCGCCCAGGGCGGCCGTGATCCAGTCCAGGGAGTTGGGGGCCCAGACCGCGACCCGGTCGCCCACCTCCACACCGCTCGCCAGGCAGGCCGCCGCCGCGCGCTCGACACGGGCGCCGAGTTCGGCGTACGTGATCCTGGTACGGCCCTCGACCACCGCCTCGGTGTCCGCGTACTGCTCGGCCGACCACCGGACCAGATCAGGGATGGTGTCGATGGTGTCCCAGTCACTCATCACAGGCCCCCTGCACAGCGCCGCCAAACTACTGACTGTCCGTCAGATTAGCTGTAATCTGACGCACTGTCAGGTCGTCGTGTGTGAGGGGGACGCCATGGCAGTCACCGGCATCAAGGACGCCACCGCCATCGTCGGGATCGGGCAGACCCCGTTCGCCAAGCACCTTTCGGAGGACGAGAAGACGCTCGCCTGCCGGGCCGTGCTCGCCGCGCTCGACGACGCGGGGATCGCGCCCGGCGAGGTCGACGGACTCGCCTCCTACACCATGGAGGAGACCGACGAGGTCGAGCTCGCCAAGGCCGTGGGGTTCGGGGATCTGACCTTCTTCAGCAAGGTCCCGTACGGCGGCGGTGGTTCCTGTGCCACCGTCGCGCATCTGGCCGCCGCCATCGCCTCCGGGCAGGCCACCGTCGGCGTCGCCTGGCGGTCGCGGAAGCGCGGGTCCGGGCCGCGGCCGTGGACCAACACCCGCGTCCAGCTGCCCACCCCGGCCCAGTGGACCCGGCCCTTCGGGCTGCTGCGCCCCGCCGACGAGATCGCCATGCTCACCCGCCGCTACATGCACGAGTACGGCGCCACCCGCGATCACCTCTTCAACATCGCCCTCGCCTGCCGCAACCGCGCCAACCAGAATCCGGCCGCCGTGATGTACGAACGGCCGCTGACCCGCGAGATGTACATGACCTCGCGATGGATCAGCGAGCCGCTCTGTCTCTTCGACAACTGCCTGGAGACGGACGGGGCCCTGGCCTGTGTCCTGGTGTCCGAAGAGCGTGCCCGGGACTGTCGTACCAAGCCCGTGTACGTCCACTCCACCGCCCAGGGGCTGCCCGCCCAGCACCACGGCATGGTCAACTACTGGACCGACGACCCCCTCACCGGGCCCGCCTGGACCGCCGCCCGGCATCTGTGGAAGCACGCCGACTTCACCCCGGACGACGTCGACGTGGCGCAGATCTACGACGCGTTCACCCCGCTCGTCCCGCTCTCGCTGGAGGGCTACGGCTTCTGCGGGCGAGGGGAAGGGGGCGCCTTCACCGAACAGGGCGCCCTGGAGATCGGCGGGCGGCTGCCCCTCAACACCAGCGGGGGCGGGCTCTCCGAGGCCTACGTCCACGGCTTCAACCTCATCAACGAAGGGGTGAAGCAACTGCGCGGCACCAGTACCGCCCAGGTGCCCGGCGCCGCCACCTGCCTGGTCACGGCCGGCGAGGGCGTGCCCACCTCCGCTCTCCTGCTCAGGAGCTGATCATGCTGACCCCCGTCACCGACACCGACGGCGCCCCCTTCTGGGAGTACGCCGCCCGTGGCGAACTGCGCGTCCAGGCCTGCGCCGACTGCCACGAACCCCGCTTCCCACCCCGCCCCTGCTGCCCGCACTGCCAGTCGTTCGCGAGCGAGTGGCGGCTCACCAGCGGACGAGGACGGATCTGGTCGTACGTCGTGCCGCACCCGCCCCTCCTCCCCGATTACGCCGAACAGGCGCCGTACAACGTCGTCGTGGTGGAGTTGGAGGACTGTCCCCGGATCCGGCTGGTCGGGAATCTGGTCGCCCATGCCGGATCGGCCCTCAACTCCCTTGGTTCGCAAGGGCCGAGGATCGGCGCCCGGGTGCACGTCGTCTTCGGTGAGGGCGGGCTGCCGCAGTGGGTGCTCGCGTGAGCGCCGTACGGGTCGAGGCCGACAAGGACAGCGGGGTCGCCGTGGTCACCCTGGACCGGCCGCACCGGCTCAACGCCATCGACCTGGACATGGCTCGCGAACTCACCGAGACCTGGAGGGCGTTGCGGTTCGACGACTCCGTGCGGGCCGTCGTGCTCACCGGGAGCGGGGAGCGGGCGTTCTGTACCGGGATCGACCGGGACGTCGTCGTGCCGCAGCCCTCGTCGCCGTACATGCAGGACGATCCGTTGCTGACCGCCGGGCCGAAGGCCAATGACCTGTGGAAGCCGGTGGTCGCCGCCGTGCGCGGGACGGCCTGCGGGGGTGCCTTCTATCTGCTGGGCGAGTGCGAGTTCGTCGTCGCCGATCCGACGGCCGTCTTCTTCGATCCGCATACGACGTACGGCATGGTCAGCGCCTACGAGTCGATGCTGATGGCGGCGCGGATGCCGTACGGGGAGGTGGCCCGGATGGCGCTCATGGGGACGGCCGAGCGGATCTCCGCTCGGCGGGCCCGTGAGATCGGGCTCGTGTCCGAAGTCACCGAGGAGGGTGGGGCGTTGGCGGGGGCCGTGCGCTGTGCCTCCGTCATCGCCGGGTATCCGACGGAGGGCGTGCAGGGGACCGTGCGGGCGCTGTGGGCGGCCAGGGAGGCAGCGCTGGTTCAGGCGTTCGCCCAGGCCCCGCCGCTCATCGCCCTCGGCAATCTGCCGGTCGAAGGGCAGGCGGAGCTGTTCCGGAACAGGGGCCGTACCGAGCCGCGGACACGGTGAGTGACCGTATGGCGGGGGACGCGCACCCGAGGTAGCGTCAGCCCTGGGACGGCCGCCGTCCGGAGCCCTTCCGTGACACACCGGTACGACGGCCGTCGCTCACCCCTTGCACGCCCGTCACGCGGTACGGGCCGTCGCACCCTCCCCGGTACGCCCCCTCACGCCGTGCGAGCCGTCCCCGTCCCCTTCTCCGCGTCCAGCGCGTACACGCACCGGTCCTTGCTGCACGCGTACACCACGCCGTCCTTGACGACCGGCGAACCCGTGATCTCGCCGCCCGTCGCCAGCTTCCAGCGCAGGCGGCCGTCGTCGGACTTCAGCGTGTAGAGCAGGTGGTCCGTCGAGCCGAAGTGGATACGGCCCTCCGCCACGGCGGGAGCGCCCACGACGTCGCCGCCCGCCTGGAAGCGCCACTTGGGCGTACCGGTGACCGCGTCCAGGGTGTACAGGCCCTTGCCGCTGCCGACGTGGACGTGCCCGGCGGCGATCAGCACCGGCTCGATCGACGAACGCGCCTCCGTCGCGATGCGCCAGCGGTCGCGGCCGTCGGTGGCGTCGAGGGCGTAGACGGTGCCCAGGTAGTCCGCCAGGTAGATGCCGCCGCCCGTCACCGCCGGGCCCGGGGCGAAGGCCGGCGGGCTGAGGAAGACCGCGGGCGCCTCGAAGTGCCAGCGGACCATGCCGCTCGCCGCCTCGACGGCGAGGACGCGGGTGCCGGCGGAGACGTACACGTAACCGTCGGGGGCGGGGGCCAGGCGGACCGGCACGCCGCCGCAGGAGGCCGCGTCGCCGACCGGGTAGGACCAGCGCTCCTCGCCGGTGCGGGCCTCCAGGGCGCGCAGCCGGGCGTCCTGCCAGACGTAGACCGTGCCCTCGTGGACGAGTGGGCCGGCCTCCGGGGACTCGAAGTCGGTCTGGCAGCCGGCGATCTCCCACAGCTTCTGGCCGTTCGACGCCTCCCAGGCCTGGACGCCGCCGCCGCGGGTGCCGGTGACGACCGTGCCGTGGTCGGCGTTCAGGGAGTACACCCAGGCGTCCGTGGACAGCCGCCACAGGTCGGCGCCCTCGCGGGCGTCCAGGGCGAACAGGGTGGGGCCGTCCGAGGCGAGGATGCGGCCGTCGGCCACGGCCATGGACCAGGCGACGTCCCGCGTCTTGAAGCGGCGGCGGCCGCTGGCCACGTCCAGGGCGTGCACCTCGAAGGAGGTGACGTAGACCAGGTCGCCGTCGACGGCGGGGGTGCCCCAGACCTCGTTGGACATGCGGAACCGCCAGGGCCGCCAGCCGCTCGCGGTCTCCGGGGGCTGGGGCGGCAGGGGCGGGACGTTCGGGTCGGGGCCGGTGACGCCGGGGCGCGGGCGGGACCAGCTGGCGACCAGGCCGGCCTCCGGCGGGGGCGCCTTGACGGCGGCGGCGCGGGCGTCGGCGACGCGCGGGCCGGGGCCGATGGGCACCTGGGCGCCGGCCAGCCGGACCGGGCCGGTGTCGGGGGCGCCGACGGGGACGGGGGCCGGGGGGGCGTACGGGGGCGGCGGGGGTACGGCCGCGCGGCCGCCGCTCCTCGGGCCGCCGGTCGGGGCCGGGGAGGGCTTGGCGGCGGGACGGCCGCCGCGGCGGGCCTCGATGAGCGCGACCGCCTTCTCGGGCAGCCAGGCGGAGGCGGTGCCGCTGTCGTCGGAGCCGGAGCCGAAGAGATGGGGCGCGAGCTGGGCCTGGAGGTCGGCCGGGGTGGGCCGGGCGGTGGCCTCCATCTGCATACAGACTTCGATGAGCGGGCGCAGCTCGTCGGGCAGGCCGGTGAGGTCCGGGCCCTCGCGCAGCAGCATGAAGACGGTCTCGACCGGGTTGGCGCCGTGGAAGGGCGGGTGACCGGTGGCCGCGAAGACCAGCATGGAGCCGAGCGAGAAGACGTCGCTGGCGCCGGTCACGCTGCGGGAGTCCTTGGCCTGCTCGGGGGACATGTAGGCGGGGGTGCCGACGGCGACGTTGGTCATGGTCAGGCGCGTGTTCGAGACGCCCGACGCGATACCGAAGTCGATCACCCGGGGGCCGTCCTCGACCACGAGCACGTTGGACGGCTTGAGGTCGCGGTGGACCAGCCCCGCGCCATGGATGGACTGGAGGGCTTCCGCCACGCCCGCGGCGAGCCAGCGCACGGCCTGGGCCGGGAGCGGCCCGCAGTCGTTCACTATCTCCTCGAGCGAGGGCGCCGGGACGTAGGCGGTCGCCAGCCACGGCACCGCGGCGCGCGGGTCGGCGTCGACCACGGCCGCCGTGTAGAAGCCGGAGACCGCGCGGGCCGCCTCCACCTCGCGGGTGAAGCGGACCCGGAACAGCTGGTCCTCGGCCAGCTCGGTGCGCACCGTCTTGATCGCCACGCGCCGGCCGGACGCCGAGCGCGCGAGATAGACCAGCCCCATGCCGCCGGCACCCAGCCGGCCCAGCACCTCGAACGGCCCGATCCGCCGCGGATCGTGCTGCGTCAGCTGATCCACCACTTGCCTGCCACCTCCCCGTACGAGCCGCGCCACTCTCCATATGTACGCGACCGAAGTGCAGCGTCTCACCACCGCACCGCCATGGCGGCACGCACCCCAGATTCTTCCTGGCCGGGCGGCTGGTTGCGAACCCGGTGACATTCGGGGTGTCCCAGTACCTACCATCCCAAAGCGGATGGATCAGCGCTGCAGCAGTGCGAACGACGCCCCCTGATTGTCGGTGACGACGGCCACTCGTCCGTACGACGTCTCGAAGGGTGGTGCCTGCACCCGGCCGCCGAGCCGCTGTACGGCCCCGAGGGCGTCGTCCAGGTCGGTGACGCGGAAGTGGGTGAGGAAGTGCGGGGGCATCTCGGCCGGGAAGACGTCGGTGACGTCGGCGCGGCCGAAGTCGGGCTCGGCTTCGGTGCCGAACAGGGCGTCGTGGAAGAGGCCGCCGTAGAAGTCGTTGGCGGCGGCGGTGTCCCGGGTGTAGAGCTCGGCCCAGACGAAGGTGCCGGGCTCGTGCCGCCGCTCGAAGCCGCGGTGGCGGCCCGGCTGCCACAGCGCGAACACCGCGCCATCGGGGTCGGTGGCGAGGGCGGCCACCCCGAGGTCGCCCACCGGGAACGGGGCCATGACCACCTGTCCGCCGGCCGCGGTGATCCGCCGGCCGAGGGCCTCCGCGTCCGGGGTGGCGAAGGACACCGTCCAGACGGTGGGCATACGGCCGTCGATCTTGGGTGCCAGCGAGGCGACGAGCGCCCCCTCCAGCCGGGCCCACACCGAGGAGCCGTAGGCGTCCTCGAAGGTCCACCCGAAAAGCTCACCGTAGAACCGCTTGCCCGCCTCGACGTCGGCGAGCTGGGCGTCCACCCAGCAAGGCACACCCTCCCCGTATGTCTCTACTGCCTCTTCGGCCTCTTCATTCCCGGATGCCCTGTTTTCGGCCATGCCGTCAAAGTAACCGGGCCGCGCGCACCGCGCAGACCAGGCACACCACGCTCAGAGCACCCTTGCACCCCATTTGCAGTCGGCCGAATCGCGCTCCGATCACCCCTCGGTAAGCTGACGGCATGACAGGACAAGTGCGTACCGTCGACGGCCGAGTGGCCGGCCGGCGTGGGCAGGCGACCCGGCAGAAGCTGCTCGACTGCCTCAGCGAGATGCTCAGCTCCTCCCCCTACCGGGACGTCAAGGTCATCGATGTCGCCCGGAAGGCGGGAACTTCACCCGCGACCTTCTACCAGTACTTCCCCGACGTCGAAGGCGCCGTCCTGGAGATCGCCGAGCAAATGGCGGCCGAGGGCGCGGGATTGACCGAACTGCTCCAGGGGCGGTCCTGGGCCGGTAAGGTGGGATGGCAGACCGCCCAGGAACTCGTGGACGGGTTCCTGGAATTCTGGCGCAAGAACGATGCGATCCTGCGGGTCGTCGACCTCGGCGCGGCCGAGGGGGACAAACGCTTCTACAAGATCCGCATGAAGATCCTGAACTCGGTGAACAACTCCCTCGCGGAATCCATCACCGAGTTGCAGTCCAAGGGCAGGGTCGACAAGGACGTGAACCCGGCGGCGGTGGCCGGCTCGCTCGTCGCGATGCTCGCGGCGGTGGCGGCGCACCAGAAGGGTTTCTCTTCCTGGGGCGTGAAACAGGCCGAACTCAAGCCGAACCTGGCGCTTTTGGTGCACCTGGGTGTGACCGGAAAGAAGCCGAGCAAGTAACACGCGGCCGAGATACATCCCCTTTCCCTTGCCCAAGTCCTGTCTGGCAGGCGGTGGTTCACGCGCGTTTCGCCCGCGGTGAGCCGCCGCCTGCTCCGTTATGCGGGCAGCGGACGGTCCTTGACGACGTGCTTCATCACCAGCGTCGACGTCAGCCGCTGCACTCCCGGCAGGGTCGCCAGCCGCTCGTCGTACAGCCGCTGGAAGGCCGCGAGGTCGGCGGTGGCGACCCGGAGCAGATAGTCGGGCTCGCCGAACAGCCGCTGGGCGTCGAGCACGTGCTCCAGCTCGCCGACCGCCCGCTCGAACTCGGCGACCGTGTCCCGGTCCTCCTGCCGCATGGACACGAAGACCAGCGCCTCGAAGTTCAGCCCGAGCGCCGCCGCGTCCACCACCGCCCGGTAGCCCTGGATGGCACCGGAGCGCTCCAGCTCGCGCAGCCGACGGTGGCAGGGCGAGACGCTGAGGCGCACCCGGGCGGCCAGCTCGGTCACGGTCAGCCGTCCGTCCTGCTGCAGCTCGGCAAGAATTTTCCGGTCCATGTCGTCCATGAGGCAGATCTTCCCTCAGAGTCGCCGGGAGCGAGCAAACTTCGGGAACACTTTCGCGCCATTCACGCCTAATGTCCCCGGCATGGACTCGGGACTGCTCTTCTCCTTCCTCGCGGTGGACCTGCTGCTGGTGTGCGTACCGGGCGCCGACTGGGCGTATGTGATCGCGGCGGCGCTGCGCCGCGGCTCGGTGCCGCGCGCGGTGGCCGGTCTGGTGTGCGGCTATGCCCTGCACACGGCCCTGGCGACGGCGGGCCTCGCGGTCCTGGTGGCGGGCTCGCCGAAGCTGCTGACGGGCCTGACGGTGGCGGGCGCGGGATACCTGCTGTGGCTCGGCTTGGGTGTGCTGCGCCGCCCGGCGGTACCAGGGGCCCGGGAGGAGGCCTCCCCCGACGGGCGCCTCTTCCTCCGCGGCGCCACGATCAGCGGCCTCAACCCCAAGGGCCTGCTGCTCTACCTCTCCGTCCTTCCCCAGTTCCTCACCCTGCGCGGCGCCCACCTGCCCGTCCCGGTCCAGACGGCGGCCCTCGGCCTGCTCCACATGGCCTGCTGCGCGGCCGTCTACCTCACCGTCGGCGCGTTGTCGCGTGCGCTGCTGTCCGCGAGGCCGACCGCGGCCCGGGCGGTGACGCGGACTTCGGGGGCGGCGATGCTGGGGATCGGGGCGTTTCTCCTGGTTGAGCGCTTGGCCACGCTTTAGCTCCGCCGGGTGGGCGGGACGCTCCAGGAGGCGCCACGAAGGGCCGTCGAGCGTCTGCCGGTCCGTTGTGGCTGGTCGCGCCCACGCGGCGGTAGCCGCATATCAGACACCGCCTCGCGCCCCTCAGGGGGTTGCCGTGATCCGGAACAGAGGGATCTCCCTCGTCACCCGCGCCTGGTACGTGGCGTACGGCGGCCAGAACCCCAGGAGTGCCGTCCAGGCCTCCGCCCGCTCCTCCCCCGCGAGCAGCCGGGCGGTGACAGGGATGTCCCGGCCCTTCCAGCTGACCACGGCGTCCGGGTGGGCGAGCAGGTTGTGGCTCCAGGCGGGATGCCCGGGCCGCCCGAAGTTGGAGCCGACGAGGAGCCAGCTCTTGCCGTCCTCCTCGGGCATGCAGGCCAGCGGGGTACGGCGGGGCAGTCCGCTGCGGGCGCCGGTGGAGGTGAGGAGCACCCCGGGCAGCATCTGGGTGCTGAGCAGGAAACGGCCCCGGGTGAGCCGGTGCACGCCCCGGTCGAGTACCGGCACCACATGCGGCGCGACCTTCGCGAAGGCCCGGGTGGACGACACCCGCTGCACGAACCGCACGCCGAGCCCCGCCATCAGACGGCCACCTCCCCGCCCGCGAAGAGACCGGCGACCTCGGCGGCCCGGTCCCGCAGCCGGTGCACGGGCCCGAACAGCAGCTCGTCCCCGGCGGCCCGCTTGAAGTACAGCTGGGCATCGTGCTCCCAGGTGAACCCGATCCCGCCGTGCAACTGGATCCCCTCGGCGGCGGCCCCCCGCAACGCCTCCAGGGCCTGAGCGAGCGCGAGCCCGCCGCTTCGTCCACCCTGAGCGCCGGGGGACGGCCCGCGGGCCGCCGACGGCGAGGACCCCCCACGGGGGCCACCCGCACCCGACGACGAAGGCTGCAAGGGTGGTGCGGCTGGGGACCCGGACGCCGAAGGCGAAGCCGAGGCGGACCCGGCACCAGCGCCGCAGGCCCACGCGGCGTAGTACGCGGCGGACCGGGCCGCCTGTACTCCCACGTACACGTCGGCCAACCGATGCTTCACCGCCTGGAAGGAGCCGACGGGCCGCCCGAACTGCTCGCGCTGTCCGACGTACTCCACGGTCCGCTCCAGCACCCGTTCCGCCGCTCCGACGGCCTCGCAGGCGAGCACCGCGGCGACCCCGTCACCGAGCACAGCCAGTGCCGGCAACACGTCCACACGCTCCTCGCCGAGCACCTCCGCCCGCACCTCACGGAGTTGGACGCGCCCCTGCGGCCGGGTGGCGTCCAGCGCGGTCTGCCGGGTCCGTACGACACCGGGCGCGTCCCCGGCCACCAGGAACAGCAGGGTCCGGGACCGGGCGAAGCCGCCGGTGTGCGCGGCGACGAGCAGCAGCCCCGCGCTGTGCCCGTCCAGCACCTGGTCGACCTGCCCGTACAGCCGCCAGTCACCGTCGGCACACCGGGCCTGGACACCCCCGGCCCGCCCGCCGCCGGCGGAGAAACTGCCGTTGCCGCAGGTCAGGGCGAGTGCCACGGTGAGGGCCGGGCCGGGGACGGCGAGGGTGGCGGTGAGGGTGCCGGCGGCCAGGCGGGGCAGCAGTTCGGCGCGCTGGGCCTCCGTGCCGAGGGCGAGGATCAGCGGGGCGGTGAGGACGGAGGTGGCGAGCAGTGGGGAGGGGGCGAGCGCCCGGCCGGTCTCCTCGCAGGCGAGGGCCAGCTCGGTGGCCGAGCAGCCGATGCCGCCGTACCGCTCGGGCAGGGCGAGCCCGGGCAGGCCGAGCGGGTCGGCGAGGGCCGACCACAGGAGGGGGTCGTGTCCGGCCGGGCTGTCGACGGCGGTGCGCAGCTCGGGCGAGCCGCACCGCTTGTGCAGCAGCTCGCGCAGGGTGCGGCGGATCTCGTCCTGCTCGGCGGTCAGGCGCGTGTCCATGGCGGGTCCCTCATCCCTCCCGAGCCGATCTGACGGAGCGTCATATTAGGCCGCGGGCGCGGGGATGCCCAGGGCCACGGCACCTGCCGCGAGACGCCGTATCTGATGTACCGTCAGATTCATGACGGCTGGGAGCAGGAACGTCGCCGTGGTCGGTGTGGCCCTCTCCGACTGCGGGCGCATGGACGACGCCACCCCGTACACCCTGCACGCGCAGGCGGCCCGCCGCGCCCTCGCGGACGCCGGGCTCGACCGCGCCCGGGTCGACGGCCTCGCCTCGGCGGGCCTCGGCACGCTGGCCCCGGTGGAGGTGGCCGAGTATCTGGGCCTGCGCCCCACCTGGGTGGACTCCACCTCGGTCGGCGGCTCGACCTGGGAGGTCATGGCCGCGCACGCCGCGGACGCGATAGCGGCGGGCCACGCGAACGCCGTCCTCCTCGTCTACGGCTCGACGGCACGCGCGGACATCAGGGCGGGCCGCAGGACGGGCGACCTGTCCTTCGGCGCCCGCGGTCCCCTCCAGTTCGAGGTCCCCTACGGCCACACCCTGATCGCCAAGTACGCGATGGCCGCCCGCCGCCACATGATCGAACACGGTACGACCGTCGAGCAGTTGGCCGAGGTGGCGGTCCAGGCCCGGGCCAACGCGGCGCTGAACCCGGGGGCGATGTTCCGCGAGCCGATCACCGTCGAGGAGGTCCTGGACGGCCCGGTGATCGCCGACCCCTTCACCAAGCTGCACTGCTGTCTGCGCTCGGACGGCGGCGCGGCGGTCCTGCTGGCGGCCGAGGAGTACGTACGGGACTGCCGTACGTCCCCCGTCTGGATCCTCGGCACCGGGGAGCACGTCTCGCACGCGGCGATGTCCGAGTGGACGGACTTCACGGTGTCCCCGGCGGCGGTGAGCGGACGGCTGGCCTTCGAGCGGGCGGGAGCGAGGCCGGAGGAGATGGACTTCGCCCAGATCTACGACGCCTTCACCTACATGACCCTGGTGACCCTGGAGGACCTGGGCTTCTGCGGGAAGGGCGAAGGCGGGGCGTTCGTGGAGAAGGGCCGCCTGCTGGTGCGGGGCGGGGGCCTGCCGGTGAACACGGACGGTGGGGGCCTTTCGGCTCAACACCCGGGAATGCGCGGGCTGTTCCTGCTGGTCGAGGCGGTACGGCAACTGCGCGGGGAGGCCGGGGAGCGGCAGGTGCGGACGCGGGACGGGCAGCTGCCGAGGCTGGGGGTGGCGTCCGGGACGGGGGGCTGGTTCTGCTCGTCGGGGACGGTGGTTCTGGGCCGGTGAGGGCTCCTCTTCAGTCCTCCTCCAGCAGTCGGCGCCAGATGCGGGTGCGGTGCAGGACGTAGAGGGAGCCGAGCAGGACGACCACCTGCAGCCCCACGGCGAGCAGCCAGAACTCGTCCCTGGTCTCCAGCCTGTTCGTCAGGAACGTGAAGTTCATGCCGAAGAACCCGGTGATGAACGACAGCGGCAGGAAGATCACCGACACGATGGCCAGCCGGTTGATCACACCGTTCTGCTCGCCCGCGACGAGCGAGGAGTAACTGGCGAAGGCCCGGCGGGTGGCGTCCTGCAGGGACTCGACGTCGGCGAGCACCAGCCTTCCGGCGGTCTGGAACCCCTGGGCACGCCGTTGCCGCTCCTCGGGGAAGGTGGGGCTCATCATCCGGCGGGTGAGGATCTCGTCGATCGCCTGGAGGTAGGGCCGCAGGGCGTGGTGCAGGAGGGCGGAGCGCCGCCGCAGCTGCGCCAGCCGGTAGACCTGCTCGGGACGCCGGCTCTCGAACATGTCGTCCTCGAGTTCCTCGGACTGCAGCAGGGCCTGCACGGCCGCCCGGCGGAAGGTGTCCAGGGCCTCCTGGAGCAGCAGGAAGAGCACGGCCACGGTGTCGTCGGGCCGCTCGTGCCGCAACGCCGCGGTGATGTTCTTCGCCAGTCCGGCCTGCCCCCGGTGCACGGTGGCCAGGAACCGCTCGGTCACCACCACGTGGAGGTGGGCGATCTCGTCCTCGTGCACCACCGGCACGACGAAGGCGGCCCGGTCCCCCAGGAACTCGGCCCGCGCGGGCTCGCCCTCCCTGCCGAACCAGTCCAGGTCCTCGCCGTCCAGGCCGAGCTGATCGGCGATCGGTGTGCCCTGCGCCGGCGCGTGCTCCGGCAGCTCGATGTCGACGAGCAGGAAGGAGTCGACGGCCAGCCGCTCACGCGCCTCCGAGACATCCGTACGGGTGATGGTCATCTCGGGCATCGACACCACCGTTACGATCATCGCCCCTCACCGTCACTCCCGAGCCCGTGGCTCCGAGCGTCCCTGGGCTCCGGCGGCCCCGCACCCGGAATCACTCGTGTGCGTCGCGGGAGGACTGCCGAACGGATGGCGGCCCGGTCGTCCTCGCCCGCGCCGACGGCGGTCCGGTGGCGATACTCGGCACATGGAAACGGATCTCCACGCACTGCTGAAGTCGCTGCGGGTATGGGACCCGGACGTCACGGACCTGCGCCCCTTCGCCCCGGACACCGCACCGCCGACCCCGCTGCCCCTGTTCACGAGCTGGTTCGCGGACGCGGTGGCGGCCGGGCAACCGGAGCCGCACACGATGTCGCTGGCCACGGTGGACGAGGAGGGCAGGCCCGACGTACGGATCGTGATGCTGCACGGCGCCGACGCGGACGGCTGGGCCTTCGGCACGCACGCCACGAGCCGCAAGGGCCGGGCCCTGAGCGCACACCCCCACGCGGCCCTGGCCTTCTACTGGCCGGTGCTGGGCCGCCAGGTCCGGCTGCGCGGGCCGGTGACCGCGGCGCCGTCCCGGGAGAGCCAGGCCGACCTGCAGGCCCGCTCCACGGGGGCGCTGGCCGCGGCGCTCACCGGTCGGCAGAGCGAGGAACTGTCCTCACTGGACGAGCTGCGGCGGGCGTCCCAGGCCGCGTGGGAGCGGGCGCGCGAGAACCCTGCCGAGCCGTCCCCCACCTGGACGCTGTATCGGCTGCGACCCGAGACGGTGGAGTTCTTCCAGGGGGATGCGGACAGGCGGCACGTACGGCTGGAGTACCGGAGCACGGGGTTCGGCTGGAGCAGGACGTTGCTCTGGCCTTGATTATCGATACGGCCCCGCGCCCCTGCGGCGCGCTCACGCCTCCGCCACCAGCCGGCGGGCCAATCGCACCAGGTCCGGGATCGCCGGGTGCGTCGGGGTGCCTCGGTGCCAGGCGAGGAGGAGGGGGACCGGAGTGGCGTCGGTCAGGGGGCGGAAGGCGATCGCGGGGTGCGTGTGGACACCCGGTGTCGCCGTCGTCGTGATGCCCACCGCCCGCCCGGCCGCGATGGCCGTGAGTCATTCGTCCGTGTTGGTGACCTCGATCGTCGCCGTGGGCCGCGCTCCGGCGGGCCAGAGGTCGAGCGTGGTGGTGCCCGCCACCGTGTTCAGGGCGATCGGCCAGGCCGTCAGGTCGGCGAGCGTGAGGGTGTCGCGCGCGGCGAGGCCGCTGTCCGCCGGCGCCACCGCGATCCGCGCCTCCTGCAGCAGCAGTTCGGCCGCCGGCCCCGGCACCGTCACCGCGCCGCGCAGCAGCGCGACGTCGACCTTGCCCCGGGTGAGCCCGGCCGTACGGTCGTCGACGCGGCGCAGCTGGTGCGGCACGTCGGGATGTTCCTCGTCCCAGCGGCGCAGCAGCGGGACGGTGAACCTGCCGAGCGCCGCCCAGGAATGGCCGAGGCGCAGCGGCATCGCGGTCAGCGCGCCGGGGTCGAGGGCGGTGTCTACGGCGGCCAGCGCGGCGGCGGCCGGGGGCGCTGGGGCTCGGGCTGGCCGTGGCCCTGCTGTCCTCGGGCCTGCCGTACACCCTGGAGCTGCTGGCCCTGCGCCGGCTGCCCGCCCCGACCTTCGCGATCCTGATGAGCCTGGCCCCGGCGATCGCGGCCCTGGCCGGCTTCCTGGTCCTCGGCCAGACCCTGTCGGCCGCCCAGTGCCTGGCCATCGTCCTGGTGGTGACGGCGAGCGCGGGGGCGGTACGGGCGGGGCGCGGGTAGCCCTGCCGGACGCTCCGGGACCCCGGCCGCCTCAGTCGCCGAACCGCCACACCGCAAAGTCCGCCACCGGCCGGTAGCCGATCCGCTGGTACAGGCCGTTGCTCGTCGGGTTGTCGAGGTCGGTGAAGAGCAGGATCTCCGAAGCCCCGGTCTCGCGCGCGGCCCGGCTCACCTCCGCCGTGGCCGCGCCCGCGTATCCGCGTCCGCGCAGGTCCGCGGGGGTGTAGACGGGGGCGATACGGACCTGGCCGGCCGTCTCGGGGGTGGCTCCGGCCATGGCGAGCGGAGTGCCGTCGTCGGTTTCCCAGAGGGTGACGCCGCCGTAGGAGATACGGGCGTCTGCCCAGTTGCCCGGATCCTGGCCGACGCCGCCGGTGATCTCCTCGAACTCCTCGAACCAGCGGATCAGCAGATCCCGGTCCGCGGGCCCGGCGATCCGCGCCCGCCCCTGCGGCCGGGGCTCGGGTACGGTCAACTCGCCCAGCCGGTAGAGCCGCTGACGCTTGTCGGCTGCGACCGCCGTACCGGTACGCCGCTGCCAGGCCGCCGCGAAGGCCTCCGTCGCGTCCTTCGGCCCAAAGACTCCGGGGAGTGAGCGGCCCAGCTCGGCGAACCGGACCGCCAGGGCGTCGGCCTCCTCCGGGGTGAGCGCGGTGACGTTGATCTGGAAGGGCGGAGTGTGGAGCAGGGCCACCCGTGCCGTGCCGTCGTCCGCTTCCAGCAGGCCGAAGAGGGGCGCTTGCTGGCCGTAGAGGTACAGCCCGCGCCGCCGCAGCGCGTCCGTCACCGTCAACGGCACCGTGTGCAGCGCCGGCCGGGAGCGCAGGAACTCGCCCGCGCGGGAGAGGAACTCGTCCAGGTCTTCGGTGAGATACCAGTTCTCAGGGCGCATACGACCATGATCGACGCCAACGCCCGGAAGGCACACCGGTTTTCCCACGGCAGCTCAGCCCTCCGGACGGCACCCCGGCTCCCCCTCCCCAGCCCAACCCCCGAACCCTCCCCAGCTCCCCCCTCCCCACCTCAACCCCCGGACCGACCCCCGACCCCCCCTCGCCACCTCTGCCCCCTGGACCGAACCCCGCGCCCCTTCCCACCTCAACCCCCCGGACGGAACACCGCCACCCCCTCCACGAACGTCACCCGTAGCTGAAGCCCGGCCCGCAGGTCCGCGGCCGCGCACTCCACCACCTGTGTCATCATCCGCGGGCCCTCCGCCAGATCGACCACCGCGGCCACGTACGGCGTGCGCTCGCGGAAGGGCGGCAGGTCGTTGCGGTGGACGGTGGACCAGGTGTAGAGCACGGCACGGCCGCTCGCCTCCTCCCAGGCCACCTCCTCGCTCCAGCAGTGCGGGCAGAACTCGCGCGGGTAGTGGTGGGCGAGGCCGCAGGCCGCGCAGCGGCGGATCAGCAGCCGGCCCCGCGCGGCCGCCTCCCAGTAGGGGCGCGTGAAGGCGTCGGGCTCCGGAAGGTCGTAGCGGACCGCGGCCATCAGAACCACCCGTCCCGAAGAGCCATCGACCGCATCAGAACCACCCCAGCCAGGCATCCAGCGACCAGGTCTGCCACGCCATACCGAAGAACCCGACGAGCGAGATGAGCGCCATCATCGAGTTCTGGCCCTGCTCGGCCCAGTCGTGGATCATCAGCACGAAGTAGACCGCGTTCAGCAGCAGTCCGCCCAGCAGCGCAATCGGGGTCAGAAAGCCGAGGATCAGGCCGAGGCCCAGGGAGAGTTCGGCGTAGGCGACGACGTACGCCATCACCTTCGGGTACGGCTTGACCACCGTCTCGAATCCCGTCCGCACCGGCGCCCAGCGGTGTTTCTCCGCGATCTCCGCCGCCCACGCGATGCCGCTGCCCCGCTCGAACCAGGCCTTCTTGTCCTTGTGCCGCCAGCTCTCCAGCCACCACAGACCGAGACCGATCCGCAGCACCGCCAGCCACTGAGCGCCGTCCAGCCATATGGAGTCCATGGATCTGACGGTACGTCAGATCCTGCGTAAAGCCCACCGCCGAAGCCCGGCGCTTCACCGCGTAGGGCACGAAGAACGGCACGACCGGGCTCAGCAGCAGACATCCTCAGCAGCTGGCAACCCGCACAGCTCGAAGCACGGGTGGATCCGGCTCGGCACCAAGGACTCCGACACCTCGCACGCCATCTCGGCGAACCTGGCCGCCGCCGCGGCCGGCCGCGGCGACGAGGTCGACCACCTCTACTACTGGGACCAGGGCCACGGCGCCAACACCGACCCGGGCGACTTCATCACGTGGATCGGCAAGGTCACCGGGCACCGCGCCAGGAAGCGGTGACCGGCAGGGCAAGCGCCGCCGGGTCCCTGCGCAACCTCAGCCCGGCGGCGCGCACTTCCCCCTCATCCGTGTGGGCTACGCCACCTGTAGCGGGCACTTCTCCACACACGTGATCAATCCGCAACCAATTCCGGTCTTGACCGAGACCCATCAACCGGGTGCGTGATTACGCTCCCGGACATGGCCGACTCCCGTTCCGCTCCCGTACAGCTCTCCGTCACGCCCGCCGACCGCCCGGTCTACGTCATCGGCGCCGGTCCGGGCGGTCTGGCCGCCGCGTACGCACTGCGGGCACGGGGCATACGGGCCGTGGTGCTGGAGCGGGCCGACGGCGTGGGCAACTCCTGGCACGGCCACTACGACCGTCTGCGTCTGCACACCACCCGGCGGCTGTCCGCGCTGCCGGGCCTGAAGATCCCCCGGAAGTTCGGGCGCTGGGTGTCCCGCGACAACGTGGTGCGCTATCTGGAGAAGTACGCCGAGCACCACGAGCTGGAGATCGTCACCGGCGTGGAGGTCTTCCGCGTCGAGCCGACCGGGGACGGCACCGGCTGGCTGCTGCACGCCTCCGGCGGGCGCGAGCTGACCGGTAGCGCGGTGGTCGTCGCCACCGGCTACAACCACACCCCGCACATCCCCGACTGGCCGGGCCTGGCGCGGTACGGCGGGGAGTTCCTGCACGCCGGCGCCTACCGCAACGCCGAGCCGTACGCGGGCCGGGACGTCCTGGTCGTCGGCGTCGGCAACACCGGCGCCGAGATCGCCGTGGACCTGGTGGAGGGCGGGGCCGCTCGGGTGCGGCTGGCGGTCCGCACCGTCCCGCACATCGTGCGCCGTACGACGCTCGGCTGGCCCGCGCAGTACTCGGGTGTCCTGGTACGGAGGCTGCCGGTACGGCTGGTGGACCAGCTCGCCAGGTCGATGGGCCGGCTCGGCGTGCCCGACCTGTCGGCCCACGGGCTGCCGCGCCCCGACACCGGGATGTACAGCAGGGTCCGGCAGGGCGCCGTCCCGGTGCAGGACGTGGGTCTGATCGACGCCGTACGCAAGGGGAAGGTGGAGATCGTGGCCGCCGTCGAGTCCTTCGAGGACGGGAACCCCGGAAAGGTCGTCCTCGCCGACGGCAGCCGGATCGAGCCGGACGCCGTGATCGCGGCCACCGGGTACACGCGGGCGCTGGAGGGTCTGGTCGGGCATCTCGGGGTGCTGGACGGGCGCGGCAAGCCGGTCGTGCACGGCGGCCGGGCGCCGGCGCAGGCGCCGGGTCTGTACTTCACCGGGTTCACCAACCCGATCAGCGGGATGTTCCGGGAGATGGCGCTCGACGCGGGGAAGATCGCGAAGGAGGCGGCCAGGCAGCTGCGCACGCGCCGGTGACACCACCGCTGCGCACCCGTCGGTAACTTTGCTCGGTCCGACCAGTTCCTGACGCTTCGTCAGTTCAGTAATCTGACAGAGCGTCAGTTTACTTGTGCTGTCTCACAGGAGCGGGCGGACCGATGCTTGGATCAACCCACGGCACCCTCACCACCGACTCCCGCCGGGCCCGGGTCATCGCGTGCGGCGAGCAGCGGCCCGGACCCGTCGTCCACGACCAGGTCGGCGACCTGGACGTCAGCGGGCGGCCGCTGTACGCGGACGTTCCGGACCTGAGCCGCTTCTTCCGGCCCGAGTCGGTCGCCGTGATCGGCGCCTCGGACGCGGAGGGACGCCCGAACACCGGGATCACCCGGCAGCTGCTGGCCTGGGCCGAGCGGGTCGGCGCACGTGTGCACCCGGTGCATCCGACCCGTCCCTCGGTCTTCGGCGTGCCCTGCGCCGCCTCCGTCGCCGAACTGCCGCCCGGACAGATCGACCTGGCCGTGCTGCTGGTGGCCGACCCGCTGCCGGTGATCGGGGAACTCGCCGACGCCAAGGTGAAGTTCGCGGTCGCCTTCGCCTCCGGGTTCGCCGAGACGGGCGAGGCGGGCGCCGAGGCACAGGAGCGCCTGGCGGACGCCGTACGCCGCTCGGGGATCCGGCTCCTCGGCCCGAACACCAACCTCAACGCCTTCGAGCACTTCCGCGAGGACCTCACCGGTCCGGCGATCGCCCTGATCACTCAGTCGGGCCACCAGGGCCGCCCGGTCTTCTCGCTCCAGGAGCTGGGCATCCGTCTCTCGCACTGGGCACCGACCGGCAACGAGGCCGACCTGGAGACCGCCGACTTCCTCTCCTGGTTCGCCGAGCAGCCCGAGGTCGGCGCCATCGCCTGTTACGTGGAGGGCCTTAAGGACGGCCGCGCCTTCCTGCTGGCCGCCGACCGCGCCGCCCGCCGCGGGGTGCCGGTGGTCGCGGTGAAGGTGGGCCGCACCGAGACCGGCGCGCGCACGGCCGCCTCGCACACCGGCAAGCTCACGGGCGCCGACGACGTGGTGGACGCGGCGATGCGCCAGTTCGGGGTCGTACGGGTCGACGGTCTCGACGAACTCCAGGACACCTCGGCCCTGTTGGCGCGGGCGCGAGCGCCGCTGGCGGAGGGGGTCGCGGTGTACTCGATCTCCGGCGGCACCGGCGCGCATGCCGCCGATCTGGCGACGGCGGCCGGACTCCGGCTTCCCCGCCTGTCGGAGGCCAAGCAGGCCGAGCTGCACCAGTGGATACCGGAGTACCTGAGCGTGGCCAACCCGGTGGACAACGGCGGGCATCCGGTGGGCGACCGGCGCGGCCGGAAGATCATCGACGCGATCCTCGCCGACCCGGCGATCGGCGTCCTGATCTGCCCGATCACCGGCCCTTTCCCGCCGTTGAGCGACAAACTGGTGGCGGATCTGGTCGAGGCGGCCGAGCAGACGGACAAGCTGGTGTGCGTGGTGTGGGGTTCGCCGGTGGGCACGGAGGCGGCCTACCGCGAGGTCCTGCTCGGCTCCTCCCGGGTGGCGACCTTCCGCACGGTGGGCAACTGCCTCAAGGCCGTCCGCGCCTGGCTGGACCACCACGCTTTCGTGAGCGACTACCGCTCCCCCTTCGACGAAGCCCCCCGCACCCCCTCCCTCTCCTTCCGCAAGGCCGAGGCCCTGATGCGCCCCGGCCAGCAGCTCAGCGAGCACGGGGCCAAGCAACTGCTGCGCGCCTACGGCATCCGGGTGCCGCGCGAGCAGCTGGTGACCAGCGCGGCGGCGGCCGTCCGGGCGGCGGCGCAGGTCGGCTACCCGGTGGTGATGAAGGCCTCCGGCGCCCAGATCGCCCACAAGACCGAACTGGGCCTGGTGAAGATCGGTCTGACGTCGGCCAGCCAGGTCAGGGACGCCTACCGCGAGCTGATCGACATCGCCCGCTACGAGGGTGTCTCGCTGGACGGGATCCTGGTGTGCCAGATGGTCGAGCAGGGCGTGGAGATGGTCCTCGGGATGACCCACGACGACCTGTTCGGACCGACGGTGACGGTGGGTCTCGGCGGGGTCCTGGTGGAGGTCCTGCGCGACTCGGCGGTCCGTGTCCCGCCCTTCGGCGAGGACCAGGCCCGCGCCATGCTCACCGAGCTCCGGGGCCGGGCCCTGCTGGACGGCGTCCGGGGCCGCCCGCCCGCCGACCGGGACGCGCTGGTCGAGGTGATCCTGCGGGTCCAGCGCATGGCGCTCGAACTGGGTGAGCACATCGCCGAGCTGGACATCAACCCGTTGATGGTGCTTCCCCGGGGGCAGGGCGCGGTGGCGCTGGACGCGCTGGTGGTGTGCCGATGAGCGAGCTGGAGACCGAGCGGAGTGAGCAGGTCGCCCACCTCACCCTGAACCGTCCCGAGTCCCTCAACGCCCTCACTCCGGCACTCCGGGACCGGCTGATCGACCTGCTCGCGCAGGCGTCGGCCGACCCGGACGTCCGGGCGGTGGTGCTGACCGGAACGGGCCGGGGCTTCTGCGCGGGCGCGGACCTGAGAGGCGGCACCGGCGGCGACCGGCTGCCCGGCGACGTGGCCCGGATGCTGCGCCAGGGCGCCCAACGCCTGATCGCGGCCGTCCTGGACTGCGAGAAGCCGGTGATCGCCGCCGTGAACGGCACGGCGGCGGGCCTCGGCGCGCATCTGGCGTTCGCCTGCGACCTGGTCCTGGCCGCCGAGTCGGCCCGTTTCATCGAGGTGTTCGTACGGCGCGGGCTGGTACCGGACGCGGGCGGGGCGTACCTGCTGCCCCGTCTGCTGGGCCCCCAGCGGGCGAAGGAGCTGATGTTCTTCGGCGACGCGGTGTCGGCGGCGGACGCGGAACGCCTGGGCCTGGTCAACCGGGTCGTACCCGACGCCGACCTGACGAAGACGACCCGGGAGTGGGCGACCCGGCTGGCCTCCGCCCCTACCCGCGCCCTGGCCATGACCAAGCACCTGGTGAACACGTCCCTGGAGTCCGACCGGGCCGCCGCCTTCGCCGCGGAGGCCTGGGCACAGGAGCTCAACATGACGACCGAGGACGCCGGGGAGGGCCTGCGGGCGTTCGCGGAGCGCCGGGGGCCGGAGTTCCGGGGGCGGTGAGGGCTCAGTCCCCGGCGCGGTCCAGGGTCCGGAGGGTGCCGGCGTCCGGGTCGCCGAAGAGGACGTACAGCTGGGGCGCGGACTCGGTGCCGCTGACGGACCAGCGGGTGTCCAGGCCGCAGTCGGTGTCGAGGTGCAGGAGGATGCCGGCGCGGTCGGTGTCGTCCGTGCCGGGGTCGGGCTTCCAGGTGCCGGAGCCCGCGCAGACGACGTAGTCCTTGTAGTCCGGGGCCGACCAGTCGTCGTCCGTGGGTTCGGTCGGGAGTCTGCGGGCCGCTGCCCGGCCGTCGGGGGTGAGGCGGAGCTCCGCGCCGTCGTCGCCGCGCCAGACGCCGGTGAGCTGGGCGCGGGTCAGCTCGGGCGGCTCGTACTGCGGGATCAGGCCGGCCGCGGAGGCCGCGAGCCCGCCACCGAGGGTCAGGGCGAAGAGGCCGGCGCAGGCGAGTGCCGAGCGCCACCACACGCCCCACACCGACCAGGGGCGCGTGCGGACGTAGGCGATGCCGCGCGCGGGCAGCAGGCCCAGGGCGGTGAGGACCGACGCCGCGGTGACGAAGGGCCGGCCGAAGAGTGCCGTCGTCACCGCGCCCCAGCCGAGGGCCGTGGCCGCGGCCCCGATCACGCGCCAGGCCCACTCCGGCCCGCCGAACCGCCGGAGCGCCGGGCGGGCGAGCACGATCGCGGGCAGCGTCAGCACGGCCGAGAGCAGCAGGCCGAGGAACGGCAGCAGCAGCGGGGCGAAGACCAGCAGACAGGCGATCCCGAGTGCGCCGATGTAGCCGGTCCCGTACTGGTCCTGGCTGCTGGTCCAGATCCACCACAGCAGCCAGGCCGCCGGCAGCTGCGCCGCGTTCACCGGGATCGCCGCGGCCAGATCGCTCCGGGCCACCCGTACCCGCTCACGCGTTTTCTCCCACCCCATGGCCGCACCCTACGAAGTGCCTGTACGAGGCCCGTCACCAGGCTTCCCCTCTGACGCTCCGTCAGCTTCAATGAATGGCGTGATGGGACACGCTGGGGCGGCGGCCGCCGCCGTCCGGTATCTGGGGCGCAGGCCCGTGGAACCGTTGCCGCGGCCGGAGTTGCGGTGCGTACGGGAGGACGAGCGGGCTCCGGTGGACCCGAGCGAGTTCCGGCGGGTGCTGGGGAGCTTCGCGAGCGGTGTGACCGTGATCACGGCACCGGCCGCCGAGGAAGAGGACGGACCCGCGGGTTTCGCCTGCCAGAGCTTCGCCTCCCTCTCCCTTGAACCGCCCCTGGTCTGCTTCATGGTGGGCCGTACGTCGACCACCTGGCCGCGCATCGCCCGCGCGGGCGTCTTCTGCGTCAACGTGCTCAGCGCCGGCCAGGGCGAGCTGTGCCGGGCCTTCGCGGTGAGCGGCGCGGACAAGTTCGCGGGGGTGGCGTACGACGCGGCGCCCGTGTCCGGCTCGCCGCGGCTGGCCGGTGCCGCCGCCTGGATCGACTGCACCGTCCACGCCGTACACACCGGGGGCGACCACCTGATCGTCGTGGGCCGGGTGGACGCCCTCGGCACGGAGGAGCCGGGCGAACCGCTCCTCTTCCATCGTGGGCGGTTCGCCCGAATCGGCCACCCCTAGAGCCTGCCCGACGGTTCACCGGCAGCCGGGACGGCGGCGAGCGGGACTGAGTCCGGGCTCGCGCGGCTTTCGCCTCCGCCGGCACGAAGGTCGGCGCACCGCCAGCCGCCGGGGTGGCGAAAAACCGCTCTCAGAGTGCCGGCGGACGGAGAGGGGTTCGCAACGGGTTTCGCTCTCGGTCCAGCGGACCAGGGACGCGGCATGCTCCTCGTGAGGTGGTTCCTGCGTGGGCGGGCACGAGGAACGCGTCGCCGAGGACCATGCCGAATGTCATCAACTTCCCTCTCCGGCAGACACCTTCAGGATACGGCGGCCACCGGAACCGACGGAGCCGACCGGCGGATCACCAGGGACATCAGGGCCGCCGCCGCGCACAGCGTGCCGGCGGCGTACCAGACGAGGTCGTAGGAGCCGAAGACGTCGCGGGCGAGGCCGCCGAGGTAGGCGACGAGGGCCGCGCCGATCTGGTGGGAGGCGAGCACCCAGCCGAAGACGATGGCGCTGTCCTCGCCGAACTGCTCGCGGCACAGCGCGAGGGTCGGCGGGACGGTGGCCACCCAGTCCAGGCCGTAGAAGACGATGAAGAAGAGCATCGGCGGGTGGACGGCGGGTCCCAGCAGCATCGGGAGGAAGAGCAGGGAGAGGCCGCGCAGGGCGTAGTACACCGCCAGTAGGCGGCGCGGTTCGAAGCGGTCGGTGAACCAGCCGGAGGCGATCGTGCCGGCCACGTCGAACACGCCGATGACCGCGAGCAGCGAGGCCGCCGTCGTGACGGGCATGCCATGGTCGTGCTCGGCGGGCACGAAGTGGGTCTGGATCAGGCCGTTGGTGGAGGCGCCGCAGATCGCGAAGGTGCCGGCGAGCAGCCAGAAGGTGCCGGTGCGGACGGAGGTGGAAAGCACCTTCATCGTGCGGCGGGCGGCACCGGTCACCGGCGCGGGCTTGGGCACGAACTCCCGGGCGCCGTACGGCTTCTGGCCGATGTCGGCCGGGTGGTCGCGCAGCAGGATCCACACGAAGGGGACGACGGCGAGCGCGGCCAGGGCGACCGTCACGGCGGCCGGGCGCCAGCCGTGGTGTTCGGTCAGCCAGGACAGCACCGGCAGGAAGATCAGCTGGCCGGAGGCGGACGCGGCGGTCAGGATGCCGCTGACCAGGCCACGCCGCTCGGTGAACCACCGGTTGGTGACCGTCGCGGCGAAGGCGAGCGCCATCGAGCCCGAGCCCAGTCCCACCAGCAGGCCCCAGCACAGCCACAGCTGCCAGGCCGCCGTCATCCACACGGTCAGGCCCGAGCCGACCGCGATCACGGTCAGCGCGACGGCGACCACCCGGCGGATGCCGAAGCGGTCCATCAGCGCGGCGGCGAAGGGGGCGGTGAGGCCGTAGAGCGCGAGGTTGATGGAGACGGCCGCGCCGATCGTGCCGCGCGACCAGCCGAACTCCTGGTGCAGCGGGTCGATGAGCAGGCCGGGCAGGGAACGGAAGGCGGCCGCGCCGATGATCGTGACGAAGGTGACGGCGGCGACGAACCACGCCCGGTGCACACGGCGGCGCCGGGCGGGTGGGGCGACCTGGACGGGGGCTGCGGCTGGGCTTGTCTGAGTCACGTCATACAGCATGCTTTTTTCATGTGCGCACATCGAGTGGCCCGAGAGACAGTATTCGCTAGAATCGGGCCATGACTGCTGTCACCGAGGAATCCGAGGAAGCCGCGGGTTTCCGTCCGCATCGCATCGTCGTCCTCGCCCTCGACGGCCTGCTCCCCTTCGAGCTGGGCATCCCGCACCGCATCTTCGGCCGCCCCAAGGACGAGCACGGCCGGCACCTGTACGAGGTCGCGACCTGCTCGGTACGGCCGCCCGGCCCGGTCGAGACCGACGCCGACTTCGCCGTGCACGTCCCGAACGGCCCGGAGGCGCTGGCCGGCGCCGACACGGTGATCGTCCCGGCGTCGTACGAACTCGGCCCGGTCTTCGAGGAAGGCCGGCTGACCGACGAGCTGGCCGCCGCCCTCGCCCGCATCCGCCCCGGCACCCGGCTCGCCTCCATCTGCACCGGCGTCTACGTCCTCGCGGCCGCCGGATACCTCGACGGCCGCCCGGCGACCACGCACTGGGCCGACGCCGAGCACTTCCAGCGCATGTTCCCGCAGGTCAAGATGGACGCGGACGTACTGTTCATCGACGACGGCGACGTGCTCACCTCGGCCGGCGTGGCCGCCGGGATCGACCTGTGCCTGCACATGGTGCGCCGCGACTTCGGTACGGCGGTGGCCAACGAGGTGGCCCGGCGCACGGTCGTACCGCCGCACCGCGACGGCGGCCAGGCCCAGTACATCCACCGCCCGGTCCCCGACCCGCAGCTGGCCACGACGACCGTTGCCCGCGCCTGGGCGCTCGGCCGCCTCCACGAGCCGATCCAACTGCGGGACATGGCCGAGCAGGAGGCCATGTCGGTCCGCACCTTCACCCGCCGCTTCCGCGAGGAGGTCGGGATCAGCCCCGGGCAGTGGCTCACCCAGCAGCGCGTCGAACGCGCCCGCCAGTTGCTGGAGACCACCGACCTCTCCATCGACCAGGTGGCCCGCGAGGCGGGCTTCGGCACCGCTCAGTCGATGCGCCAGCACCTCCAGCAGGCGCTCGGGGTGACCCCTACGGCATACCGGCGGACCTTCCGGGCGGGTGTGACCGGGACGGCGGTCCAGGACGGAAGGACGGAGTCAGTAGGTCGGTCCAGGACGGTGGGCGCTGGACCGGCCCGTGGACAACTCGCCCGAGGACAACTCGCTTCTGGATGACTCTTCCTCCGGAACTCAGAACGTGAGCACCGCCCGCGCCACCCGCCCCGCCTCCGCGTCCGCGCGGGCCTTGGCGAAGTCCTCCACCGGGTGGACCGCCGTCACCAACTCGTCGAGCAGCAGGCGGCCTTGGCGGTACAGCTCGGCGTACAGGGCGATGTCCCGCTGGGGGCGCGAGGAGCCGTAGCGGCAGCCCAGGACGGACTTGTCCAGGTAGAGGGAGGAGACGCGGAAGGACGCCTCGGCGGTGGCAGGGGGCACGCCGAGCAGGACGGCCTGGCCGTGCCGGTCGAGGAGGTCGATCGCCTGCCGGATCAGCTCCACCCGGCCCACGCACTCGAAGGCGTGGTCGGTGCCCGTGGGCAGGATGTCCTTCACGCCCTTCGTCGAGGTCAGGAAGTCGGTCGCGCCGAACTGCCGCGCCATCTCCTCCTTGGCCGGGTTGGCGTCCACGGCGACGATCCTGAGCGCCCCCGCGAGCCGCGCGCCCTGCAGCACGTTCAGCCCGATCCCGCCGGTCCCGATGACGACGACGCTGTCCCCTCGGTCCACCCGGGCCCGGTTCAGCACGGCCCCCACGCCCGTGAGCACACCGCACCCGATCAGCGCGGCCGACTCCAGGGGGATGTCCTTGGGGATCCGCACCGCCTGCACGGCCTTGACGACCGTGCGCTCGGCGAACGCCGAGTTGGAGGCGAACTGGTGCACCAGGTCGGTGCCCCGGGTGAAGGGCTTGCCCGGGCGCCCGATGGCCTGCCGGCACATCGTCGGCCGGCCCCGGTCGCACTCCGCGCACGTGCCGCAGTTGGCGAGCGTGGACAGCGCCACATGGTCGCCGGGCGCGACATGGGTGACGCCCGCGCCGACCGCTTCCACGACCCCGGCGCCCTCGTGCCCCAGCACCACCGGCACCGGGAACGGAATGGTGCCGTCCACCACGGACAGATCGCTGTGGCACAGTCCCGCCGCCGCAATCGTCACCAGCACCTCGCCCGGCCCCGGCTCGCGCACCGCGAGATCGTCGACCACCTGCACCTGCTTGCCGTCGAACACCACACCACGCATCACACGGCCCCCTTGGGCTCTCTGGGCAGACCGAGCACGCGCTCGGCGATGATCGTGCGCTGGACCTGGTCCGAACCGCCGTAGATGGTGTCGGCCCGGGAGAAGAGGAACAGGTGCTCGTCCGCGCCGAGTTCATACGGCGACGAAGGAGACCAGTCCGTGGGGCCGACGGTGGCCGCCGCTCCCCTGACCTGCATCGCCAGCTCACCGAGCCGCTGGTGCCAGCCGGCCCAGAGCAGCTTGGCCACGCTGGGCGCGCCGGGGCCGGCCGAGCCGCCGAGGGTGCGCAGGGCGTGCCGGCGCATGGTCCGCAGCTCGGCCCACTGCCGCACGAGCCGCGACCGTACGACGGGGTCCGCCTCCGCCCCCGTCTCCAACGCCGCCCGTACGACCCTGGCCAACTCCTCGGCGAACCCGATCTGTTGGGCGAGCGTGGACACCCCGCGCTCGAACCCGAGAAGCCCCATGGCCACCGACCACCCCCGCCCCTCCCCTCCCACGACGTGCTCCACGCGCGCGTGCGCCCCCTCGAAGAAAACCTCGTTGAAGTCGCTGGTGCCGGTCATCTGCCGGATCGGGCGGACCTCGATACGGCCGGGCTGGTCCATGGGGACGAGCAGAAAGCTGAGCCCGTGGTGGCGGCTGGACTCCGGGTCGGTACGGGCCAGTACGAAGCACCAGTCGGCCTCATGGGCGAGCGAGGTCCAGATCTTCTGCCCAGTGATCCGGTAGCGGTCCCCCTCCCGCACGGCCGCCGTCCGCACTCCGGCCAGGTCCGATCCCGCGCCGGGCTCGCTGTATCCCTGACACCACAGTTCCTCACCGGCCGCGACGGGCGGCAGGAAGCGGGACTTCTGCTCCTCTGTGCCGTGGGCGATGAGGGTGGGGGCGAGCAGGTTCTCCCCGATGTGCCCCGAACGCGGAGGGGCGGCCGACCGGGCGTACTCCTCGGCCCAGACGACCTGCTGGGTGAGGGTGGCCATGCGGTTCCCGTGGCCCGACTCCGGCCAGCCGAGCCCGATCCAGCCGGCTTTGCCGAGGGTGCGTTCCCAGGTACGGCGGTCCGTGGCGGGGTCGGCGTTCGCCGCCAGCCATGCGCGGGCCTCGGCACGAAAGTCCTCGTCCTCTTGACTGAACCCGAAATCCATTGTTGGACCGCCTTCGAATTGGGGGGCCATCGGAGCGCCCCGAAGGGGCGCGGGGAACTGCGCGACAAGCCACACCGCACCCGCAGTCGCCGAACACCAACGCACCCCGAGCTATCAGGTGTTCGGCCGAGACCCACCCCGAGCCGCCTCTTCCATCGCCGCCAGCCGCGCAAGCATCGGCATCGGATCCACCCCCACGGACCCCGGCAGAAACTCCGCGATCCTCTCCGGTGTCCAACCGCCGGAGGCATACGCGGCCCGGAGTTCCCTCGGTTGCGCCCACACCGCGATCTTCGGCCCCGCGACGGTGTACACCTGCCCGGTGACGCCCTGCGCGGCAGCCTGGTCGGACAGCAGGTACACCACCAGCGCGGCCACATCCTCCGGCTCGCCGATCTCCGCCAGCTCCATGGGAACGTTCGCCGACATCCGCGTACGAGCCACCGGCGCCACCGCGTTGGCGGTCACCCCGTACTTGTGCAGGCCGAGGGCCGCGCTGCGGACGAGCGAGATGATCCCGCCCTTTGCCGCGCTGTAGTTGGCCTGGGACACGGAACCCTGATGGTTGCCGCTGGTGAACCCGATCAGCGTGCCGGCGCGCTGCTTTCGCATGACCGCGGACGCCGCCCGGAAGACGGTGAACGTGCCCTTGAGGTGGGTGGCGAGCACGGGGTCCCACTCCTCCTCGGTCATGTTGAACAGCATGCGTTCGCGCAGGATCCCGGCCACGCACACGACCCCGTCGAGACGGCCGTACGAGGTCAGCGCCACGTCGACCACCCGCTGCCCGCCCGCCATCGTGGAGATGTCGTCGGCGACCGCCACCGCCTCCCCGCCCGCCGCCTCGATCTCCTTGACGACGGCCTCGGCGACCTCGCTGGTGGGTGAGGCGCCGTCGACGGAGACGCCGTAGTCGTTGACGACGACCTTCGCCCCCTCGGCGGCAGCCGCCCGTGCGACCGCCCGGCCGATGCCCCGCCCGGCGCCCGTGACGGTGACGACCTTTCCTGCCAAGAAGTTCCCCACGCCCGGCCCCTTCCCACGATTTCTGACGGACCGTTAGATTTTATGGCGCGTCGGATGCGCGGACACAAGCCCCGGGGAGGCACCGGATGGCACTGCCGGAGGAGTTCCACGAGATCGCCAAGCGCGTGAACAACTGGGGGCGTTGGGGGGCAAACGACGAGATCGGCACCCTGAACCTGATCACCGACGAGGTCGTCCGTGAGGCCGCCGCCTGTGTCCGCACCGGACGCCGTGTCCCCCTCGCGCTCCCCCTCCGGCAGGACGGCGTGCAGACCGGCATGATCCCCGGGCGGGTCAACCCGCTGCACGTCATGGTCCAGATCAACCAGGAACTCTTCGGGCCGGGCACGGTGGCGTGCAGCGACGACGCGGTGACCATGGGTCTGCAGGCGGGCACCCACTGGGACGCGCTCACCCATGTCTCGCACTCCGGGAAGCTCTACAACGGCCGCCCGGCGCACACGGTCACCGCGCACGGCGGTGCCGAGTTCGGCGGGATCGACAAGACGCGGCACATCGTCTCGCGCGGGGTGCTGCTGGACGTGGCACGCGCGCGTGGCATGGACCGGCTGGCGGGGGACCACGCGGTCACGCCGGAGGACCTGGAGGCGGCCGAGGAGTTCGGCGGAGTGCGGGTCCGGGCCGGGGACGTCGTGCTGGTGCGGACCGGGCAGGTGCAGGTGTATCTGGCCGGGGACAGGCACGGGTACGGCTATCCGTCGCCTGGGTTGTCCCTCCGCACGCCGGAGTGGTTCCACGCGCGCGATGTGGCGGCGGTCGCGAACGATACGCTCACTTTTGAGATGTTTCCGCCCGAGTCGGAGAATCTGTGGCTGCCCGTGCACGCCCTGGACCTGGTGGAGATGGGGATGCTCCAGGGCCAGAACTGGAATCTCGAAGAGTTGTCCACAGCCTGTGGACAAGAGAGGCGGTACGCGTTCCTGCTGTCGGCGATGCCCGAGCCGTTCGTCGGCGCGACGGGCACCCCGGTGGCCCCCGTGGCCGTCCTCTGACGGGCACCGCCGAGCGTCCCTGCCCACGGCCCCCGCACGCGGGGCATTGACCGGCCGGCGGCGCGCCTCCCCCCACCGTCGCGCGCACGCGCCGCCCACCGGGTGCGACCCACACTCGACGAGGGCCGCCGTCACCCAGGCCCTCGCCGTCCCCTCGCGGCGAATCGTCGCCCACAAGCGTGTTCAGGCGGTCACGAGTCGTCAACGCCGGTACGGGGATTTGTTACGTACGCCCTGTTCGTGACAGCCGCGCACGGATGCACCCCCGGCGCACACCGCGCCGGGTGCTACACCGCCTCGAAGGCGAGACCCTCGTACGCGGACAGTCCGCCCCCGTACGCCATCGCTGCGCTCTGCCTGGGCTGTGAACAGCGGTCCAGTTCACACCAGATGCTCTTGCCGGCGCCTTCCGGGCTCCAGCCCCAGCGATCGGCCAGGCAGTCCACCAGGGCCAGGCCGCGGCCGCCGGTGGCGTCACCGCCGGCGCAACGCGGCACGGGGGCGCGGGAGCTGCTGTCGGCCACCTCGACGCGCACGGTGACCGCGACGGGTGCCGTCGGCGCCTGGGCGGTCCCGGCAGGCTCGGTGCTCCCGGCCGGCCCGGCAGTCGCTGTCGGCCCGGCGGTCCCGGCCGCCGTGCCCGGCAGGGAGAGCCGGAGCACGGCCGCGTGGCCGGTGTGCACGACCGCGTTGGTCACCAACTCGGAGACGAGCAGGATCAGGGTCTCGGCCAGCGGCTCGTCGGCCGCTATCCCGAGCCCGGCAAGCCGCGAGCGGGCCCACCTCCTCGCCCGCCCCACCTCCGTGGGATCGGGCCGGATCTCCAGCTGCACTTGAAGCACCTGCACCGCTCACACCATCCGAACCGGCGGACACATGACCCCACGCCACCCGGCCGCCACGGCCGCTGTGGCCGCGACGACGATCACGAGGGCCACGATCGTAGCCATTTTCTGCATGGCCAGAACAACGGCCAGAGCAAGGGTCACGGAACGTGATTCCCTTTGGAGACAGCATGGTTGACGTACAGTCACCCCAACAAGCGCTTCGGGCATATTCCAGCGCGAAGGAGTACGCGTGCGGCATACTGTGCGACGCTCGTGCGGGGGAGTCGAACAGGCGTCGGCCGACGCCTTTACCGCCCCGCGAGCAGCGGCGCGCACCGCGCGACCCGGTGCCGCCCCAGGGGCACCGTCGGCCCGGCTCGTGCTCGCAGCCACTCGCATCCCACACAAGGTACCGGAGGGGACACCCGACTCCGGGATGTGACGAGCCCTGCGAAGGACACAACCACGTATCGACGCTCCGTGATACCGGCGTGCCACAATCCGCGACATCCTGGGCCAAGGCTTTTCCGGCGATGCAGTCCAGGGCGCGGTCGTCCCGTCAGGCCACCAGCCGCGCGGCGAGCAGTTCCTCACTCTCCGTGCTCCCGCCACCTCGTCGGGCCCGCACCCAGGCCCGCTTCAGATGCAGATGCACATCCGCCTCCCAGGTGAACCCCATGCCGCCGTGCACCTGAAGGCAGTCACGGGCCCCGCGTACGGCGGCCTCGTCGGCGAGCAGCCGGGCGGCGGCGATGTCGGCCGGGTCGGCGGTGACGGCTGCCGCGTACACGGCGACGCGCGCGGTCTCGGTCCGCACCAGCAGGTCCGCGCACAGATGCTGCACGGCCTGGAAGGCCCCGATCGGCTGTCCGAACTGCTCGCGGGTGCCGGCGTGTTGCACGGCGAGCTCCTGCACGCCTACGGCGGTGCCGAGTTGCTCGGCGGCGGTGAGGAGGGTGGCGACGGGGTCGGGGACACGACTGCCCGCGGCTGCGTACGTCTCGCCGCCGCCGGGTGGGCGCCGGCCGGCCGTACGCCTGCCGACAGCCGTGGCGGTCCGGTGCAGCGGGGTCAGCGGGTCGACGGAACGCAGCGGTACGGCCCCGGCCACCTCCCCCAGCACCACATCCGCCGCCTCCAGCCACTCCACCAGCTCCCCGTCCACCGCCGCCACCACCGTCTCCCCGGTGGCCGCGCCCGGTACGCTCCCGGCCGCCAGGTGCGTCGCCACGAGCGGTCCGGGCAGCAGTGCCCGGCCCGCCTCCTCGAAGGCCAGCACCGCCTCCGGCAGCCCCAGCCCGACTCCGCCGGCCGCCTCGGGCAGCCGCAGGGCGAAGAACCCCGCGTCCCCGAGCGCCCGCCACAGCTCCCGGTCGAGCCGCCCCGGCGCGTCGACGGCCGCCCGCAGCGCCTCCCGCCCGAACCGCCGGTCCAGCAGTTCCCGTGCGCCTGCCTTCAACGCACGCTGATCCTCGGTGAGTTGGAAACGCACGCTCATCTCCCTTTCGGCAGCCCCAGGATCCGCTCGGCCACGATGTTGCGCTGGATCTGTGAGGTGCCGGCGGCGATGGTGTACGAGAGAGAGGACAGGCGGTCCAGGACCCAGGGCCGGTTCATGTCGAGGCAATCGGGACCCAAGACCTCGGCGGCGGTGTCGTACAGCTCCTGACGCGCGTGGGAGTAGCGGAGTTTGAAGACCGACCCCCCGGCCCCCGGCACCCCGCCGCTCGCCTCCGCCTCGCTCACGTTCCACTGGGTCAGCCGCCACAGCGCGCGGAACTCCGCCTCCAGACGGCCGAGTCGGCGCCGTAGCGCGGGATCGTCCCAGCGGCCGTTCACCCGCGCCTCGCCCGCGAGCTCGGCCAGGACGCGGCGGCAGGCCACCACCTCGCCGACGAACGCCGTGCCGCGTTCGAAGGACAGGGTCACCATGGTCACGCGCCAGCCGTCGTTCTCCGCGCCGACCCGGTTCGCCACCGGTACCCGTACCTCGTCGAGGAAGACCTCCGCGAACTCCGCCGAGCCGGCGAGCGTGCGCAGGGGCCGTACGGTGATGCCGTCGGCGGACATGGGCATCGCGAGCCAGGTGATGCCCCGGTGCCTGGGCGCGTCCGGGTCGGTGCGGACCAGCAGCTCGCACCAGTCGGCGGCCTCGGCGTGGGAGGTCCAGATCTTGGACCCGGTGACCACGTAGTCGTCGCCGTCGCGCCACGCGCGCGTGCGCAGCGCCGCCAGGTCGGAGCCGGCGCCCGGTTCGCTGAACCCCTGGCACCACACCTCCTCGCCGCGCAGGATCGGCGGCAGCCAGCGGGCCCCCTGCCCGGGGGTGCCCTCGGCGGCGATGGTCGGTCCGGCGTGCAGCAGCCCGACGAAGTTCGCCCCCACATAGGGCGCCCCCGCACGCTCGGTCTCCTCCAGGAAGATCAGCCTGGTCGTCGGTGAGGCGCCCCAGTGGACGTCGGCGTACCCGGCGTCGTACAGCATCCGCTGCCAGCTGAGGTCGTACGCCCTGCGCGCGGGCCAGTCGTCGGGAGACGGCTTCGGCGGCAGTGTGGGCAGCACCTTGGCGAGCCACTCGCGCAGCCCGGCGCGGAACTCCTCCTCCCCGGGCGTGTACGACAGATCCACTAGCGGTCCAGGTCCAGGTCGAGCATGCGGATGGCGTTGCCCCGCATCAGCTTGTGGACCGTCTCCTCGTCCAGGCCCTTCACATGGTCGAGGGCGACCTCCTTGGTGTGCGGGAAGGTCGAGTCGACGTGGGGGTAGTCGGTCTCGAAGGTGGCGTTGTCCCGCCCCACCACGTCCAGCGACGCGACACCGTGCTTGTCGCGGAAGAAGCAGCAGAAGATCTGCCGGTAGTAGTACGTCGACGGCGGCTCGGGGATCAGGTCCCGGACCCCGCCCCAGGCACGGTGCTCCTCCCACACGTCGTCGGCGCGCTCCAAGGCGTACGGGATCCAGCCCATCTGCCCTTCGGAGTAGGCGAGTGTGAGCCGGGGGAACTTCACCAGGACCCCGCTGAAGAGGTAGTCCATCATCGAGGCCATCGCGTTGTTGAAGCTCAGCGAGGCCTGGACGGCGGGCGGGGCGTCGGGCGATGCGGCCGGCATCTGGGAGCTGCTGCCGATGTGCATGTTGACGACCGTGCCCGTCTCCTGGCAGACCGCGAAGAAGGGGTCCCAGTAGCCGGAGTGGATGGAGGGCAGCCCGAGGTGGGTGGGGATCTCGGAGAAGGTGACGGCGCGGACCCCGCGCGCCGCGTTCCGGCGGATCTCCGCGACCGCCAGCTCCACGTCCCACAGCGGGATCAGGCACAGCGGGATCAGCCGGCCCCCGCTGTCCCCGCACCACTCCTCCACCATCCAGTCGTTGTAGGCGCGTACGCAGGCGAGGGCGACCTCCTTGTCGTGCGCCTCGGCGAAGGTCTGTCCGCAGAAGCGGGGGAAGGTCGGGAAGCAGAGGCTGGCCTCGACGTGGTTGAGGTCCATGTCCTTCAGGCGCTCGACGGGGTCCCAGCACCCCGGCCGCATCTGCTCCCGGGTGATCCCCTCCAGGGTCATTTCGTCCCGGTCGAAGCCGACGGCGGCGATGTTGCGCTTGTACGGGAACTTCAGGTCCTCGTAGATCCACCAGTCGGTCGGCTGGCCGGCCGGGTCCATGGTGATCCGGTACTTGCCGCCGACGTAGGCCAGTTCCCCGATCCCGGCGGTCAGCGGCTTGGGCCCACGGTCCCGGAACCTGGCCGGCAGCCAGGTCTCGAAGAGGTGGGCGGGCTCGATCACATGGTCGTCGACGCTGATGATGCGGGGCAGTTCGCTGGCCATGATTCCCCTCCGCCGGACAGCAGTCATCTGATGGTCCGTCAGATAGCATGACACCTGACGGTTCGTCAGCCAAGCCGGTCAGGGGGTATACATGAACGAGACCCCGCACACCCTGAGCTCCGCCCGCACGCTGTGGGACCTTGTCGTCCGCCGCGCCGCCCTGACCCCCGACCGCCCGGTTCTCCTCCAGCAGGACCGCACGCTCACCTTCGGCGAGCTGCGCGCGCGTGCCGAGCGGGTGGCGGCGGGCCTGTACGACGTGGGCGTACGGCCCGGCACGGTGGTCGCCTGGCAGCTGCCGACCCGGATCGAGACCGCCCTGCTGTCCTTCGCCCTGGCCCGCCTGGGCGCCGTGCAGTCCCCGGTGATCCCCTTCTACCGGGACCGGGAGGTCGGCTTCGCGCTGCGCGAGTCGAAGGCGGAGTTCTTCGCGGTCCCGGGTGTGTGGCGGGGCCACGACCACACGGAGATGGCCCGCCGTCTCGGCGCGAAGGGGATCTTCGAGGCGTACGACGACCTCCCCGAGGGCGAGCCGTCCGTGCTCCCCGCCCCGCCCGCCGAGGGCACCTCGGTCCGCTGGATCTACTGGACCTCCGGCACCACCTCCGAACCCAAGGGTGTGCTGCACACCGACCGCTCCCTGATCGCCGGCGGCTCCTGCCTCGCCCACGCCCTGCACCTGACACCGGACGACGTCGGCTCGATCGCCTTCCCGTACGCCCACATAGGCGGCCCCGACTACATGGTGATGCTGCTGCTCTACGGCTTCCCCGCGGTGATGTTCGAGCACTTCGCGCTGCCGGACGCGCTGGCGGAGTACCGGCGGCACCAGGTGACGGTGGCCGGCGGCGCCACGGCCTTCTACTCGATGTTCCGCGCCGAGCAGCGCAAGCGACCGGGCGAGAGGCTGATCCCGAGCCTGCGCCTTTTGGCGGGCGGCGGCGCGCCGAAACCCCCCGAGGTCTACCACTCCGTGGTCCGCGAAATGAACGTCCAGCTCACCCACGGCTACGGCATGACCGAGGTCCCGATGATCACCATGGGCGACCCCCGCGACACCCCTGAGAACCTGGCCACGACCGAGGGCCGCCCCCCGGCCGGCATGGAGATCCGCATCGTCGACGGCGAGATACGGCTGCGCGGCGAGGCCGTCTGCCGGGGCTATCTGGACCCCGCCCAGACGGCCGCCGCCTTCGACCCCGACGGCTTTCTGCGCACCGGCGACCTGGGCCATGTGACGGACTCCGGCCATCTCGTCCTCACCGGCCGCGTGAAGGACGTGATCATCCGCAAGGGCGAGAACATCTCGGCCAAGGAGATCGAGGACCTCCTCGCCGCGCACCCGTCCGTGGCCGACGTGGCGGTGATCGGCCTGCCGGACGCGGAACGGGGCGAGCTGGTCTGCGCGGTCGTGGAACAGCCTCCGGGGACCGCCGGGTTGACCTTGCCGGAGGTCGTCTCGTACCTGCGCTCCTCGGGCCTGTCCGTCCACAAGCTGCCGGAACGGCTGGAGGTGGTGGAGGCGCTGCCCCGGAACGACACCCTGCGGAAAGTGCTGAAGTACAAGCTGCGGGAGCAGTTCTCCGAACCGCTCCCTTGAACCGCTCGGACAACAGCCCGCTTGCCCTCGGGCGGCGTGGTTATTCGGGGACGGTGAAGTAGCGTGCGAACGCCGGGACGATCTCCGGTTCGCCCACCATGCCGTCGCCGTCGGTGTCCAGCGCGGTGGCCGTCGCCCGGGCGATGTCGTCCGGCACGTGGAAGACCCGCAGTACGCGTACGGTGTCCGCGACCGTGGCCCGGCCGTCCCCGTCGGTGTCCGCCACGGCGAGGGCCGCGTGCAGGAAGGGGCGGGCGATCTCGGCGAAGCGTTCGGGGTTGTCGCGCAGACGCTTGACCGCGCCGGTGACGAACTCCTCGCGGGTGATGCGCTGGTCGCCGTCCCGGTCGGCGATCCCGGCCATGCCCTGCCAGAACGCCTCCGCGCCGGCGTACAGGGCCTGCCCCTTGTCGGTGCGTGCGGGCACGGCGAACTCGGCGAGGAGTGCCTTGGCCGCCGCGCTGAAGTCCTCGCGGTCGATCCAGCCGTTGCCGTCCTGGTCGAAGGTGGCGAACCGGGCTGCGATCCTGCGCTCGTACTCGGTGCTGACCATGTCTGTTCGGGCCGCCTTACATGTGCGTCGTTCGGGTCGTCCTACGGGTGCGTGAGGGACCTGGCAGGGAGCGTATGACGCGGGTGGCCGTCCGATGGCGGTAATCCGGTGGTTGTGCCAAGACCGGGGGAATTTTGCGACAACAGTGTCGCCATGTCGCACAGGGGCAGGCGGCGCGGGCGGGGCGTCAGGCCGAGAGCGGGCCCGCCTCGTCCGTCGTCGCGGACTCGATGTCGGGCCGGACGTCGAAGAGCCGGCGGACACCGAGCGCGCCGAGGACCCGGTTGACGTGCGAGCCGTCGTCGGCCCCCCGGTCGGGCAGTATGAGCCGGAGCCGGCCCTGACAGGAGCGGATCAGCCTGCGGGCGGCCACGAGGACGCCGACCCCGCTGGAGTCGCAGAAGAAGACGTCGGAGAGGTCCACGACGAGGCTGTGATGCCCGTCGGCGACGACGTCGTGCACACGTTGACGCAGGACCGGGGAGGTCATCAGGTCCAGCTCCCCGGACACCCGGAGCACGGCCCACTCGCCCTGTTCGACGCCCGTCACCTTGAATGCCACGTCGCTGCCCCTCCGCTCGCCGGAACTCCCGGAACCGCCCGGAAACGGAAGCAGTTCCTACGCTTGCTTCCGCGCGGCTGCCCAGCGGCCGTTCCCTGAAACGTCGAGCCACAAACCAGACGTGATCGACAAGGGGCTTGTTTCGGTCACTATCGATCCTGTTCGGTCACAGATGCGCCCACCTCGTGTGAAGGTTATGTGTAGAGGGCACTATCACCTGCGGCCCTTCCGGGGGCGCGCATTGACACAAAGGGGCGTGCGCTGTCCGACGTGCCGACTACATTCGAGAAGACGTTGCAGACAGGCTGGACGGGCCGGACACGGGTGAGGGGAGGAGAGGGGACCGCATGGCCACCAAGGACGTACCACCCCGCTGGGACCGCAAGATGCAGCAGCGACTCGCCCGCGGTGAGGCCGCCGCCCTGGGCGAGCTGTACGACCGCTTCGCCTCGCTCGTGCACGGCCTCGCCCACCGCGTCCTCGGCGACGAGAAGGCCGCCGACACCCTCACCCGCGAGGTCTTCACCCACCTCTGGGAACACCCCGAGACCTACGACCCCAAGAAGGGCCCGCTGCGCACCTGGGTCGCCGGGGTCACCCATTCGCTCGCCGTGCAGCGGCTGCGCGACAGCGAGGCCGCCGCGCTGCCCCGGGGCGGCGGCTCCGTGGCGGAACTGGAGCGCAGGGTGCGCCGCGCCTCCGTCGCCGCCCGCGCCGACTACATCGTCCACTCCATGCCCGCCCCGCTGCGCGCCGCCCTCGACCTGGCCTACTTCCAGCGCCGCGACTACCGCCAGACCGCCGCCGACCTCGGCGTCACCGAGGACGAGGCCCGCCGCCGGCTCCGCCTCGGCCTGCAACTGCTCTCCACCGCCCATGACGCCGGGACCCCATCGGGACACGGGGGTGCGGTGTGAGCGAGGTGGGAGGGTTCGAGGCACGCGGCGACGGGCACGAGGGGCCGGGAGACGAGGAGCGGCGCGAGGAGCAGCCGTACGAGCGCGAGCGGCAGCCGTACGAGGGTGACGGCGGCCGAGCTGAGAACGGCCACACGGGCGAGGGCGCGGGCGGCGGCTCGGGACAGGACCCGAACGGCACCGGCGCGCCCGAGCCGGACCGGCAGGCGTGCATACCGCCGCCCCGCGCCTCCGTCGAGGACGGCGGGCGTCCGCTGCCGGACCTCGCCGATCCGGACGACCTCGCGCCCGTGCCGCTCGACCTGCCGCACGACGTCCTGAAATCGCTCCTCGGCGCCTGGGCGCTGGCCGCCTGCTCGGCGGCGGAGACGGCCGCCGTCGAGGACCACCTGGGCTCCTGCGGAAGCTGCGCCGACGAGGCCCGCCGGCTGCGCGAGGCGGTCGGCCTGCTGCACCAGCCCGAAAGCCTCGACCTGGACCCGGGGCTGCGCACCCGCGTCCTGGTGAGCTGTCTGGAACGCCGTCCGCCGCGCATCCCGGTCCCCGAGTGGGGGGCGCCGTACGACGCCGAGACCGCCCGCCTGGACGCCCTGCTGCAGGACTTCGGGGACGCGGAGTGGCATGCGCCGGTGCGGCTGCGGTGGTTCGAGGCCGACGCGGCGAAGAGCCGTCGTACGACGGTGGCGGGGGTGATCGCGCACCTGCTGTCCGTGGACGGGCTGGTCGCGGTCGGGCTCGGCCTGGAGGACCCGCTGACCGAGGTCGTCGGCGCGGCCGCGCGGCAGGCGGTGGGCCCGGCCGAGCGCACCGAGGCGTACTGGCGGACCTCCCACTTCCCGCCGACGCGCTCGGTGCGCGGCCCCTGGCGGGAGCAGAGCCACGGCCTGGTGCGGACGGTGTCCTTCACCGGTGGGCAGGCGGGCGGACTGACGGTGTCGTACGGCGACTTCGAGCTGCCGCTGCACGACGCGATGCTGGACCGGGCCTTCGAGTGCTGGGTGCACGCCGAGGACATCGCGGAGGCGGTGGACTACCCGTACCAGCCGCCCGCGCCGCGCCACCTGAACAAGATGATCGACCTCGCGAGCCGGATGCTGCCCGACGCGCTGGCGCGGCGGCGGCAGACCGGGCTGGCGTCCCCGGCCCGCGGCCGCCACCTCGGCCTCGCCGGCGAGCCCGGCCGCAGCCTGCGGCTGGAGATCGAGGGTGCGGCGGGCGGCGAGTGGCTGATCCCGCTGGACTCACCGGCAGCGGTGGCCTCCGCGGACCTGGAGGTGGCCCACGTGGCGCTGGACGGCGTGGAGTTCTGCCGCCTGGCCGCCGGCCGGGTGTCGCCGGAGGAGGCTGCGGCGGGGCAAGTCGGTGACCGGGAGGCGATCAGGGACGTGCTGTTCGCCACGGCGGGGTTGAGCCGACTGTAGGGGCGGGTTGCGCAGGCGCCCCAAAGGGGCGCGGGGCTGTATCGATATGCGGCTCCGCCGCGTGGGCGCGACAAGCCACGACGGACCCGCAGCCGCCCGACGACCGCACGCCCCGAGCTGCTAGGCGAACACCACCGTACGGCGCCCGTTGAGCAGGATCCTCCGCTCCGCATGCCACTTCACCGCCCGCGCCAGCGCCTGGCACTCCACATCCCGGCCGATCGCGACCAGCTGATCCGGGGTCACGTCGTGCCCCACCCGCTCCACCTCCTGCTCGATGATCGGCCCCTCGTCCAGGTCGGCGGTCACATAGTGCGCGGTCGCCCCGATGAGCTTGACCCCCCTGGCGTGCGCCTGGTGATACGGCTTCGCGCCCTTGAAGCTCGGCAGGAAGGAGTGGTGGATGTTGATGATCCGGCCGCTGAGCTGCTTGCACAGGTCGTCCGAGAGGACCTGCATATAGCGGGCCAGGACGACCAGCTCGACGCCCTCCTCGCGCACGATGTCCTGCAGCTTCGCCTCGGCCTGCGACTTCGTGTCCTTCGTCACCGGAATGTGGTGGAAGGGGATGTTGTAGGAGCCCACCAGCTCCTCGAACTCGGTGTGGTTCGAGACCACGCCCACGATCTCCACCGGCAGCGCACCGATCCGGGCCCGGAACAGCAGGTCGTTCAGGCAGTGCCCGAACTTGCTGACCATGAGCAGGATCCGCATCCTCTCGTCGGCCCGGTTGATCTGCCAGTCCATGTGGAAGGAGTCACCGATCGCCGCGAAGCTCGCCCGCAGCTTCTCCACCGTCACCGGCGGCTCGGCCGAGAAGTGGACGCGCATGAAGAACAGACCCGTGTCGTGGTCGCCGAACTGCTGGCTGTCCTCGATGTTGCAGCCGGTCATGAAGAGGTAGCTCGACACGGCGTGCACGATGCCCTGCTTGTCCGGGCAGGAGAGGGTGAGGACGTACTGGTCGGCCGGGGCCGCGGGCGCGGGCTGCTCGTTCATGCACTACAGGTTCTCACGACGACCGCCCGCCGTGGGTGATCGTCCCGCAGGACGGGATGGCGGGGCGGGACGTGAGGGCGGGACGACGGGGCGCGACGCCTACGCGGTCCGCGTCAGGATCCGCAGCACTTCCAGGCTCTTCGGCGGCGCGTCCGGGTCGTCCCCGTCACTCGTCGCCATCCGGACGTGCGCGTCCCGCGCCGCCCGCACCGCCTCCGGCCACCCCTGGTGGTCGAGATACGCGGCGACCGGCGCGTCCGGTCCGACCTGGTGCATGATCCGCAGCACCCGCAGCACGGCGGTGTCCACCAGCGCCGCCTCCTGCGAGTCGCGGAATATCGTGCCGACGTACTTCTCCGCGGACCAGTTGTCCAGCCAGGTGTCCTCCACCAGCCGGTAGACGGCGTCCGTGACGTCGCCGTACCCGTCCACGCCGGCCAGCCAGACGTCCCGCTGGAACGGGGGATCGGAGAGCATGTGCAGCGCCGAGCGCACATTGCTGCGCCAGCGCCACCACGGCATGTCGCTTAGGGGCATGCCGCCCATGGTGGAGGAGCGACGGCCACGACGGGAAGGGTTCTCCGGAGCTTGCACGGTCATAGATCGTACGATCTCCGCCACACCGGCCTCACTGGCCCCTGTAATTCACCTCGATGTCACTCCTCATTGACTCAGGGTCACTCGCCGGTTCGTCGTGTGAGGGAATCGTGCATGCACATGACCGGCAGGCGACGCGCTTTTAGTACATTCCTCCATTCGTCCTTCCGCCCCGGCAGAGCCACCGCCCTGACCGCCGGCGCCGTGGCTCTCTGTGCGTCGCTCACCGCCGGATGCGGGGTCATCCCCGGTGCCACGGGGGGTTCCGGGGATGACCCGGTCAAGGTGATGACCTGGGCGCCGCAGGACACCGACGCCACCAACAAGCCCGGCATGCCCGCGATGGCCCTCGCCTACGCCAAGTGGATCAACGCGCACGGCGGCATCAACGGCCGCAAGCTGAAGGTCCTGACCTGCAACGACCACAACGACAGCGTGGGCGCCGCCAAGTGCGCCCGGTACGCGGCCGACGAGAACGTGGTCGCGGTCGTCGGCTCCTACAGCCAGTTCACCGACTCCTACTTCGCCCCGCTGGAGGGCGCCGGCATCCCCTACATAGGCGGCTACGGCGTCACCAACGACGAGTTCACCGGCCAGATGTCGTACCCGGTCAACGGCGGCCAGCCCGCCCTGCTCGCCGGTCTCGGCAAGGCCCTCGCGGCCTCCTGCGGCAACATCTCCCTGGTCCGCCCCGACAGCATCGCCGGCGACGAGCTGCCCGTGCTGCTCGACTCCGGACTGCAGTCGGGCGGGCACGCCAAGGCCGGCGACCAGCTCGCCGAGGAGGACTCCACCGAGTACGGCGACCAGGCCGACGAGGCGCTGCGCTATGCCAGCAAGGACCCCACGAAGAAGGGCTGTGTGGTCCCCGAGCTCGGCGACCGCACCGACACCTTCCTGGACTCCTTCCGGCGGGTCCGCGGGAACTTCCCCTCCGTACGGCTCGCGACCGTGCTCGGCAGCGTCGACCAGACCGTGATCAACGCCACCGGCGGGGCGTACGAGGGGGCCTACATCACCGGCTGGTATCCGCCGGCCTCGGACTCGCGGTGGGACCCGATGAAGAAGGTGATCAACGAGGAGGCGTTCGGCGACACCCGCATCGACCCCGCGGACGCCGGAGTGCAGACCACCTGGATCGCCTACACCGTACTGAAGGCCGTCCTGGACAAGATCGGCGGCGGGGACGTGACCGCCGACTCCGTGCGCCGCACCCTCGACGGCGGCCTGCGGGTCTCCACCGGCGGTCTCACCCCGGCCCTGCACTGGACCCACTCCAGCAAGCTGGCCGCGGTCGGCTTCCCGCGGATGGTCAACGCCGACGTCACCCTGCAGGTGGTCCAGGGCGGCAAGCTGGTCGCCGCCCGCAAGGGCGTCGGCGGACTCGACGGCACCACCGACATGACGCGGACGCTGGAGAACGCCGACGTGCAGTGACGCCCGCCGGCGCGTCCCTCAAGCACCCGTCACGGCCGGGTACTCACAGCTGGGTGGGCTGGCGCCGGGTCAGGCCGTACTTCTGCGCGATCGCGTTCCACAGCGCCGCCGCCTTCACCTTCTGCGCGCTGGCGGTGCCGCTCGCCCGGTTGCCGGCCAGGGTCTCGCCCGTGGTGCGGGCGTGGCCCTTGCGGCAGACCTTGTGGTTCTTGGCCTGATCGGCCCAGGCCGCGTAGTGGTTGTCGGCCGCGGCGGACGCCTGCCAGGCCTGGGTCAGCGCGGCGGTGAGGTCGCCGTTGTTCGGCAGCTTGTCCACGGACAGCCTGCCGAGCCGGGTCACCAGGTCGTTGCGCTGCTTGGCCGCGTCCCGCAGGGCGGAGGCGGACCCGTCGAGGTTGTCGCAGTTCTTGACGTCGGCCACCGACTTGATCACCGTGGCGCGGCTGCTGCCGCTGTCGGCGAGCAGCTTGTCCAGTTCGACCGCCTGCTGCCGGGCCGGGTCTGCGGCCGCCGAGGAGCCCTGGCCGGGAGCAGCGGACGTGGCCGCGACCGTCTTGCCGTCAGCGCCCTGGTCCTTGCCATCCCCACCGCTGAGCAGGGCGCCGACGCCCACGCCGATGACGACGATGCCGACACCGATCGCGGCGATCAGCGGCACCCGCGACCGGGTCCGGGGCGGGTCGTCGTCGTGTGCGGGGGCGTACGACGGCTGCTGGGCGCCGTACGAGGGCTGCGGGGCGCCGTACTGCGCCGGGCCGGGGTAGGCGTCCGACTGCTGGACGCGCGGCATCTGCTGGGTCGCGCCGGCCGGGCCGTCGCCCGCCGGGCCGCCCCGGAAGAGGTGGTCGAACCCGTCCGACGGCTGCTGGTTCCCGCCCTGCGGCTGGTTCTGCGCCTGCGCGGCGTACGGCGGGATGTACTGGGTGGCCTGCGCATCGGGCGACGCCGGCGCGGGCGCCTGCCGCTGGACGCGGCCGAGGTAGCGCGTCTCCTGGCCGCCCGACTCGGGCGGCAGCGCGCCGGGCGCCACCGGCGGGATGTACTGGGTCGCGCCCTCGTCGGCGGGGACCGCCGGCACGGGCGGCAGGTACTGCGTGGCGCCCTCGGGGGCGGCCGCCGCCTGCACCGGCGGTATGTACTGCGTCGCACCCTCGTCCGCCGCGGGCAGCGGGGCACCGGCGCCCGGGTAGGCGTCCGGCAAGGCCGGCGGAAGCGGCGCGGCACCCGACGGCTGCGGATACGACTGCTGCTGATGCTGTTGGTACGGATCGGGTGCCGCGCCGTACCCGGGCTGCTGGCCGGCGCCGTAGCCGCCGCCCTGCGCGCCGGAGTGGTCGTACGACGGCGTCTGACCGTACGACGGGGCCGGGGCGCCCTCCGGGGGCAGCGGGCCGGGGTTCGCGGCGGGCGGCTGCTGGTGCGGGGCGTCCGGGGTGTGCCACTGCGGGGCCGCCGCCGGGGGCCAGCCCTGGCCCGGCTGGGGCGCCTGCTGCTCGGGCCCCCAGGAGCCGCCCCAGGCCTGCCCGCCTGCCGGGGCCGCGGGGGCGGGCGCGCCGGTCATGCCGGGCAGCAAGGGCTCGCCTCCGTCGGAGGGCAGCACGATGCCTTCGCGCGCGGGCCGCGCCGACGGCTCCTCGCCCTGTCCACTCTGCGTCACCGGGACTCCTACCAATGGGGGACCTTGTGAATCGGGCTCACGCTACCGGGTCCCCCGAGCCGGGTGCCATGCAGCTCAGGGCGCGATCTTCTTCCCTGTGACAGCGGTAACAAAACCGCCCGCGGCGCGCCGACCTGACACCCTCGGGATCCGGGTGCCGTTCGCCGTGCGTTCACGCAGCCGCGGGGCCGGTGTTCACGCCGCCTGCTGGAGTTCGAGGCGCGCCCCGAACTCCCGTACCACCGCCTCCTCCCGGAAGGGTTCCAGGCGCTGCTGGAGATCTTCCAGATACTCGGCGCCCCGGTTGGAGCGGAGCGTCTCCAGCAGCTCCACCGCCTTCAGACCGGTGCTGCAGGCCTGTTCGACCTCCCGCTGCTGCACCTGGGCCGTGGCGAGCAGCACATAACCGATGGCGCGCCGCCGGGCCCGGGACTCCGGGTGCCCGGCCAGCGACTGCTCGGCGTACCGGGCCGCCTGCTCGCTCTGGCCGAGATCGCGGTGGCAGTGCGCCAACTCGTCGGCGAGATAGGCCTCGTCGAAGTGCCGGATCCACACCGGGTCGTCGCCGGAGGACCCGTCCGCCTGCTCCATCGCCGTCACCGCCCGCCCGATGGACGCCTGCGCCGCGCGCCCGTCGCCGAGCAGGGCGTGCCCGCGTGCCTCGGCCGCGTGGAACATCGCCTCCACGCGCGGGGTCACGTGCCCGCGCGCCCCTTCCTGCGCCGCCCGCGCCAACTGGGCGATCTCCCGCGGGTTTCCGAGCTGGGCGGCGAGGTGGCTCATCGACGCGGCGAGGACGTAACCGCCGTACCCCCGGTCCCCGGCGGCCTGCGCGAGCCGCAGCGACTGGATGTAGTACCGCTGGGCCAGCCCCGGTTGTCCGGTGTCCACGGCCATGTACCCGGCGAGCTCGGTCAACCGGGCGACGGACGCGAAGAGTTCCCGCCCGACCGTCTCCCGGTACGAGCCGGCGAGGAGCCCGGAGACGACGCTGTTGAGGTAGTGCGCCACGACCGGGCGCACATGCCCGCTGCCGAACTGGTGGTCCAGGTCGGTCAGCGCCTGCGTCACGGACCGTACGGCCGCCACGTCGGCCTGCCCCACCCGCGGGCCCGCCTGCCGGGCCACCTGGGCGTCCGGCGCCGAGATCAGCCAGTCCCGGCTGGGCTCGACCAGCGCGGAGGCGGCGACGGAGGAGCCGGACAGGAAGTCCCGCCGGCCCACGTCGCTGCGCCACAGCTCGCAGACCTGCTCGATGGCCCCCAGTACCGTCGGCGAGAACTGGAGACCGACCCCCGAGGCGAGGTTCTTGCCGTTGGCCATGCCGATCTCGTCGATCGTGACCGTACGGCCGAGCTTGCGCCCGAGCGCCTCGGCGATGATCGCCGGGGCGCGGCCCCGTGGCTGCTGTCCGCGCAGCCAGCGGGCCACGGACGTCTTGTCGTAGCGCAGGTCGAGGCCGTGCTCGGCGCCGCACATGTTGACCCGCCGGGCCAGCCCGGCGTTCGAGCACCCCGCTTCCTGGATGAGTGCCTGCAGCCGTTCGTTCGGCTGCCTCGCCACGAGAGGCCTTGCGGCCATGGACTACCCCCTGCGTTGCGACCCCCGGAGCGTGAAGTTCCGGCCGAGTGATCGGTGACGATCCGTACGGGAAGATCACTGCCCAGTTGACATACCGTCAATGCGCGACATGTGCGGTTTGCCGGGGTAGAGGCGCATGCCATCCCCACCCCTGCCTACCCAGGTCACGCCCCGCTTCCTCCCGCGCGCCCCCGCCTGTGCACCCATGCGCCCCGACTGCCGAATCGATGCTCCACCCCCGCGCGCACTACAGCCGTAACTCCAGGTGGGTGCGGGAGTTGAGAGGGGCGTGGAAGAGACGATCGCGGGCGCCGAAAACACTCAGATTGCCGGTCAGATTCCGCAGCAACGCGGGGAATCGCTGCTGGAGACCGCCGTACGCTACGCCGAGGAACGGCACTGGGACGTGTTCCCGGGCACCTGGCTGGAAGCGGTCGAGGGAATCCAGCGCTGCTCGTGCGGCGGCGCCTCCTGCCCTGCGCCGGGTGCGCACCCCGCGCGCCCCGACTGGGCGACGCAGGCGACAGGCAGCCCGACCGTCGCGCGCCGGATGTGGCAGAAGCAGCCGACGGCTTCGATCCTGCTGCCGACGGGGCGGACGTTCGACGCGTTGTCCGTCCCGGAGAGTGCGGGGTTTCTGGCCCTCGCCCGTATGGAGCGGATGGAGTCGACGCTGGGGCCGGTCACGCTGAGTCCGGATCGGCGGATGCACTTCTTCGTGCTGCCGGGGGGTTCTGTGAAGGTGCCTGAGCTGGTGCGGAAGCTGGGGTGGACGTTGTCGTCCCTCGATCTCGTGGCGCTGGGTGAGGGGGCGTATGTGGCCGCTCCTCCGACGCGATTCGGGTCTCGGGGGGCCGTGCAGTGGGCTCGCCGGCCCACCCCGGCGAATCGGTGGTTGCCGGACGCGGAGGAGTTGATCTCGCCGCTCGCGTACGCCTGCGGGCGGGATCGGTAGCCGCTCGCCGTCTCGTCTGCGTGGTTTCCGTGCGTCGGCGGCTGCGGGACCGTCGTGGGTGCTCGCGCCCACGCGGCGGAGTCGCATATCAGGCACAGTCCCGCGCCTTCGGGGCGCCGCACGGGTCGTAGCCTTCATCCATGACCGAAGTCGCAGTGCGCGTACGAGGGCTCTGGAAGCAGTTCGGGCAGCAGGTTGCCGTCGGGGGGATCGATCTGGATCTGCCCGCCGGGAAGTTCCTCGGGCTGGTCGGGCCCAACGGGGCCGGGAAGACCACCACCCTGTCCATGGCGACCGGGTTGCTGCGGCCGGACGGCGGGACCGTCGAGGTCGTCGGGCATGACGTGTGGCGGGATCCCGTGGCCGTGAAAGCGAGGATCGGCGTCCTTCCCGAAGGGCTGCGGCTGTTCGAGCGGCTGTCGGGGCGGGAGCTGCTCGGGTACTCGGGGCGGCTGCGCGGACTGCCGGGGGCCGAGGTCGACAAGCGGGCCACGCAGCTGCTGGACGTCCTCGACCTGGCCGGCGCCCAGCACAAGCTCGTCGTCGACTACTCGACCGGCATGCGCAAGAAGATCGGGCTCGCGGCCGCGCTCCTGCACAATCCCGAGGTGCTCTTCCTGGACGAGCCGTTCGAGGGTGTCGACCCGGTGTCCGCGCAGACCATCCGAGGCGTCCTCGAGCGGTACACCGCCTCCGGCGCCACCGTCGTCTTCTCCTCCCACGTCATGGAGCTGGTCGAGTCGCTGTGCGACTGGGTCGCGGTGATGGCGGCGGGACGCATCCGCGCCACCGGCCCGCTGGCCGAGGTGCGCGGCACGCACCCGACGCTCCAGGGGGCGTTCCTGGAGCTGGTCGGGGCGAGCGGCCGGGACGCCGGGTCCGATCTGGACTGGCTGGGCGGCGGGGCGGCCCGATGACGAACCTCACCTCCACCGTCGTACGGCTGAAACTGTCACTGCTGCGGGGCGGGCTGCGGCAGTCCGGCGGCCGGCGGGCCGCGTTCGTCGTCTCGGCGGTCATCGCGGTCCTGTTCGCCCTGCTGCAACTGCTGGGTCTGCTCGCGCTGCACGGGCACGCGCACGCCGACGCCGTCGCCGTCCCGGGTACGGCCGTGCTGGCGCTGGGCTGGGCGGTGCTGCCGCTGTTCTTCCCGACCGGCGACGAGACGCTGGACCCGACCCGGCTGGTGATGCTCCCGCTGCGTCCCCGCCCGCTGGTCCGGGCACTGCTCGCGGCCTCCCTGGTCGGCATCGGCCCGCTGTTCACGCTGCTGGTCCTGGCGGGCTGCGCGCTCTCGCTGGCGCGGGGCGCGGCCGGATACGTCGTTTCCGTCGTCGCCGTAGCTCTCGCCCTGCTGGTCTGCGTGGCGCTGGCACGGGCCGTCGCCACGGCCAACGTACGGCTGCTGACCAGCAGAAAGGGCCGCGATCTGGCCGTGCTGAGCGGGCTGGTGATCGCGATCGGGGCGCAGCTGGTCAACTTCGGGGCGCGGCAGCTGGGTTCGGCCGGGCTCGGCCAGTTGCAGCCGGTCGCGGACGTGCTGTCCTGGGTGCCGCCGGCGTCGGCGGTGGCGGCGGTGCGCGCGGCGAGCGAAGGGTCGTACGGCGTCGCGACCGCCCAACTCCTTGTCGCGGCCGCTGGATTGGCGGCGCTGATCGTCGTGTGGGCGCGGAGTCTGACCCGGCTGATGACGGCGCCCGACGCCTCCACGCTGCAGCCGGCCGACGCCGCGGTCCGCAGCCGCTCGGCCACCGGACTGGGCCGGCTGCTGCCGCAGGACCGCACGGGCACGGTCATGGAACGCAGCCTGCGCTACGTCTGGCGGGACCCGAAGACCAAGGCCGCCTGGGTGACCTCGCTGGCGATCGGGCTGATCGTGCCGGTGTTCAACGCGGTGCAGGGCACCGGGTCGATCTACTTCGCGTGCTTCGCCGCCGGGATGCTCGGCATCCAGATGTACAACCAGTTCGGGCAGGACACCTCCGCGTTCTGGATGGTGGCCATGGCCATCTCCTCACCCCGGGACGCCTACGCCGAGCTGCGCGGCCGCGCCCTGGCCCTGCTGCTGATCACCCTCCCCTACGCGGCGCTCGTGACGGTGGTGACGACGGCCCTCCTCGGCGCCTGGACCCGGCTGCCGGAGGTGCTCGGGCTGTCCTTCGCGCTGCTCGGGGCGATGCTCGCGACCGGCGCCTGGACCTCGGCCCGCTTCCCCTACTCCATCCCTCAGGAGGGCCACAAGAACGTCGTCCCCGGCCAGGCGGGCCTCGCCTGGATCTCGATCTTCGGCGGCATGATCGCAGCGGCCCTGCTCTGCTCCCCCGTCATCACCCTCACCATCTGGCTCCACGTGAGCGCGGGCGGGGCGGACTGGAGATGGCTGCTGCTGCCGGTGGGCGCGGCGTACGGCGCGACGCTCACCTGGCTGGGCCTGCACCTGGCGGCTCCGAGGACGGCAGCGCGGCTGCCGGAGATCCTCACGGCTGTGAGCAAGGGGTAGAGCAGCTCCTCAATCCCCGAGCACCCGGTCGAGAAACGGCGAGACAGCAGCCCGCCAAGCCCCCGGCATGTCGTAATGGGCGAGGTGACCGGCGTCGGAAACCTCCGCGTACTCCCCCGCCGGCAGCACCCGCACCATCTCCTGCGCCTCCGCCCGCCCCAGTTCCCCGTCCACCCCGCGCACCACCAGCGTCGGGCACCGCACCTGGGCCAGTTCCTCCCAGTGCGCGTCGTACACCCAGGTCTCACGGGACCGGAGCATCTGCTCCGGCTCGAACACCGGCCGCCAGCCGTCGGCGCTTTCGTGCATCACCTCGGCGTAGAACTCCCCACGCGCCGGATTCGGCCGCTCCACCCAGGGATCGTCCTCACCGAACCACTTGCGCACGTCGGCCAGCGTGGCGAAGGGAACGGGCCAGGCCCTGAACCAGTCCGCCCACTCCCGCTGCGAGGCGGCGCCCAGGGCGGAGGCCCGCATGTCGCAGATGATCAGGCCCCGGACCAGTTCGGGGCGCTTCGCGGCGAGCTGCCAGGCGGTCAGCGCGCCCATGGCGTGGCCGATCAGGAGCGCGGGGGCGAGGCCGAGCTGTTCGAGGGCGGCCTCGGCGTCCTCGACATAGGCCTCGCGGGTGTAGGCGGCCTGTGGGGGCTTCTCGCTCTGGCCGTGTCCGCGCTGGTCGAGGGCGACCGCACGGTGACGTGCGGCGAGCCAGCGGGCGGTGGAGGCCCAGTGAGAGGCACGGCCCATCAGGCCGTGAAGTAACAGCACGCCCGGAGCGCCGGGCGGCGCGTCCGCCCGGCCGCCCATCTGGTCGTCCGCCGGATCCAGTCCCGTCTTGGGAGGGTCGGCGAACTCCCAGGCGGCGAGGCGCACCCCACCCGCTCCCGTCACGTCGATACGCCGTGCCATCGGCCTGGCACCCCCCAGCTCCGCCTGCCTCGTACCGGTGTACTGCCGTACTCGCTCGTACTCGCTGCTGTCGCTGTCGTGCTCGTCCTACCCTCGGGAGACTATCGAATATTTATTCGAAAAATCCCCATCTGCGGATAACACCCCTCATTCGAGTGACACCCCTGAAGGAATGATCGCCGCCACCGAGGGGATCACTTCTGCGGGAGGCGGACCGCTCGGGGAAAAACGGTCCGAGGGGATGACCCTGAGAGCTCGGGGCTCCGGGTCAGCACAGGGGAGGACAGGCCCCGGCGCCGCAAGGCGCCGGGGCCCTCTCCTGCTCAGCGCTTGGCCACGAACACATGCGAGGCGACGTCCGCCTCCAGCTCGGCCGCCTCACCGCCGCTGCCCACCAGCACACCGCCCGCCGACTCCGTCACACTCACCACGGACCCGGGCTGCACACCAGCGCGCCGCAGCGTGTACATCAGCTGCGCGTCCGTCTGGATCGGCTCACCGATACGGCGGACGACGACCGTCTTGCCGTCCGTGCCCGCGTCCAGGTCCGCCAGCGAGACCATGCCCTCGTCCAGGAACGGATCGGCACCGTCCTTCTCGCCCAGCTCCTCCAGACCCGGGATCGGATTGCCGTACGGCGACTCGGTCGGGTGCCGCAACAGCTCCAGCACGCGCCGCTCGACGGCCTCGCTCATCACGTGCTCCCAGCGGCAGGCCTCCGCGTGCACCTGCTCCCACTCCAGGCCGATCACATCGACGAGGAGACACTCGGCCAGCCTGTGCTTGCGCATCACACGCGTGGCGAGCCTGCGCCCCTCGTCGGTCAGCTCCAGATGCCGGTCGCTGGCGACGGAGACGAGCCCGTCGCGCTCCATACGCGCCACCGTCTGGCTCACCGTCGGCCCACTCTGGTCCAGCCGCTCCGCGATGCGGGCGCGCATGGGGACGACGCCTTCCTCTTCGAGTTCGAGGATGGTGCGGAGATACATCTCCGTGGTGTCGATCAGTCCGGACATACGTGCCCCTCGATTACCTCTGCCGGCAGCCCGGCGCGTGCGCTGGCCCTGGCACCAATTCTGCCGGATCCGACTGACAAGCGGGGGCCTCCGGCGGAACGGGCCGATACGGGTGACCGCCATGGGGGTCCGTGTCCGTTGCCGGATGGGGGTCGTCGTGGCCTGATCGCGCAGTTTCCCGCGCCCCTTCGGGGGGGGGCGCCGCGGTGCCTTCGCTTCGGGGCAGATGTGTTCAATCTTGTGGGACCAATCTTGCGGGAACAGGATGTGGGCTGGGTCACGTTCCAGTTAGATGAAGCCCAGTGAGCGAACCGTGCGCCGTAAGCGCGCCGACGCAGCCTCCAGGGGGTCCAGGTGAGTGCTTCCCGGCGGAGTGGGATCACCGATGCACTCGGGCCGGACGAGCCCGGTGAGTCAGGTGGATCCGATCTGCTCGCCGCACTGCTCGACGGCATGGACGCGGCTCTGTGCGCCTTCGACGCCGACGGGGTCGTCACGCACTGGAACCGGGAGGCCGAACGCATCCTCGGATGGACGGCCGCCGAGGCCGTAGGGCGGCACGGGTTCGCCGGATGGGCGGTGCGCAGCGCCGACGCCGAGGAGGTGCACGCCCGGCTGATGTCGGTGATGCAGGCACCCGGGCGGCAGGTGCACGAGTTCGCGCTGGTCACGAAGAACGGCGGGCGGGTGCTCGTACGGACCCAGTCCGCCGCCGTACGCGGACCCGACGGCAAACCCGCCGGGGTGTACTGCGCGTTCAGCGAAGTGCACGCCCAGATCGACCTGGAGCGGTCGATCGCGCTGAGCGAGGCACTGTTCGAGGACGCCGCCTGGGGAGTCGTACTCATCGACGCCGACCTGCGGCCCGCCGTCGTCAACGCCCACGCGGCCCGCGCGCTCGGCATCGGGCGTACCTCCGCGCTGGGCCGGCCGCTCGGCGAACTGCTCGCACAGGGCGTGGAGGAACTGGAGGCCGCGCTCACCCATGTACTGGCCGAAGGCGCGCCGCCCGCGCCCGCCGAGATGTGGGTGACCGTACGCACCCAGGGGAGCGAGAAGCGGCGCTGCTGGCGGAACGGCTTCGTACGGCTGGCCTCGCCGCTCGCGGAGGAACCCGTGCCGCTCGGCGTCGGCTGGCTGTTCCAGGACGTCACCGAGGCCAAACAGGGCGAGCAGGAAGCGGCCCTGCTGCGCTTCCGCTCCAACCAGCTGCATCGGGCCGCGCGCGCCGCCGCCGAGTGCGAGGACCCGGCCGAGGCGGCCACCGTCCACCTCGACTTCGCCCTCGCCGGCTTCGCCGACCACGCCTTGATCGACCGTACGGTGCCTTCCCCGCGCTCGGCGGGTCCAGAGGGCTCCGAGGGCGAGGAGACGGCCGTACGGCTGGTACGGCTCGCCGCGACGCCCGCCGGAGCACCGGGGCCGAGCCTGCTCACCGGCGCCGCCGGGCTGCCCGTGCGCTACGAGCCGGGCCATCCGGCGCTGCAGTGCGTGGAGCGGGCCGGGGCCGTACGCGCGGACGCCGGGTCGGTCCCGGAACAGCGGGCGCGGGAATGGGCGCTGGCCCGGCAGTGGCCCGGCGACGCGGTGCACGCCCTGTGCGCGGTCCTGCGCAGCCGGGGGCGGACGCTGGGCGTGGTGACCTTCCTGCGCGGCTCCGGCCGCAGCCGCTTCGAGCGGTCCGACACGGCATACGCAGAGGACGTGGCGGTCCGCATCGCGGCGGCTCTGGACCTGGCGGAGGCGGTGCGGGAGAAGCAGCCCCCCGGGTAGCCCGCAGGTGGGCTCAGTGCCGGTAGAAGATCCGGTCGCCGTACTCCCTCATCACGCGGCCGTTCCACTCGTGGCCGCCGTCGACGTTGCCGGAGCGCAGGAGCGGGGGTTCGATGCCCCGGTCGGCGAGGGCGGCGGCGGCGGTCGCCATGACGGCCTGCATCAGGGCGGTGGTGACGACCGTGGAGGCGGGGGCGAAGGGCGCCGCGATGGTGTCCAGGGTGAGCTCCGCGTCACCGACGGCGATCTTCGAGTCCAGGACGATGTCGCAGTGATCCTTCAGGAAGGTGTCGGAGGAGTGCCGGGACTTGGTCTGCGAGGCGTACGCGAGCGAGGTGACACCGATGACCTTCATGCCGAGGGCACGGGCGTTCAGGGCCATCTCCACGGGCAGGGCGTTGCGGCCGGAGAGGGAGATGATCACCAGGGCGTCGCCGGAGCGGACCGGTGAGGTGTCGAGGACGGCACTCGCGAGGCCGTCGACGCGTTCGAGGGCGGAGCCGAGGGTGGCCGGGGTGACGTCGACCCCGACGACGCCGGGGACGGCGAGCAGGTTCATCAGGGCGAGGCCGCCGGCGCGGTAGACGACGTCCTGGGCGGCCAGGGAGGAGTGCCCGGCGCCGAAGGCGAACAGCCGGCCACCGGCGGCGACGGTGTCGGCGAGCAGGGTGCCGGCCGCGGCGATCGACTCGGCCTCCTCCTCGCGGACCCGTTGCAGCAGGCCGATGGCGGCGTCGAAGAACAGGTCGGCAGGCGTGCCGTCGCTCATGCGGTGCCCCTTCGCAGCGTCTGTGTCGCGGATCACCGTGCGGTCTGGACCAGTGCGGTGTCAATACGGGCCTCGGCACGCCGGTCGGCCTGAACCAGTCCGCCGAAGCCTCCAAAAAACAGTTGAGCGGATCCCGCCCGCTGCTTAGGCTGCCGACTAAGCCGGAAAGGAGGTGATCGGGTAAATGAGTGAAACCCGGACGCGCGAGGTGGCTGCGGGCTAGCGGCTCGCCACCACACCGAGTGCGGTGCCGGACCAGCGTGTGTGCGAAGCACGCAGCCGGCCTAATCCAACGCAGTCACCCGACCCGCGGGCTGCCGGTACGTCCGGCCGGCTCCTCCTGGAGGAACCCAGCCCGCGGGTCGTCTGCGTTTACGGGGCGCCCGTGCTCTCAGGGGGCTAGGCGCTCGACCTGCCAGCCGCCGCCCGGCTGGGCCACGTACCGCAGGCGGTCGTGGAGGCGGTTGTGACGGCCCTGCCAGAACTCGATGGTCTCCGGGGAGACGCGGAAGCCGCCCCAGTGCGGTGGGACCGGGACCTGTTCGTCCTCGGGGTAGCGGGCCTGAAGTTCGGCGTAGGCGGTGTCCAGTTCGGTGCGGGAGGCGATCACCGAGGACTGGGCGCTGGCCCAGGCGCCCAGCTGGGAGCCGTGCGGGCGGGTGCGGAAGTAGGCGGCGGTCTCGTCGCGGCCGGTGCGGTGGGCGGTGCCGGTGACGATGACCTGGCGGGCCAGCGGGTGCCAGGGGAAGAGCAGGGAGATGTGCGGGTTCTCGGCGAGGTCGCGGGCCTTGCGGGAGTCGTAGTTGGTGAAGAAGACGAAGCCCTCGGTGTCGAACTGCTTCATCAGGACCGTGCGCGAGCTGGGGCGGCCCGCCGCGTCCGCCGTGGAGACGACCATCGCGTTGGGCTCGTAGATGGTGCCGTGCAGCGCGGCCCGGGCGGCGTCCTCGAACCAGCGGGCGAACTGGTCCATGGGGTGCGCGGCGAGGTCCTGTTCGCCGAGTCCCTCCGCCCGGTACTGCTTGCGCATGGCGGCGGGGTCGAGGACGGGGTCCAGGAGCGGGTCGCGGTCGGTCACGCGGTCATCTTGCCGTATCGAACGGGACTGGCACTCAGTGTCGTACAGACTCCCCAAGTGTGGCACCGGGAGTTATCGTGCAGGTTCCCTTGCGGTTTGGATGACCACCGGCCGATCGGGGCATCACCGGGGTGACCGCCGCCGACCACTTCACGAGGAGCCGCCTGATGTCCGATTTCGTACCCGGACTCGAGGGAGTCGTCGCGTTCGAGACGGAGATCGCCGAACCGGACAAGGAGGGGGGCGCCCTGCGCTACCGGGGCGTCGACATCGAGGATCTGGTCGGTCATGTCTCGTTCGGGAATGTGTGGGGGCTGCTGGTCGACGGGGCCTTCAATCCGGGGCTGCCACCCGCCGAGCCGTTCCCGATCCCGGTGCACTCCGGTGACATCCGGGTGGACGTGCAGTCGGCGCTCGCCATGCTGGCGCCGGTGTGGGGGCTGAAGCCGCTGCTCGACATCGACGAGCGGCAGGCACGGGAGGATCTTGCGCGGGCCGCCGTGATGGCGCTGTCGTACGTGGCCCAGTCGGCGCGTGGGCAGACGCAGCCGATGGTGCCGCAGCGGGAGATCGACAAGGCGAAGTCGGTGGTGGAGCGGTTCATGATCCGGTGGCGGGGGGAGCCGGATCCCAAGCATGTCGCCGCGGTGGATGCCTATTGGACGTCCGCGGCCGAGCACGGGATGAATGCGTCGACGTTCACCGCGCGGGTCATCGCCTCCACCGGGGCCGATGTCGCGGCCGCGCTGTCGGGGGCGGTCGGTGCGATGTCCGGGCCGTTGCACGGGGGTGCGCCCTCGCGGGTGCTCGGGATGATCGAGGAGATCGAGCGGACGGGGGACGCGGAGGCGTACGTCCGGCAGGCCCTGGACCGGGGTGAGCGGCTGATGGGGTTCGGGCACCGGGTGTACCGGGCGGAGGATCCGCGGGCGCGGGTGCTGCGGCGTACGGCGCGGGAGCTGGGGGCGCCGCGGTTCGAGGTTGCCGAGGCTTTGGAGAAGGCCGCGCTGGAGGAGCTGCACGCTCGTCGGCCTGATCGGGTGCTCGCCACCAACGTGGAGTTCTGGGCGGCCATTGTGCTGGACTTCGCCGAGGTGCCGGCGCACATGTTCACGTCGATGTTCACGTGTGCCCGGACGGCCGGGTGGTCGGCGCACATTCTTGAGCAGAAGCGGACGGGGCGGCTGGTGCGGCCGTCGGCTCGGTATGTGGGTCCCGGGCCGCGTCGGCCGGAGGACATCGAGGGGTACGGGGAGATCGCCCACTGAGAGGGGTGGCTCAGGGGCGCGGGCGACTGCGGGTTTGTTGTGGTTGCTCGCGCCGCCCACGCGGCGGAGCCGCATGTCGATACGGACCCGCGCCCTTGAAGATCGGGTCCTTCGGGCCCTGGTTTTCATGCAGGGGTCAGCAGATCCGCATGGTGCCGCTGCGCCACCAGCGGGTGTGCCCTCAGCTTGCCCTTGAGTTCGTTGTAGCCGTACTCGGCGTACAGGGGGTTCGCCGGGTCGGTCGTGATGCCGGGCGCCTCGGAGGCGTGCGGGAAGGACAGGGGCTCGACCTTGGCGTCCAGGCGGGGGTTGTAGAAGAAGGGCACGGAGAAGCGTTCCGTGGCTCCGGGCGGGCTGACCACGCGGTGGTTGGTGGCGATCAGGTAGCCGTTGGTGGCGACTTCGAGGAGTTCGCCGAGGTTGACGACGAAGGCGCCCTCGATGGGCGGGACGTCGTGGAAGAGGCCGTCCTCGCGCTGGACCTGGAGGCCGCCGACGGTGTCCTGGAGGAGCAGGGTCAGGAAGCCGTAGTCCTTGTGGGCGCCGACGCCCTGGTCGGTGCCGTCGTCGGCGCTGCCGGGGTAGCGGACGAGCTTGAGGTGCGGGTGGGCGCGGGTGCCGAAGACCGGGTCGTAGAAGTCGGCGGGGGCGCCGATGGCGGCCAGGAGTTCGTGCAGGAGGCGGTTCGCCACTGCGCCGAGCTTGTCGATCCAGGCCAGGGCTGCGGTGCGCAGTTCGGGGAGGGCGGTGGGCCACTGATTGGGGCCCTGGAGCCACCAGTACGGGGGTTCGCCGGGGGCGGGGACGCGGGCGGGACGTTCGGCGCCTATGTCGAGCTGGTCGCGCCAGTCGCGGGCGCCGGCGGTGCGTTCGTCGCCGGTGCGGGTGTAGCCGCGGAAGTGCGGGGAGCGCACGTTGTCGAGGGCGAGCCGGTCTGCTTCGGGGAGGGCGAAGAAGGCGCGCATGGCGGTGAGCAGCGCGTCGGTCTCGGCCTGGGTGACGCCGTGTCCGACGAGCTGGAAGAAGCCGACGTCGTGGGCGGCGCTGTGCAGCTGGGTGCGGAGCTGGGCGCGGTCCTGGGGGCCGCGGTCGGCGGCCGACAGGTCGATGATGGGGAGCTGGTCGTAGGACGGGGTCGCCGTCTCGCTGTGCGTGGTCATGGTGCGTCCGCGGGTGTACGGGGCACGGGTGGCCGCCGAGGGGTGTGACGGCCCCCGGGTGCCGGAAAAGGACCGGAAAAAAGAAGTGAGGAGGGGGCTGGATCAGGCGGGCGGGCGCCGACAGCCCATGCTCGTGACGCGCACGTAGTCCACGTGGCGGCGGCGGACGAGCATCGGAAGCATGGGGCAAGGGTACTGCCCTGTGCCGGATACGGGTGTGGCCCGGCTCACTGGGTCAGAGCTTGCCCCACACGCGCACGGTGCGGTGGCCGCCCAGCGCGTCCGCGAGCAGGGTGCGGAAGTCCTCGCCGAACTCGGGCCAGTTCCAGAACTCGAAGCCCAGGTGGGCGAAGGCGAAGTAGTCGTAGGCCCAGGTCCAGTCCGGGAGCGGGACCGGGGTGGCGCAGGCGGGGCAGGTGACGTCGGCCGCTCCGGTCGCGTGCCAGCGGTCCATGGCCGTGCCGTACGGCTCCCAGGCCGCGTCTATTCGGTCGTACTCGTCGGTGTAGAGGCGAGTGGTGGCCGTGCAGCGGGGGCACTGGACCCACTCGGGCTCGCCCTGGCCGCCGTGGAAGATCGTGCGCCCGGTGTACACGGTCAGGCCGTCGGACGGTTTCCAGTCGGCGCCTGTGGGGTCGACCGCCCGGTGCCAGTGCGGGCCGGGCAGGTGGTGGCCGAAGGAGCGGTCGGTGCGCTCGGCCAGCACGATGCCCTCGGTCACGAGCCGGTCGAGGACGCGCTTGGCGAGCCGCGGTGCTTCGGCGGCGGTGGCGTCCAGGTCGACGATGGTCTGAAAGTGGTCCCCCATGCCCGCAACCGTAGCCGCCGCCACTGACAACGGCTCAGCCCAGGGCCTGTTCGAGCAGGTCGGCCCACTGGGCGACGACCCGTGCGCGGCGGGCGGTGTCGTCGGTGAGGAGGTTGGCGAGGCCGAGGCCGCGGGCCATGTCCAGGAGTCCCTGGACGGTTTCGCGGACGCCGGGGCGGGTTTCGTCGGCGCCGAGGAGGTCGACGGCGATGCGGTGGGTCTCGCGGCCGACGCGGGCCTCCAGTTCGGTCACGCGGGTGCGCAGCTGGTCCTCGTTGGAGGCGGCGACCCACAGGTGCAGGGCGGCGCGGAAGAGGGGGCCGGTGTAGAGGTCGACGAGGGCGGCGACGACGGCGCGGCGGTCGGCGGGGCCGCCCGGGAAGAGCTCCCGGAGTGCGGTGGAGCGTTCTTCGGCGACGTATTCGACGGCGGCCGTGAAGAGGTCCTCGCGGGTCCGGAAGTGGTGCTGGGCGGCGCCGCGGGAGACGCCCGCGCGTTCGGCGACGACGGTGACGGTGGAACCCGCCCAGCCGTGTTCGGCCAGGCAGGCCACGGCGGCCTCCAGGAGCCGCTGCCGGGTGGCCCGGCTGCGGTCCTGTTTGGGGCTGCGGTCCGGCTTGGGGCTCGGGTCCTGCCGGGCCACGTCGTCGCGTTCCGCCGTCGTGCTCATCCGGTCACACCACCCATGCCGCGTCCCGTCTTTCCAGGAAGGCCGTCATCCCCTCCCGGGCCTGGTCGGAGGAGAACAGCCGGGCCGAGAGCGCGGTCAGCGCCGCCGCGTCCCGGTCGAATGTTTCCAGCACCCTAGCCGTGAGCAGCTGTTTCGTCTCGGTCAGGGCCTGGGGGGAGGAGCGGCGCATGCCATCGAGGATGGGGGCGAGGGCCTTGTCGACGTCGTCGGCGGTCGTCGTCAGCAGGCCGAGGCGTACGGCCTCCGCCGGGTCGAAGCGTTCGCCGGTGAGGTAGTGGCGGGCGAGGGCGCGGGGATCGGTGCGTGGGATGACCGGCAGGGAGATCACCGCGGGGGCGACGCCGATGCGGACCTCGGTGAAGGCGAAGGTGGCCGTGGCGGAGGCGGCGGCGATGTCGCAGGCGGCGAGCAGGCCGAGGCCGCCGGCGCGGACGTGGCCGGTGACGCGGGCGACGACCGGTTTGGGCAGCTCCACGATCTGCCGGAGCAGGGCCACCAGGGCGTCGGGGTCCGGCGGGTCGCGCAGGTCGGCGCCGGCGCAGAAGGTGGAGCCGGTGTGGGTGAGGACGACGGCGCGTACGTCGGGGTCCTTGCCGCAGTCGGTGAGGGCGGCGGCGAGCTCGGAGACGAGGGCGGCCGAGAGGGCGTTGCAGGTGTCGGTGGAGTCGAGGCTGAGGGTTTCGACGGCACGCGCGTGTGTGCGGCTGATCGATGTCACGGCAGCTCCCTCAGTTCCCGGCGCAGGATCTTGCCGGAGGCGGCGCGGGGGACGGTGTCGATGAAGGTGACCTGGCGGATGCGTTTGTAGGGGGCCACCCGTTCGGCGACGTACCGCATGATCTCGTCCTCGGTCGGTTCCTCGGCGGTGTCGGCGCGGCGGACGACGAAGGCGTGCGGGACCTCGTTGCCGTCGGCGTTGTAGGAGCCGATGACGGCGGCGTCGGCGATGCGGGGGTGGGTGAGCAGCAGGGCCTCCAGTTCGGCGGGGGCCACCTGGAAGCCCTTGTACTTGATGAGTTCCTTCACCCGGTCCACGACGTACAGCCAGCCGTCCTCGTCGGTGTGCCCCACGTCTCCGGTGTGCAGCCAGCCGTCGGCGTCGATCATCGCGGCGGTGGCGTCGGGGCGGCCGAGGTAGCCCTTCATCACCTGGGGGCCGCGGATCAGGATCTCGCCGGGCTCGCCGGTGCCGAGGTCCTTGTCGGGGTCGTCCAGGGAGACGATCCGCATCTCGGTGCCGGCGATGAGCCTGCCGACGGTACCGGCGGGGGCGTCGTGCAGCCGCTCGAGGGGGACGACGTGGGTGCCGGGGGACAGTTCGGTCATGCCGTAGGCCTGGCCGATCGGGGGCAGGCCGAGGCGCTGCGAGCAGGCGCGGGCGAGTTGCGCGTCCAGCGGGGCGGCGGCGCTGATGACGTACTTCAGGCAGGAGAGGTCGTAGCGGGCGACCGCCGGGTGCTTGGCGAGGGCGAGGACGATCGGCGGGGCGACGTACAGGCCGGTGATGCGGTGGTTCTCGATGGCTGCGAGGAAGGTCTCCAGGTCGAAGCGGGGCAGGACGACGACCGTGGCGCCCTGGCGCAGGGGCGCGTTCATCAGGGCGGTGAGGCCGTAGATGTGGAAGAACGGCAGTACGGCGAGGATGCGGTCGCCGGGGGCGGCTGGGACGGCGGGCGCCAGCTGGGCGAGGTTGGTGGCGATCTGCCGGTGGGTGAGCATCACGCCTTTGGGGATGCCGGTGGTGCCGGAGGAGTACGGCAGCGCGGCGACGTCCTCGGCCGAGTCGAACACGATCTCCGGTTCGGGGGCGGCGGAGGCGAGCATGTCGATGAGCGACCGGTGCCCGGGCGCGCTGTCACAGACGAATATCTCCCGTATGCCGCCCGCGAGTTCGGCGGCGCGGCGGGCCGCCTCCAGCAGGGGTGAGACGGTGACGATCCAGCGCGCGCCGCTGTCGCCGAGCTGTTTGGCGAACTCCTCGGGCGTGGCGAGCGGGTGCACCGTGGTGACGGAGGCACCCGCGCGCGTGGCGGCGTAGAAGGCGGTCGGGAAGGCGATGGTGTTGGGGCTGTGCAGGGCGAGGACGTCGCCCTTGCGGACGCCCGCGTCGGCGAGTCCGGCGGCGACACGCCGGTGGAACCGGTCCACCTGCTGGTACGTGAGTGTGGTGCCGTCCGTGCCGTCGATGAGGGCGGGGTGCTCGCCGAACTCGGCGGCGCGCCCCAGGACGGCCTCGTGGATCGGGAGTGCTACGGGCGGGACGTCTGCGTACTCGCTGTGGAACACGGTTCCTCCAGGACGGTCGGCGCGGTCGCCTAGTACGACTTGGGCAGGCCCAGGGTCTGGTGAGAGACGTAGTTGAGAATCATCTCCCGGCTCACCGGGGCAATACGAGCCACGCGTGCGGCCGTTATCAGCGAGGCGAGGCCGAACTCGCGGGTGAGCCCGTTGCCGCCGAGGGTGTGCACGGCCTGGTCGACGGCCTTCACGCAGGCCTCCCCGGCCGCGTACTTGGCCATGTTGGCGGCCTCGCCGGCGCCGATGTCGTCGCCGGCGTCGTAGAGGTGGGCCGCCTTCTGCATCATCAGCCGGGCCAGTTCCAGGTCGATGTGGGCCTGCGCCAAGGGGTGGGCGATGGCCTGGTGGGCGCCGATCGGGGACTTCCAGACGGTACGGTCGCGGGCGTACTCGATGGCCTTGGCCAGGGCGTACCGGCCCATGCCGATGGCGAACGCGGCGGTCATGATGCGCTCGGGGTTCAGACCGGCGAACAGTTGCAGCAGACCGGCGTCCTCGTCGCCGACGAGCGCGTCGGCGGGCAGCCGTACGTCGTCCAGGACCAGCTCGAACTGCTTCTCGGCGGCGCCCAGTTCCATGTCGATCGGGCGCTTGTGGAAGCCCTCGGCGTCCGTCGGGACGATGAACAGGCAGGGCTTGAGGCGTCCGGTACGGGCGTCCTCGGTACGGCCGACGATCAGGACGGCGTCCGCCATGTCGACGCCGGAGATGAAGACCTTGCGGCCGGTGAGCAGCCAGTCGGCGCCGTCCTTGCGGGCGGTGGTGGTGATGCGGTGGCTGTTGGAGCCGGCGTCGGGTTCGGTGATGCCGAAGGCCATGAGGCGGGTGCCGTCGGCGATTCCGGGAAGCCACTGCTGTTTTTGCGCCTCTGTGCCGAAGCGGGAGATCACGGTGCCGCAGATGGCGGGTGAGACCACCAGCATGAGGAGGGGGGAGCCCGCTGCTCCCAACTCTTCGAGGACTATGGACAGTTCGGCGATGCCGCCACCGCCGCCGCCGTACTCCTCGGGAAGGTTGACGCCGAGGTAGCCGAGCTTTCCGGCCTCGGTCCACAGTTCGGTGGGCGGTTTGCCCGCGGCGACGGCCTGGACGAGGTAGTCGCGGCCATAGCGTTTGCCGAGGGCGGCTACCGCCGAGCGGAGGGCTTTGTGCTCTTCGGTTTCGATGACGGGAGACATGAGGCTCCTAAGAAGAGGTTTCCTGCACTACGGCGAGCAACATTCCTGGTTCCACCTGCTGGCCGGTCTTGGCGTGCAGCGCGGTCAGCGTTCCTGTGACCGGCGCCGAGATCTGGTGCTGCATCTTCATCGCCTCCAGCCAGATCAGGGCCTGGCCCGCCTGGACGGCCGCTCCCTCCTCAAGGCCCTCGGCGATGCGGACGACCGTGCCCGGCATCGGCGCCAGCAGGGAACCCGGTGCGAGCTGGGCGGTGGGGTCGGGGAAGCGGGGCAGGGCGGTGAGGCGGGTGGCACCCACGTACACCTCGTCGCCGTAGCGGGCGACGGTGTACTTCCGTTCCACGCCGTCCACTTCGAGTACGACCACGCGCGCGTCGGCGTGCACGACCCGCACCCCCTCGGCGGCAAGGCCCTCCCTCGCGTGCCGGTAGCGGACCTCGTGCTCCTCCCCCGCGACCGCGTACCGCTTCACCTGCGGCTGCGAGGGAACGTTGCGCCAGCCGCCGAAGCGGGAGCGGCCGTGGGCGTCGGCGAGAGCGGCGGCCAGGGGGGCGTACGGGTCGGGGTCCGGGGCGGTCAGGGCGTGCAGGTGGCGGTCGTAGAAGCCGGTGTCCATGCGGCCGCTCGTGAACTCCTCATGGCGCAGGGAGCGCACGAGGAGGTCCCGGTTGGTGAGCGGGCCGTGCAGGTCGGCTCGCTGCAGTGCGCCCGTGAGCCGGCGGATCGCCTCCGTGCGGGTGGGCGCGTGGGCGACGACCTTGGCGAGCATCGGGTCGTAGTGGACACCGATGGTGTCGCCGTCGGTGTAGCCGGTGTCCAGGCGGACGCCGTCCGGTACGGCGAGGTGGTGCAGGGTGCCGGTCTGCGGGGCCCAGTCGTGGGCGGGGTCCTCGGCGTACAGGCGGGCCTCGATGGCGTGGCCACGCGCGCGTGGCGGGTCTTTTTCGAGGGCCCCGCCCTCCGCGATGCGGATCTGCTCGGCGACCAGGTCGATGCCGAACACCTCCTCGGTCACGGGGTGTTCGACCTGGAGGCGGGTGTTCATCTCCAGGAAGTGCGCGCGGCCGTCGGCGACCAGGAACTCGACGGTGCCGGCGCCGACGTAGGAGACGGCGCACGCGGCCTGTACGGCCAGCGCGTACAGATCCTCCGTGAGCTGCTCGGAGAGGCCGGGCGCCGGGGCCTCCTCGACGACCTTCTGGTGGCGGCGCTGGAGGGAGCAGTCGCGGGTGCCGAGGGGCCGGATCGTGCCGTGGGTGTCGGCGAGGATCTGGACCTCGACGTGGCGGCCGTGCTCCAGGTACGGCTCGACGAAGACCTCGCCGTCACCGAAGGCGCTCGCGGCCTCGGCGCGCGCGCCCTCCAGTGCGGCGGGCAGTTCCTCCAGGCGGCGCACGATCCGCATCCCACGCCCCCCGCCGCCGGCGGCCGCCTTCACCAGCACCGGCAGGTCGGCCTCGGTGACCTCCTGCAGAGGCATGAGGCCCATCAGTTCCTTGGCGCGGGTCTTGGACGCCATCGCCTCGATGGCCTCCGGGGAGGGGCCGATCCAGGTCAGGCCGGCGTCGAGGACGGCGCTGGCGAAGTCGGGGTTCTCGGAGAGGAAGCCGTAGCCGGGGTGAACGGCGTCCGCGCCGGCGGCGAGGGCCGCCTTCACGATCAGGTCGCCGCGCAGATACGTCTCGGCCGGCGCCGCGCCCGGCAGCCGTACCGCCGTGTCGGCCACGCGCGCGTGGAGCGCGTTCTCGTCGGCGTCCGAGTGCACGGCGACCGTCCGGATTCCCAACTCACGGCAGGTGCGGAAGATCCGGCAGGCGATCTCGCCCCGGTTGGCCACGAGCAGTGTCGTAATCACGTGATGCCTCACATCCGGAAGACGCCGAAGCCGCCGCGCGCGCCCTCGTAGGGCGCGGTGTGGAGGGCGGACAGGCACAGGCCGAGGACGGTGCGGGTGTCGCGCGGGTCGATGACGCCGTCGTCGTACAGCCGCCCGGACAGGAACATCGGCAGCGACTCGGACTCGATCTGCTGCTCCACCATGGCGCGCAGGGCGGCGTCCGCGTCCTCGTCGTACGGCCGGCCCTTCGCCGCCGCCGACTGGCGGGCGACGATCGACAACACGCCGGCGAGCTGCTGCGGGCCCATGACGGCGGACTTGGCGCTCGGCCAGGCGAACAGGAAGCGGGGGTCGTAGGCCCGCCCGCACATGCCGTAGTGCCCGGCGCCGTACGACGCCCCCATGAGCACGGACAGGTGCGGGACCCTGCTGTTGCTGACCGCGTTGATCATCATCGAGCCGTGCTTGATGATCCCGCCCTGCTCGTACTCCTTGCCGACCATGTAGCCGGTGGTGTTGTGCAGGAAGAGCAGCGGGATGTCGCGCTGGTTGGCGAGCTGGACGAACTGGGCGGCCTTCTGCGACTCCGCGCTGAAGAGCACGCCCTGGGCGTTGGCGAGCACCCCCACCGGGTAGCCGTGCAGGGCCGCCCAGCCGGTGACCAGGCTGGTCCCGTAGAGCGGTTTGAACTCGTCGAAGTCGGAGGCGTCGACGATCCGGGCGATGACCTCGCGCGGGTCGAAGGGGATCTTGAGGTCGCCGGGGACGATGCCCAGCAGTTCCTCCGGGTCGTACTTGGGCGACTCGGCGGGGCCGGGATCCGGGTACGCCTTGCGGTGGCCCAGCCGGGCCACCACGCGGCGGGCCTGCCGCAGTGCGTCCGGCTCGTCCACGGCGAAGTAGTCGGCGAGGCCCGACACGCGCGCGTGCATCTCGGCGCCGCCCAGGGACTCGTCGTCGCTCTCCTCGCCGGTGGCCATCTTCACCAGCGGCGGCCCGCCGAGGAAGACCTTCGCCCGCTCCTTGACCATGATCACGTGGTCGGACATGCCGGGGATGTAGGCGCCGCCGGCGGTGGAGTTGCCGAAGACGACCGCGATGGTCGGGATGCCGGCGGCGGAGAGCCGGGTGAGGTCGCGGAAGATGGCGCCGCCGGGGATGAAGATCTCCTTCTGGGACGGCAGGTCGGCACCTCCCGACTCCACCAGGGAGATGCAGGGCAGCCGGTTGGCGAGCGCGATGTCGTTCGCGCGCAGGGCCTTCTTCAGGCTCCACGGGTTGCTCGCGCCACCGCGCACGGTCGGGTCGTTGGCGGTGATCAGGCACTCCACGCCCTCGACCACGCCGATGCCGGTGACCAGCGAGGCGCCGACGGTGTAGTCACTGCCCCAGGCGGCCAGCGGAGACAGCTCCAGGAAGGGCGTGTCCGGGTCGAGCAGCAGCTCGATGCGTTCCCGCGCGAGCAACCTGCCGCGCTCGCGATGCCGTTGGACGTACTTCTCGCCGCCGCCCGCGAGCGCCTTGGCGTGCTCGGCGTCGAGTTCGGCGAGCTTGGCGAGCATGGCCTCGCGGTTGCCCCGGTAGTCGGGGCCGGCCGGGTCCAGGGCCGAGGTCAGGACGGTCACAGCAGGGCCCCCGGGATGTCCAGGTGGCGGGAGCGCAGCCATTCGCCGAGGGCCTTGGCCTGCGGGTCGAAGCGGGCCTGCGCGGCGACGCCCGCGCCGAGGATGCCCTCCACGACGAAGTTCAGGGCGCGGAGATTCGGCAGCACGTGCCGGGTGACGGGCAGGTCCCGGCTCTCGGGGATCAGCTGCCGGAACCTTTCGGCGGTCAGCTCGTGCGCGAGCCACCGCCAGGCCTCGTCGGTACGGGCCCAGACACCGACGTTGGCGTTCCCGCCCTTGTCCCCGCTGCGGGCCCCGGCGATCAGGCCGAGCGGGGCGGGGCGGGTCGGTCCGGGCGGAAGGGGGTCGGGGAGCGGCGGGGCTGGTACGTCGTCCAGGGTCTGAGTGTCCTGGGGCACCGGCACAGGGATACGACGTCCGTCGTGGAGGACGGCCACATGGCCGACGGCACCATGGGGGACGTACACATCCTCGAAGACTCCATAAGGCGAGCCCTTCCCCGGTGGGGAGAGCACATGGAAACCCGGGTAACTGGCCAGCGCCAGCTCCACGGCTGCCCCGCTCAGCGCCCGTCCGACGACCCGCTCGTCCGCGTCCCGTACGACGAGCCGCAGCAGGGCGCTCGCGGTCTCCTCCGTGCCGGCGTCGGCCCGGTCGGTGCGGACCAGCTCCCAAAGGACCTCGGCAGGCGGCGACTTGGCGAGCGCGTCGGTGAGCTGCGCCCGCACCAGCTCGGCCTTGGCCTCGATGTCGAGTCCGGTGAGGACGAAGACGACCTCGTTGCGGAAGCCGCCGAGCCGGTTCAGCCCGACCTTCAGCGTGGGCGGTGGTGCCTCGCCCCGCACGCCCTCGAGCCGCACCCGGTCCGGCCCGTCCTGGCTCAGCCGCACGGTGTCCAGCCGGGCGGTGACATCGGGCCCGGCGTACCGGCCGCCCCCGGTCTCGTACAGCAGCTGCGCGGTGACCGTGCCGACGTCGACCAGGCCGCCGGTGCCGGGGTGCTTGGTGATGACACTGCTGCCGTCGGCGTGGATCTCGGCGAGCGGGAAGCCGGGCCGGTGTACGTCCCCTTCCCGGAAGAAGGCGTAGTTCCCGCCGGTGGCCTGCGTCCCGCACTCCAGCACATGCCCGGCGACGACGGCGCCCGCGAGCCGGTCGTGGTCCGTGGGGCCCCAGCCGAAGTGGGCGGCGGCGGGCCCGGTGACGAGGGCCGCGTCGGTCACCCGCCCGGTGACGACGATGTCCGCACCGGCCCGCAGAGACGCGGCGATGCCGAAGCAACCGAGATAGGCGTGGGCGGCGAGCGCGCCGGGGTGCTCGGCGGTGAGGTCGTCGCCCTCGACATGCGCGACCCGCACACCGATGCCCAATCGATCGGCCAACTCCCGGACGGCCGCCGCCAGTCCGGACGGATTGAGCCCCCCGGCGTTGGTGACGATCCTCACCCCGCGCTCGTGGGCGAGGCCGAGGCAGTCCTCCAGCTGGCGCAGGAAGGTACGGGCGTAACCGGCGCCGGGATCCTTCAGCCGGTCGCGGGCGAGGATCAGCATGGTGAGTTCGGCGAGGTAGTCCCCGGTGAGGACGTCGACCTCGCCACCGGTGAGCATCTCGCGCAGGGCGTCGAAGCGGTCGCCGTAGAAGCCGGAGAAGTTGCCGATGCGCAGCACTGTCATGCCGGGGCCCCCTTCGGCGGGCGGCCGCCGCCGGACGGGCCCGCGAAGGCCTGCGCGATGTCCAGCCAGCGGTCGGCGTCCGGGCCGACGGCGGTCAGGGAGAGGTCGGAGCGGTGGGCGCGCTGGGTGACGAGGAGGCAGAAGTCGAGGGCGGGACCGGTCACGCGCTGCGGGGCGTCCTCGGGGCCGTACGTCCACAACTCGCCCGTGGGCGCCTCGAGTTCCACGCGGAACTCCTCGGTGGACGGGGTGAGCTGGTGGACGGTGTAGGCGAAGTCCCGGGTGCGGACCCCGAGCCGGGCCACATGCCTGAGCCGGTCGGTGGGGGTGCGGACCACACCCAGGGCGTCGGCGATGTCCAGGCCGTGGGCCCAGGTCTCCATGAGGCGGGCGGTGGCCATGGAGGCGGCCGACATGGGCGGGCCGTACCAGGGGAAACGGGCGCCGGGCGGGGCCTTGCGCAGGGCCTGGTCGAGGGCGGTGCGTCCCTTGCGCCAGGCCGACAGCAGCTCGGCGGGCGTGAGCCGGGCGCCTTCCTCCGCGCCCTCGTCCACGAAGGAGTCGGGGGCGGTGAGCGCCTTGTCGACCAGTGCGCGGAAGGCGTCCGCGTCGGTGACGGCGAGCAGCGCCGACCGGTCGGTCCAGGCGAGGTGGGCGATCTGGTGGGCGACGGTCCAGCCGGGGGCGGGGGTGGGCAGTGACCACCGCTCCGGCGCCAGCTCGGCCACCAGTCGGTCCAGTTCGTCGCTCTCGGCACGCAGGTCGTCGATGACGGGCGTCGGGTCGGCCATGGGGGGAGCATGGCAGTGGTCACAGAAACAATCAAGCGTGCTTGCATGAATTTGGCCGACCGGTGTCGCCCGCTTCCCGGGGACGGCCCCTCACACTGCTTTCACCGGCGGATACACCGGCTCCCAGCGCGCCGCGCGCACCGCCGCCTCGACGTCGTCGCCGTCCAGAGCCGACCGGGCGACACCGTCCGCCATCGCCGCGCGGACCACGGCCACGGCGACTGCCTCCGATGTGCCGCGCAGGTCCCGGATGGGCGGGAGGACCGGTGCGTTCAGCCGGGCCAGGTCGGTGTCGCCGGTCCGGCGGGCCACCGCGTCCGCCGCCGCGCGGAGCATGCGGTCGGTGATGCGGGAGGCCCGTGCGACGATCGTGCCGAGGCCGAGACCGGGGAAGACGAGGGCGTTGTTGGCCTGCCCGATCTCGTACGTCGTCCCGTCCCGCTCGACCGGCGCGAACGGGCTGCCGGTGGCCACCAGCGCCTTTCCGCCCGTCCAGTCGAGCAGGTCGGCCGGGGTCGCCTCGGCGAGGCGGGTGGGGTTGGACATGGGCAGGATGATGGGGCGCTCGGTGTGCCGGGCCATCTCGCGGACGATCGCCTCGGTGAAGGCGCCGCTCCGGCCCGAGGTGCCGATGAGGATGGTGGGACGGACCCTTCGGACCACCTCGTCGAGGGGGATGCCGGGCAGGCTGTCGTCGCGCTGCCAGTCGTCGACCTCGTCGACGGGGCGGGCGTAGGGCCGCTGGAAGTCGCGGAGCTTGTCGCCCTGGTCGCCGGTGAGCAGCCCGTACCGGTCGACGCACCAGAAACGGGCGGTGGCCTCGGCCGGGGACAGTCCCTCGGCCACCAGGGCGTCCCGGAGCTGGTCGGCGACGCCGATGCCGGCGGTGCCCGCGCCGAAGACGACGATCCGGTGCTGCCGCAGGGGCACACCGGCGGCGCGTACGCCGGACAGGACGGCGGCGAGGTTCACGGCACCCGTGCCCTGGATGTCGTCGTTGAAGGTGCAGACGCGGTCCCGGTAACGGTCGAGGATCCGGCGGGCGTTGGCGGTGCCGAAGTCCTCCCAGTGCAGCAGGGCGTTCGGGAAGAGTTCGGTCGCGGTGGTGACGTAGGCGTCGATGAAGGCGTCGTACGTCTCGCGGTCGGTGCGGGGGTGCCGGTTGCCGAGGTAGAGGGGGTTGTCGAGGAGCTCCTTGCGGTTGGTGCCGACGTCGAGCATGACCGGCAGGGTGCGGCGCGGGTCGATGCCGGCGGCGGCCGTGTAGACGGCGAGCTTGCCGACCGCGATGTCGATGCCGCCCACGCCCCAGTCGCCGATGCCGAGGATGCCCTCGCCGTCGGTGGCCACGATCAGGTCGACATCGGCGGCGCCGCGACCGCTCGCGCGCAGGGAGCACTCGATGTCGTCGGGGGCGTCCACGGAGAGGTAGATGCCGCGCGGGCGGCGGTACTCGTGGCTGTAGCGCTCGATGGCCGTGCCCACGGTGGGGGTGTACACGATGGGCAGCATCTCTTCGAGATGGTCGCCGACGAGCCGGTAGAACAGCGTCTCGTTGCGGTCGTGCAGCGCGGCCAGATTGACGTTCTTGGCCAAGTCGCTCGGCTGCGCCCGGTATTGGGCGTAGGCGCGTTCGGCCTGCTCGTCCTGGGTGAGCACGCGGGGCGGGACCAGGCCGACGAGGTCCAGGGCCCGGCGTTCGGTCTCGGTGAACGCCGTCCCGCGATTGATCCGGGGGTCGGCGAGTACGGCACGGCCACGGGCGGTGATCTTCAGCGGGCGGGGAGCGGGATCGCTGTTGCCGGTCACGAGACCACTTTTCCACACATCCCGCTCCGGCGCGCACCTTAGTCGCTACTCTCCGTCACCGCCCGACCGGGCGGCTCGGGTGGTTCGGGTCGCGCGGGCATACGGCGGTGATCAGACGGCCGCGCCCCGGCGAGACCTCCGTGGGTCCCCACGCCCGACACCGCATCTTCAGATGTGTCGGGCTGGACGGAACTCGTGCACGGGGAGCGGGAACCTGTCCCAGAGGATCTCCGAACGGATGTCACCGCCGAGTACGGCCGTGAGGAAACGGGTTGCCGTCATGTCGTACCGTTCCCAGTCCTCCCCCGACTCACTGTTGATCAGAATCGGGCGGGCATCGGCTCGATCAGCTCCCGGTAGTCCGCGGGCAGAACCGTCCCCAGCTCCGCCTCGGCCGCCTCCCAGTCCTGGGCACGATCCGGTGCCTCCTGAGGCCCCGGCAGAAGCTCGGCAAGACGATTCAGTTCCGGGCTCATCCGACTCTCTCCTCCCGTACCGGCCAGGCAATCCATCACACGGGCGAATGAATGGCGGCGGCACGTGTTGACGGGGCATCAGTTCGTGGCCCGCCCTGTGACAAGACCGGGACGTCAGGCCTCCGGCGTCGCCGCCGGGGCCGTACCCCGGCCCACCTGGGTGCGGACCGCTCCGATGCTCGCCGCGATGACCAGCGCGATCGCGGCGGCCTCCGTGGCGGACAGGGACTGGCCGAGGATCAGGAAACCGGCCGTTGCCGCGATCGCCGGTTCGAGACTCATCAGGATCGCGAACGTGGAGGCGGGCAGGCGGCGCAGGGCCAGGAGTTCGAGTGTGTAGGGCAGGACGGAGGAGAGCAGGGCCACCGCCGAGCCGAGGGCCACGGTCGTGGGGTTCAGGAGGCGGGTGCCGGCCGAGGTGATGCCGATGGGGAGGAAGAGGAGGGCCGCTATCGCCATGGCCAGGGCCAGGCCGTCCGCCTGGGGGAAGCGGCGGCCCGTACGGGCGCTGAAGAGAATATAGATCGCCCACATGGCGCCGGCACCCAGGGCGAATCCGACACCTGTGGTGTCGAGACTGCTGAAGCCTCCGCCGCTCAGCAGGAAGACGCCCAGCAGGGCCAGGCCCGCCCACACCGCGTTGATGGCCCGGCGGGAGGCCAGGACGGACAGGGACAGCGGGCCGAGGACCTCCAGGGTGACCGCCGGGCCCAGCGGGATGCGGGCGACCGCCTCGTAGAAGAGGCCGTTCATCGCGCCCATGGCGATACCGAACGCGATGACCGTGCCCCAGTCGGCGCGGGAGTGGCCGCGCAGCCGGGGGCGGCAGACGAGGAGGAGGACGACGGCCGCCGCGAGGAGGCGGAGGGCGACCACGCCCGGCGCGCCGGCCCTCGGCATCAGGGTCACCGCCAGGGCCCCGCCGAACTGGACCGAGATGCCGCCGGCCAGCACCAGGCCCACGGGGCCGAGCGAACCGGGCGAGCCGAAGCGGCGCGGGCCTCGGGCAGGGGTGACCGGGGTCGGCGTGGCGGTGCTGGAGATGGCGGTCACGGGCGGTCCTGTGCTTGATCGGATTCGTTCATCTCGATGTACTAATGAGTCCAGAGTAATGGACTCCGACAGGTGCGTGAACCCTTTAAGGAACTGTCCCGAATGCTGGAAGTCAGATGCCCGGCCAGGCCTCCTCGTCGCGGAAGAGGGGGCGGCCGTCAGGGAAGGTGGTGGGGAGGGGGGTGGTGAGGGGGGTGGGCATGGGGGCGGCGGCGTAGGGGTCGTAGCCGTGGTCGTAGCCGTACGGCTGCTGGTACGGCGGCACGTGCTCGTACGCGGGAGCCGGCACCGGTGCCTGCTGCTCCTCCCACAGCGGCATGCGCAGCTCGCCGGTGTCCATCACCGCGTTGTTCTGCGAGCGGTGCAGCCGTGCGTACGCCCCGCCCCGGGCGAGGAGTTCGTCATGCCGGCCGGTCTCCACGATCCGGCCCCGGTCGACCACCAGGATGCGGTCGGCGTCGGGGGCGAGGTTGAGGTCGTGGGTGATCATGATCGTCGTACGGCCGGTCATCAGGCGGCGCAGGGGTTTGACGACGCGGCGGGCGGCCATCGCGTCCAGGCCCGTCGTCGGCTCGTCGAGGACCAGGACGGGCGCGTCGCGCAGGATGGCGCGGGCGATGGCGAGGCGCTGGAGCTGGCCGCCGGACAGGCGGGCCGAGTTGGGGTCGACCCGGGTGTCGTACCCCTCGGGCAACCGCGAGATGAACTCGTGCGCGTCAGCCGCCCTCGCCGCGTCCTCGATGGCCCGGTCGCTGGCGCCGGGCCGGCCGCAGGCGATGTTGGCGCGGACCGTGTCGTGCAGGACGAGGGTCTCCTGCGGGAGGAGGGTGATGTGCTCGCGGAGGCGGGCCAGGGGGAAGTCGCGCAACGGTACGCCGTCCAGAAGGACGTCTCCGGAGTCCGGGTCGTAGAAGCGCAGCAGGAGCTTGGAGACCGTGGACTTGCCCGCGCCGCTCGGGCCGGTGACGATCACCAGCTCGCCGGGGCTGACCATGAAGGAGAGGTCTTGCAGGGCGGCCTTCTCGGCGCCGGGGTAGCGGAAGGTGACGTCCCTGACCTCGACCGTGCCGTCCGGGCGGCCGGTGTCCGCAGGGTGACGCGGGTCGGTGACCGAGGGGCGGACGTCCAGGATCTCGATGAGCCGCTCGGCGCCGGCCGTGGCCGCGGTGACGGTGAGGCCGAGCTGGGCCAGGCCGCGCACCGGTGGATAGAGGTAGCCGAGGAAGGCGGCGAAGGCGAGGAGCTGACCGAGGGTCATCCGGCCGGTGGAGATCTCCCAGGCGCCGATGCCGATCACCGTGAGCACGCACACCGTCTCGATGACCTGCACTATCTGTTCGTAGGCCTCGTTCAGGCGGGTGGAGCGGACCGAGGCGCGGAACCAGGCGTTCGCCTCCTCGCGCAGCCGGCGGCGTTCGGCGTCCCGGCGGTCGTAGGCCTGGGTGAGCACGATGTTGCCGAGGGACTCCTCCACCACGGAGGTGATCGCGCCGTCGGCGACCCGGCCCTCGCGGGAGACGTCCTTGATGGAACCGGAGAAGCGGCGGGCGGCCAGCCAGAACAAAGGCGCGAGGACGAAGGTGGCGGCGGCCAGGTCCCAGCGCAGCCAGAACGCGGCGGCCGCGTAGAAGAGGGCGGAGAAGGCGGCCGAGGCGGCGCCGATCAGGCCGGAGACGACCATCGTCTCGATCGCCTCCACGTCACTGGTCAGCCGGGAGAGCAGATCGCCCTGGCGGTGGCGCTGGAAGAAGTGCGGGGGCAACTGCTGGACGTGGTCGAAGACGTGCTCGCGCAGCCGTATCACGAACCGTTCGGTCACCCAGGCGGCGAGGGAGTTGCCGGCGTAGGCGACGACGGCGCCGACCACGGCGATCGCCAGCCACTTGCCCGCCGGGCTCCAGAACGCGGCCAGCGAGCCCTTCTGCAGGGCGTGGTCGGTGAGGTCGCCGAACAGCAGGATGGCCTCGGTCTCGGCGAGCGCGGCGAGAACCGTGCACAGCCAGACCAGGAGCAGCCACTTTCTGAGCCCCTTGGTCAGCGGCCAGAAACGGCGGAATGCGGTACGGGCCGGAATGGCAGTGGTGTCGTACTCGAATTCGTCACCCTCTTCATCCACAACGGATTCCCTTCTGAATCACCGTCCCGAATAAAACAAAAAGGGGCCGACGGTGCACCACCGGCCCCTTTCAGTTCAGCGCCGGATCAGTGGTCCCGGCCGGGCAGCGGCTTGGGCAGCGGCTTCGGGGCATGCTTCTTCTTGGGCTTCGGCGGGGGCGGGGGCGGCAGCTGCTTCTTCGGCTTCGGGGGCAGCGGGGCGAGCTTCTTCAGGCTCATTCCGACTCCTAATGTCGCACTGTACGTGTGGGTGCTGAATTCCGCGTCCGGAACCCGACGTCGAAGAACCTACACGCCACCCAGGAGCCCGAACGGCAAAATCGGCAAAGGGGCGCTGTGAATACCTTGGGGGTTCCTGAGAGACCCGCGCGAAACTGAGAGTTCTCTTATGAACCTGAGAGCAGGCTTGTGAAACGGCGTCAGCGGGCCATGTGATCCGGCGTCAGCGCAGGGTCAGGTAGACGTCAAGTGCCTTGTGCAGGAGGCGGCTCAGCGGGAAGTCCCACTCGCCCACGTACTCCACGGCCTCGCCGCCCGCGCCCACCTTGAAGCGGAGCAGGCCGATGAGGTGGTCGGACTCCTCCAGGGTGTCGGTGATGCCCCGGAAGTCGTAGACGTGCGCCCCGAGTTCGTGGGCGTCGCACATCATGCGCCACTGCAGCGCGTTGCTGGGCTGCACCTCGCGCTTGCGGGCGGTGGAGGCGCCGTAGGAGTACCAGACGTGCCCGCCGACGATCAGCATCGTGGCCGCGGCGAGGACCTCGCCGTCGTGGTGGGCGAGGTACAGCCGCATCCGGTCGGGCTCCTCGGCGGTGAGCGCGCTCCACATGCGCTGGAAGTACGGCAGCGGGCGCGGGATGAACCGGTCGCGCCGGGCCGTCTCGGCGTACAGCCCGTAGAAGACCGGCAGGTCCTCGTAGCCGCCCGGGACGACCTTCACGCCCGCCTTCTCGGCCTTCTTGATGTTGCGCCGCCACTGCTGGTTCAGGCCCCGGTGGATGTCGTCCAGCGATCGTCCGGCGAAGGGCACCTGGCACACATACCGGGGCTGCCCGGCGGCGAATCCCTCCTCGCCGGCCGGCTCGGTCTGCCGCCAGCCCATCCGGCGCAGCCGGTCGGCCAGGTCCACGGCGCCCTGTTCGGACGAGGTCGGCGGCACGTCCCGCAGCCGGTGCGCGTCCGGGTCGGCGATCGCCGCCTTGACCGCCTCGGGACTCCAGCGCCGGGTCACCACGGGCGGGCCCATCTTCACCGAGAACGCGCCCAGCCCCTTGAGATGGGCCAGCATCGGCTCCAGCCACCGCTCCAGCTCGGGCGAGTCCCAGTCGATGACCGGCCCCTCCGGTAGATAGGCCAGATACCGCCTGATCTTCGGCAGTGGCCTGAGCAGCACCAGCCCGGCCCCGACGAGCCGCCCGTCCGGCTCGAACCATCCGAGGCTCTCCGCCCGCCAGTCCGCCTTCACATCCCCCCACGACGGCACCTGCATATGGCTGAGGGAGGGCCGGCCCGCCACGAAGGCGAGATGCTCGGCACGGGTGATGGTCCGCAGGGTGAGAGACATGGTCGCTCCTTGAACATCACATGATCGCAGTTCACCTCACCCTACGAAGCACCCCGCCCGTCCTCCGGTTCCCCGGGCCGTCGGCGCCCTCGGCTGTCCGCAGAGCTCAGCCCTACGGCCCTGCGAGAGACCCGCCGGCATTCCAGTGACCCTGGTTCCTGTGGTGTGCCGTCAGTCAACCGGCCGGCCGGATCCCGGGCCATCGCCGAGACGCTCGACCGCATACGCGACGGTCCAGCGGGCCCTGCGCTGCCCCGTACCGATCAGCCGGCTTCCTCGCTTCCCCCTGTCTCTCCCTCCAGCGCCTCCGCCAGCACCTCCGCCAGATGCCGGCCCCGCACGCCGGCCAGCTGCTCCAGCTGGGTGCGGCAGGAGAAGCCGTCGGCCAGGATCACGGTCTGCTCGGGTGCTTCGCGGACCGAGGGCAGGAGCTGTTCCTCCGCGCAGGTCCTGGACACCTCGAAGTGGCCTTTCTCGAAGCCGAAGTTGCCCGCGAGGCCGCAGCAGCCGCCGCTCAGCTCGCCGGTGAGACCCGCTGCCGCGCGCAGCCGGCGGTCGGGGGTGTCGCCGAGCACCGCGTGCTGGTGGCAGTGGGTCTGTCCGGCGACCGGACGGTCCACGGCGGGCGGGGTCCAGTGCGGGGCGTGCCGCTGCAGGGCCTCGGCGAAGGTGACGACGGCCGAGGCGAGGCGGGCGGCGCGCGGGTCGTCGTGCAGCAGCTCGGGCAGGTCGGTGCGCAGGGCCGCCGCACAGCTCGGTTCCAGGACGACGACCGGGACCCCGGCCCGCAGCACCGGCTCCATCAGGTCCAGCGTGCGCCGCAGGACCGTGCGGGCGCGGTCGAGCTGGCCGGTGGAGACATAGGTGAGGCCGCAGCAGACCCGGGCCCGGCGGGCGGTGAGCAGCGCGGTGGCGGACCGTGTCCTGCCGTCGCCGATCCTTCCCCCGCGTGGCAGCAGCGTCGGCGGCAGGGCCACCCGCAGCCCGGCGGCCTCCAGCACCCGGACGGCGGCCCGGCCGACAGCCGGTGACAGATGCTCGGTGAAGGTGTCCGGCCAGAGCACGACCAGGTCCCCCGGGCCCGAGCCCCACGGCACCCGCCCCCCGGTGCCGCCGCCGTGGGCGGACTTCCTGCCGCGTCCGCGCCACCAGCCGGTGAACGTCCGCGTCGCCAGCCGGGGAATCTCCCGCTCGGCCGCGATCCCGCCCAGGCGCTTGCCTGCCTGGGCCAACGGCCGTATCGAGGCCAGGGCGTTGAGCAGTGGGGCCGTGCGGGTGACGGCGACCCAGCGCAGCCACTGCGGCAGTCGGCCCATGCTGAAGTGCGCGGCGGGACGGCGCCGGCCGGCGTAGTGGTGGTGCAGGAACTCCGCCTTGTAGGTGGCCATGTCGACGCCGACCGGGCAGTCGGAGCGGCAGCCCTTGCAGGACAGGCACAGGTCGAGGGCGTCACGCACCTCGGTCGAACGCCACCCTTCGGTGACCAGTTCGCCGGCCAGCATCTCGTGCAGCAGCCGGGCCCGGCCGCGCGTGGAGTGCTCCTCCTCGCCGGTCGCCCGGAAGGACGGGCACATCACGGCGGGCCCGGACGCCGTGGTCGTACGGCACTTGGCGACGCCGACGCAGCGACGGACGGCGGCACGGAAGTCGCCTTCGTCGGCCGGGTAGCCGAAGGCCACGTCGACCGGGGTGCGGGGCAGCACCGAGAAGCGAAGGTTCTCGTCCAGCCGCGCCGGGCGGACCAGCATGCCGGGGTTGAGCAGGTCGTCGGGGTCCCAGACCGCCTTGGCCCGTTCGAAGAGCCGGACCGTCTCCGCGCCGTACATGCGCGGGAGCAGCTCCGCGCGGGCCTGTCCGTCGCCGTGCTCCCCGGACAGGGAGCCGCCGTGCTCCACCACCAGGTCGGCCAGTTCCTCGGAGAAGCGGCGGAAGCGGCCGATACCGGCCCCGGTGAGCAGGTCGAAGTCGATTCGGACGTGGATGCAGCCGTCGCCGAAGTGACCATATGGCGTGCCGCGCAGGCCGTGCGCCGACAGCAGCCCCCGGAAGTCGCGCAGGTAGGCGCCGAGCCGGGCGGGCGGCACCGCGCAGTCCTCCCAGCCGGGCCAGGCCTCACTGCCGTCGGGCATACGGGTGGCCGTACCGCTCGCGTCCTCGCGGATGCGCCACAGGATCCGCTGGGCGGCCGGGTCGGTCACCACCAGCGAGTCGATCACGTCGGCCGCGCGGACGATGTCCTCCGCACGCGCGTGTGCCTCGGCCGCCGACTCCCCGCCGGTCTCCACGAACAGCCAGGCACCCCCCTTGGGCAGCCCGGCCGGCGAACGCACCAGGTCGGCCGCCATGCCCTCCACGGTCAACGGGCCGAGCGGAAGGAGTCCGGCGGCGGCCTCGGCGGCGGCGCTCTCGTCGCCGTACGCCAGCACGGCCAGGGCACGCGCGCGTGGGGCCTGAACCAGCTGGACGACGGCCTCGGTGAGGATGCCGAGGGTGCCCTCGGAACCGCAGAAGGAGCGGGCGACGTCGGCGCCCTTCTCGGGCAGCAGCGCATCCAGCGCATACCCGGAGATGCGGCGGGGCAGCTCCGGGAAGCCGGTGCGCAGCCGCGCCAACTCCCCCTCCGCGAGCTCGCGCAGCCCGTCCGGTGCCCCGGCCCAGTCCCGGCCGAGTCGCAGGCGGTGCCCGCGCGCCGTGAGGACGCACAGCTCCCGCACGCTGTCCGCGGTCGTGCCCCAGGCGACCGAGTGCGAGCCGCAGGAGTTGTTGCCGATCATCCCGCCGAGCGTGCACCGGCTGTGCGTGGACGGGTCCGGGCCGAAGCGCAGCCCGTGCGGGGTGGCGGCCTCCTGGAGCAGGTCGAGGACGAGCCCCGGTTGGACGACGGCCGTTCGGGTGCCGGGGTCCAGTTCCAGCAGGCCGTTCATGTGCCGGGTGAAGTCCAGCACCACGCCGGTGCCGGTCGCCTGCCCGGCGATCGAGGTGCCCCCGCCGCGCGCCACCACCGGCACCCCGCGGGTCCGGCAGACCTCCAGCACGGCGGCCACGTCGTCGGCGTCTCTCGGGGCGACGACGCCCGCCGGGACACGCCGGTAGTTGGACGCGTCCATGGTGACCAGCGCCCGGGAGGTGGTGTCGAAACCGACCTCGCCCCGGACGGCGCCGCGCAGCTCCGCTTCGAGACCCGAGTGATCCGTCATGCGTCCAGGATGCATCCGCTCACGGACAGTCACCGGGAGATTTCCACAGCCCCGCGCATATCGTTGTACAAGTTCACAAGTTCAGTGACCGGCGATCTCGTCTCATCCGACGGACACTGCTCTGCCCGGTTTCGCCCACCGCGATACCCTCCGACTCGTGGCCGACATCCAGATTCCCGCTGACATCAAGCCCGCCGACGGACGTTTCGGCGCGGGCCCCTCCAAGGTGCGTACCGAGGCGCTGGACGCCCTCGCCGCGACCGGAAGCTCCCTGCTCGGCACCTCCCACCGCCAGGCGCCCGTCAAGAACCTGGTCGGCAAGGTCCGCGAGGGCATCTCCGAACTGTTCTCCCTGCCCGAGGGCTACGAGGTGATCCTCGGCAACGGCGGCTCGACCGCCTTCTGGGACATCGCCACCCACGGTGTCATCGAGAACAAGTCCCAGCACCTGAGCTTCGGCGAGTTCTCCTCCAAGTTCGCCAAGGCCGCCAAGCTCGCCCCCTGGCTGGCCGAGCCCACCGTCATCTCCACCGACCCCGGCACCCACCCCGAGGCGCGGGCCGAGGCGGGCGTCGACGTGTACGCCTTCACCCACAACGAGACCTCGACGGGCGTCGCGATGCCCATCAAGCGTGTCGACGGCGCGGACTCCGGTTCCCTGGTCCTCGTGGACGCCACCTCCGGCGCCGGCGGCCTCCCGGTCGACGTGTCCGAGACGGACGTCTACTACTTCGCCCCGCAGAAGTCCTTCGCCTCCGACGGCGGCCTGTGGATCGGCATCTTCTCTCCGGCCGCGATCGAGCGCGCCGAGCGCGTCCACGCCTCCGGCCGCCACGTCCCGGAGTTCTTCTCGCTGCCCACGGCGATCGACAACTCCCGCAAGAACCAGACGTACAACACCCCGGCCCTCGCCACCCTGTTCCTGCTGAACCAGCAGCTGGAGTGGATCAACGGCCAGGGCGGCCTGGCCTGGTCCACGGCCCGTACCAAGGACTCCTCGACCCGCCTGTACTCCTGGGCGGAGGAGTCCAAGTACGCCACCCCGTTCGTCACCGACCCGGCCAAGCGCTCGCAGGTCATCGGCACGATCGACTTCTCCGACGAGATCGACGCCGCCGCCGTCGCCAAGGCCCTGCGCGCCAATGGCATCGTCGACACCGAGCCCTACCGCAAGCTCGGCCGCAACCAGCTCCGCGTCGCCATGTTCCCGGCGATCGACCCGGCGGACGTCGAGGCGCTGACGCACTGCATCGACTACGTGATCGAGAAGCTCTGACCTCTCGGGTACCACAGTGAAGGGCGCCCAGAGCAGTACCGCGGGGCGCCCTTCATCGCACCTGTCCCCGCGTCAGCCGCGCTGGATCCCGGTGGTGTCCAGCAGCAGGCCCCTGCGCCCGTCCTGGGCCTGGGCCACCAGAGCGTTGGCACGCTGCTCGACGGCCAGGTACCAAACGCCCGGCGCCAGCTGCGCGACTACCCGCAAGCTGCCGTCCTCGCTCCATATCGGGCGCAGCTCCGGAACGGCGAACCAGAAAGGCCCGGTGCCCGGTTCGGGCGGCGCGGCGACGGCCCCGGCCAGCTGCGCGGCGCTCTGCAGGTTCCGCATGGCACGCTCCCGCGCGGTCTCCACGGTGCCGGTGAGGGGTTCGTCCAGAGTGGCGCCCACGGACACCGCGTCCCCGGGGACCGAACCGATTTCCAGACCACCGGTGTCGAGCAGCAGACCACGGCTGTCCTCGTCCGTGACCACCAGGGCGTCCCCGCGCCGCCCCAACGCCAGGTACCAGATCCCCGGGTGCAGCACGGCGACCGGTTCCAGTGAGCCGTCCTCGCCGAACATCGGACGCGGCAGCGGCACCGCGAACCAGTACGGCGCGAAGTCGCTCCCGGGTGTGGCGGCGATCGCCTTGGCGAGGCGCTGAGCGGTCTCCAGGGTCCGCTGGGCCCGCTCCTCGGCCGCGCGTCGCAGCTCCTCCGTCTCCTGGCGCAGCCGCTCCGCGCGCTCCTCCATCTCGGCCAGGCGCTCGGCGGCCTCCCGCCGACGGGCCGCCAGCTCCTCCTCTTCCGGCCCGGCCGCCCCCGGCACGGCCCGGTTCCGCGCGATCGCGATCAGTCCCCCGGTGTTGCGGCTGCGCTGCTGTGGCAGCGGGCGGGAACGGGCGGCCAGCCGCTGATACACATGCCGGTAGAGGGTGTCCATGTCCAGCGGATCGGGTCCCTCGGCTACGCCGTCGCGCAGCGCGCGGATCAGCTCGCCGGTGAACGCGGTGTACGTCTCGCCCGGCGGCGACAGCGCGGGCCGGGTCTCGGCCGAGGCCGTGAGCAGACAGGTCCCCTCGACCACCGCCTGGTCGGCGATGTGCGCGCTGGCGCTCATCCGGCCGATCAGGGCGCGCCCGCTGTAGCAGCAGTCGAGGATCACGACGGTGCGCCTGGCGCGGGTGCCGAGGTCCAGGACGACCCGGCGCAGATACTCGTAGCGCAGCGCGGTGTACTCGCGTTCGGGGTCGGACCCGGTCAGCGCGAGGTAGAGCTCGTCGGTGTGCGGATCGGTCAGGCCGTGCCCCGCGTAGTACACGAGGAGGGTGTCCTCGGTCAGGCGGCCCTTCTCCCGTACGACGTCCAGCACCCGGTCGGGGCTCGACGGCTGCGCGATCACGGTGCACGCCCCTTCGGCCAGCCCCCACACGCCGGGATCGGTCAGCACCTCGCGCAGCCCCCGCAGATTGCGGGCCACCGCGGGCAGGTCCTCGAGTACCGCGTACTCGTGCACGCCCACCAGCACGGCCTGGGAGCGGGCCGGATCGGACAGGGAGACCACGGCTAGGCGTCGTCCCGGTCCGTGCCGGACGCCACGGATTCGGGGGTCTCGGCGCATTCGGGGGTTCCGGCGAACAGGGCGAGGACCTGCTCGACCGTCTCCGGCGAGGCGTCGTGCACGGTGACCACGACGCCGTTCCGCTCCAGGGTGAGCTGCGGCGGCCGCGGGCGGGCGGAACGCCAGCCGGCAAGGGCGACGAGCAGGGAACCGAGGGCGATGGCGTTGCTCACCACGACGTTGACGACGTCCAGGCCCCCGCCGCCCATGGCGCCGGGTGCGGGCAGCCCGGGCGGCGCGACGACGGCGACCTCTCCGCGCAGCTCCGGATCGGCGGCGAGCCAGCGCCGCAAGGATGCCTCGAGCCCCTCGCCGGACGCCGTTCCTCCCCCGATCCCGATGACGAACTCCATGCGTCTCGGCCCCCCTTCACCCGGTCGCCCGGTCCATGACCCGGGTTCATCGTAGGAGGCAACAGCACCGGGGGACCGCCGCTTCCCGGGACCGGGCCGCTGGCAGGCTCAACTCCCGCGCCGCAGCCGCCGCAACCCGAACAGGGCGGCCAGGCCGACGGCGGCGACGGCGGCGCCGATCTTCAGGCCGTCGCCGCTCACCCCTGAGGACGCGGATCCCGAACTGCCGCTTGCCGAAGGGGAATGGGACGCCGAGCCGCCGGGCGCGTTCTTCGCCACGACCTCGCTGCCCGCACCCTCGCTGCTGTACAGCAGCTCGGTCCCGTCGGCGGAGTAGGAGACGCCCTCTCCCTGTCCCTGGAGGGGCACGTCGAGGCGGCCCTCGCGTTTGATCCGGCCGCCGTTCCAGTCGTAGTAGATCCCGCCGAAGTATCCGCGCACGACGAGCTGCCGGCCGTCCGGTGAGAAGGCGGCGTCCGTGGCCCAGAGGTCGACGGTGGCGACCGGCTTGAAGATGTTCGCGCCGGAGGCGGACAGGGTGGCCGGGCCCTCGTACAGGTGACCCCCGTCCTCCTTCTTGTCGATGATGTAGACCCGCCCGGTCTTCGGGTGGACGATCAGCGACTCGGCGTCGCGCGGCCCGTTCGCGTACTTCACGACGTACTGCGTGGCGGTGACCGTCCGGTCCTTCAGCTCCTTCGGCTCGGGCAGCCGGTAGATCCACACGTACGGCCACTTGCCGCCGAGGTTGTCGCCGATGTCGCCCAGGTAGATCTCGTTGTGCGGCCCGATGGAGATGGCCTCGACGTCACGCGGGGCGCCGATGCCGCGCAGGGTGATCCGGGCGACGGTCCTCCCGGTCCGGCTGTCCACGGCGTAGATGTGCGGGCCGTCGCCGCTGTCGTTGTGCGTCCAGTAGATTCCGGGGTGGAGACGGGAGGCGGCGAGCCCGCTCGACTCGGAGACCCGGGGATCCTTGAAGGTGAACCCCTGGTCGCCGTCCCCGCCGGCACTCGCGGCGGCGGAGGCGGGCAGCGCGCAGGCGCCGGCGAGCAGCAACCCGGCGAGGACGGCGGACGATCGACGCATGTCTCAAGATTGCCATTCACTTCCGGGGTTCACCCGGCATGCTCCCGCCGGGGCCCGCCGGACGTGGTGGGCCTCACATCCCATCGGTGGGCGTGATCGTCCATCATGACCGGATGCTTAGGTTCATGCCCGTAGGTGACTCCATGACGATCGGGAGCGCGGGCGAGCACACATGGCGTTACCGGCTGTGGCGGCATCTGTGCGACACGCACAACGGCCCGTTCACCTTCGTCGGCCCGCGCGAGGAGCTGTACGACAAGGCGGCCGACGCCCCGACGTCCCACGCCTACGCCGAGCCCGGCTTCCCCCGCCGGCACCTGGCCGGCTGGGGCGAGGGCTGGCTGCACATGGCTCCGCTGATCGGCGAGGCGGTACGGGAGCACCGGGCGGACGTGCTGCTGGTCTCCCTCGGGCTCATCGACCTGGGCTTCTACACCGACGCCGAGCAGACGGCGCAGAACGTGCGCGCCTTTGTCGCGGGGGCCCGTGAGGCCAGGCCGCGCATCCGCATGGTGCTGCTGCCGGTGATCCCGAACATACGGGCCGAGGCGGACGCGTCCTTCGCCGAGGAGGTCGACTGCTTCAACGTCCTGCTCGCCAAGGCGGTCGCCGACCTGGACGAGCCCCGATCGCCGATTCTGCTGGCCTCGCGGCCGGAGTCGTACGACATCCATGTCGACACCTACGACGGCACGCACCCCAACGCGAGCGGGGAGCACCGGATCGCGGGGGCGTTCGCGGGGGCGATGTGGGAGGCGTGGGGAGTCGGACAGGCGTACGCGGCCGGAACAGGTTGACCGATTTCCGGCGTCTCATGGTCACCGTGCGTATCGTTGAACCGCGCGGCTGCACTCGTCCGTGGGCAGCCGGGCAGGAGCGCCACGATGACCGTCCTTGAAGACAGGATCGAGATGGCCGACGCCGACGCCAACACCAAGCGTCTGGACGAGTGGTTCGAGCGTCTTGAGCGCATGCCCGTCCCCGAGGGATACAGGGTCGAGATCGTCGGGGGCAGCGTGCATATGACGCCACACCGGGATACTCATTGGCTGATCATCCGCGAGTTTTTCTGGGCTCTCGAGGACAGGTTCGGGAGGAAGGTCAAGGTGTTCTCGGACGTCCGCATCGACTTCCCGGGCCACGAAAACGGCTTCTGCCCGGACGTCGCCCTGCTCAAGAGCTCGGCAAAGCCGGACGACACGGGCCACTGGCGCTACCAGGACGTCGAGTTCGTCGCCGAGGTCATCTCCCAGGGCACGGCTCAGAACGACTACGGCCCGAAGAGGACCGCCTACGCGGAGGCCGGGGTCCCCGTCTACGTCATCGCCGATCCCTACCAGGGACGGTGCCACGTCTACACCGAGCCCAAGGACGGCGACTACGACGAGCCGACGAAGGTGGACTTCGGCACCGACATCGACCTGATCGGCACCGTGGTCGACCTGGTCCTCAAAACCGAAGACTTTCCCCGCGACTGACACCCCCGATGGCAGAGTGCCGCCCATGACCTACGGCTGCATCGCCTCCATGAAGACCGCCCCCGGCTCGCGCGACGAGGTCGTGGCCATCCTCCTCGGCGCCGCCAAAGGCCTCCGCGCGGCCGGCTGCCACGCGTACATCGTGGGCCTCGCCGACGAGGACGACGTGACGATCCGGGTGACCGAGGTCTGGCGCAGCAAGGAACACCACGACGCCTCCCTGGAGCTGCCGGAGGCCCGCGCGGCGATCGCGAAGGCCATGCCCATGCTGACGGGCGAGTTCACCAGGCAGGAACTGGCGATCGCGGGCGGACTCGGTCTCTGAGGCCGCGCGACACATGTGAGCCCGCTCCTCCCGAAAGCCCTTGCTTCGAGCGCACTTCAAGCCGTTGGCTAGAGAACCATGAAGTACACGCAGCTTGGACGCACGGGACTCAAGGTCAGCCGACTGGTCCTCGGGACGATGAACTTCGGGCCGCAGACCGACGAGGCCGACAGCGACATCATCATGGACGCGGCGCTGGACGCGGGCATCAACTTCTTCGACACGGCGAACGTGTACGGGTGGGGCGAGAACAAGGGCCGCACCGAGACGATCATCGGCAACTGGTTCGCCCAGGGCGGCGGGCGCCGCGACAAGGTCGTCCTCGCCACCAAGGTCTACGGCAACATGGCCGCCGACGGCGAGGCCGCCTGGCCCAACCACGACAAGCTCTCCGCGCTGAACATCCGCCGGGCCGTGGACGCCAGCCTGAAGCGGCTGCAGACCGACTACATCGACCTCTACCAGTTCCACCACATCGACCGCAGCACCCCGTTCGAGGAGATCTGGCAGGCCATCGACACCCTGGTCCAGCAGGGCAAGATCCTCTACGCCGGCTCCTCCAACTTCCCCCGGCTACAAGATCGCCCAGGCCAACGAGATCGCCGCCCGCCGCGGCGGCACCATCGGCCTGGTCAGCGAGCAGTGCCTGTACAACCTCGCCGAGCGCCGCGCCGAGATGGAGGTCATCCCGGCCGCGCGGGACTACGGCCTCGGGGTCATCCCGTGGTCGCCGCTGCACGGCGGCCTGCTCGGCGGGATCATCAAGAAGGAGGTCCAGGGCGGCCGCCGCGCCACCGGCCGGGCCGCCGACACCCTCAAGGATCCGGCCGCCCGCGCCCAGATCCAGGCGTACGAGGACCTGGTCGAAAAGCACGGCCTGGAGCCCGGCGAGGTGGCCCTGGCCTGGCTGCTCACCCGCCCGGGTGTCACGGGTCCCATCGTCGGTCCGCGTACGGCCGAACAGCTGGAGTCCGCGGTCAGGGCTTCGGAGCTGGAGCTGAGCGAGGAGCTGCTGGCGGGCCTGGACGAGATCTTCCCGGGCACGGGCCCGTCCCCGGAGGCCTTCGCCTGGTAGTTCCGGGAGGGGTCGGCGCGCCGTAGGGGCGGCGGGGCTGCATCCGTATGCGGCTCCGCCGTCGAACCGCTACCTGACGGCCGCCGAGACAGCCACTACCACGAACATCAGCACAAGCACACCGGCCATGATCCGGTTCCGGGTCTTCGGGTCCACGTATTCGAGCCTAACCGGAGGCACCCAGTGCCCAGCGGGCGACCGCCTCATAGCGCGGCTGCTCCCCCGCCACCCCCGACCGCGGCAGATTGCTCCGCACCAGCACCAGCTCGTGCACCGTCCAGGTCCCGCTGGTGAACTCGCGGAGCAGATCGACATACGGCCGGACGTCCACCGAGTCCCGGCTCCGCGCCACCGTCAGGTGGGCCTTGTACCGCCGGTGCTCCCCCATCGGCACGCCCGCCTTCCGCGCCGCCGCCTCCGCCCGGTCGGCCAGCAGCCGCATCGCCTCCACCTCTCCGTAGGCACCGGTCCACAGGGCCTTGCCGTGCCCGAACTGGCCGCCGCCGGAGAGAGCCAGGTCGAAGGGCGCCGTACGGTGGGCCGCGCGGGCCAGGCGGTCCGACAGGTCGGGTACGAGGTCGTCGGCGACCTCGCCGTAGAAGGCGAGGGTGAAGTGCCAGCCCGGGCGGTTGGTCCAGCGCAGCCGCTCCGCTCCGGGAAGGCGCTTCAACTTGGCGACTTCGACGGCGAGTTCATGGACGACGTGCTCCGGAGGGAGCACCGCGGCGAAGAGTCTCATGCCTTCACCTTGGCAGACCCGCGCGGGCAGGATGGCTCCATGACGATCACCATCCGCGAAGGCGGCCCCGACGACATCCCCGCGATACTCGGCATGCTGGACAGCAGTGTGGAGTGGCTGGTCTCACACGGGCGCACCGAGCAGTGGGGCACCAAGCCGCTGTCGGAGAACCCGAGGGTGGCGGAATCGGTCGCCGGGTTCATGGAGAAGGGCACCACGTACATCGCCGGGATCGACGGCGTGCCGGCCGCCACCCTCACCCTCACGGACGCGCCCGGCGCCTACCTGTCGCATCTGCCGTCGCCCGGCGAGCCCGAGCGGTACATCCACTGGCTCGCCTCCGACCGCCGGTTCAAGGGACGAGGGGCCGGGGCCGCGCTGCTCGCCCACGCCGCCGAGGTGACCCGCCGGGCCGGTGTCCGCCTGCTGCGGGTGGACTGCTACGCGGGCGGCGACCGCAGGCTCGTCGCCTACTACGAGGCGAACGGTTTCACGCCGACGGAGACGTACACCGCCGGCGAGAACGACTGGCCGGGACAGGTGCTCGCCCGGCGGCTGTGACCGCCCGGCGAGCACCCCCCGCCCGGCCGACGGGTCAGCGCTCGGCACGCAGCGTTCCGAGCAGCCCGTGCTGCTCGTCATCGATGCCCGCGGCGAACCAGACGCTGTCCCTGCCGCCGGACCGGTCGGTGCCCTGCTGCAGCCCCCACAGGCCCTCGATCTCGATCGGCTTCCCGTCGCGGTTCCTCAGGGTTCCCTCGAACCGGCCGCTGTTCAGGTCGAAGGCGTGGATGCGGCCGTCCCCGAAGTTGCCGACGAGCAGGTCACCGGCGAACTTCCCGAACCCCCTGGGCGCGACCTCCAGGCCCCAGGGCGAGTTGAGCTTCCTGTCGCTCGCGAAGCGCTTGATCAGCTTGCCCTTGGTGGTGAACACGTCGATGAAGCCGTTGCCCGGACCGGGGACGTCGTCGTGCTTGTCCGCGTCCTGCTTGGCGTAGGTGACGAAGATCCTGCCGCCGATGTCCTTGACGTCGAAGGGCGCGAACCCGGCGGGGATGTTCGGGTCCCGGAACGCGCCGGCGGGCTGGTTCAGCCGGACGAAGCGGGAGTTGAAGACGTCGATGCGCGCGTCACGGAAGTTCGCGACGAGAAGGCGTGGCTCCCGCCGGTCGCATGAGCCGCCCTGGCCGTACCCCGTGCCCTTCTCGTGCTTCTTCTCGCAGTCCACGAGGGTCAGGCCCTTGAAGACGGCGTCGTCCTCCTGGACGACCTGGACGGCGTGCGTCGGATCCACGTTCGCGTTGAAGGCGAAGAGGCCGCCGTTCTCCCCGGCGAAGATGTACCGCGCGGGGCGGGACGGTCCGGGGCCGGAGGTTCCGGAGCGGGTGAAGCGGAAGTCGTCGGTGTCGTTCCGCACGATCCCGGTGGGGTCGGCGTCCTGGGGGAGCTGGATGACGGGAGACAGGGCGATGACCGGCCGGTTGTCCCGCGCGCCCGTGTACACCGTGGACGTGTTGGTTCCGTTGTTCGCGACCCTGATCGCATCGCTCGGCGTGCGGACGAGGCCCCAGGGGTTGACCAGGTTCTGGTCCTGTAGCTCCGCCGTGTTCGCCTGGTCGGAGACGAGATCGCGCTCACGGAAGCCGTGGTCGGCACGGTGTGGCGCGCCCACGGCCCCGGACGGCACGGCGGCGGCGAGCGCGCCGACCGTACCGAGGGTCAGCGCGACCGCCGCCAGCCGCCGCACGCGGGAGCGGGATCTCGGGGTCGAAACCTGTGATGCCATGCAGATGCTCCTGTCCCATACAGGTGCCAAATGGGGCGTACAGGAAGAAGTAATCTCATACCGCGCCAATCACACCGGCGATCGACACGCAGCCGCACATCTGTACGGACACAGGCAGCGGTGACCCCTAAGCCGCCGTGGCCAACTGCTCCCGCTCGCGCGGTACGAAGCGGACCTGCGGGTGACCGTGATGCCAGCCCACCGCCAGTCGCAGACCGCCGATGCGGGCCAGGACCAGGCCGATACCGGCGGCGGCCACGGCCGAGACCAGGCCGCCGAGGGCGAAGCCGACCCGGGCGCCGTAGGTGTCGGTGATCCAGCCGACGACCGGCGCGCCCAGCGGCGTGCCGCCCATGAACACCATCATGAACAGGGACATCACCCGGCCGCGCATGGCCGGGTCGGTGGCCATCTGCACGGTGGTGTTCGCGGTGACGTTGACCGTCAGGCCGAAGACCCCGATCGGGACCATGAGCAGCGCGAACAGCCAGTACGACGGGGCCAGTGCGGCCACCACCTCCAGCGTGCCGAAGGCCAGCGCGGCGGCGATCAGGACGCGCAGCCGGGCCGTGCCGCGCCGGGCGGCCAGCAGGGCGCCGCACAGGGAGCCGACGGCCATCAGGGTGTTGAAGAGGCTGTAGGAGCCGGCGCCGGAGTGGAAGACGCCGCCCGCGTAGGCCGACAGCCACACCGGGAAGTTGAAGCCGAAGGTGCCGATGAAGCCGACGAGGACGATCGGCCAGATCAGCTCGGGGCGCCCCGCCACGTACTGCAGGCCCTCCCGCAGCTGGCCCTTCCCGCGCGGCGCACGCTGGACCACGTGCAGTTCACGGGCGCGCATCAGCAGCAGACCGGCGACGGGCGCGACGAAGGACAGGCCGTTGGCGAGGAACGCCCAGCCGGTGCCCACACCGGTGATCATCACACCGGCGACGGCGGGGCCGACCAGGCGGGCGGACTGGAAGTTGGCCGAGTTCAGGCTGACCGCGTTCTGCAGCTGCTCGGGGCCGACCATCTCGGAGACGAAGGACTGGCGGGCCGGGTTGTCGAGCACCGTTGCGAGGCCGACGGCGAAGGCGGCGACGTAGACGTGCCAGACCTGGACGTGGCCGGTGAGGGTGAGGAAGGCGAGCGCCAGGCCCGTCAGGGCCATGGAGGCCTGCGTGACCAGCAGCGTGGGGCGCTTGGGGAGGCGGTCGACCAGGACTCCGCCGTAGAGGCCGAAGAGGAGCATCGGCAGGAACTGCAGGGCCGTCGTGATGCCCACGGCCGCGGAGGAGCCGGTGAGACTGAGGACGAGCCAGTCCTGGGCGATGCGCTGCATCCAGGTGCCGGTGTTGGAGACGACCTGGCCGATGAAGAAGAGGCGGTAGTTCCGGATCTTCAGCGAGCTGAACATCGAGCCTTTGCGGGCGGTGGGGGTAGTAGTGGCGGTCGGTGCGGGGGCGGAAGGTGTTCCGGATCCCGTACTCAAACGAGTTCGCCTCCTCAGGCAGCGGCTTACAGGTGTGCGAGCTTCTCCAGCACGGGGGCGGCGGCGCGCAGCTTGGCCCACTCGTCCTGGTCGAGGCCCTCGACCAGGCCGGCCAGGAACGCGTTGCGCTTACGGCGGCTCTCCTCGAGCATCACCTCGGCCTGTTCGGTCTGGGTGACGACCTTCTGGCGCCGGTCCTCGGGGTGTGGCTCCAGCCGGACCAGCCCCTTGGCCTCGAGCAGCGCGACGATGCGGGTCATCGACGGCGGCTGGACGTGCTCCTTGCGCGCGAGCTCGCCCGGGGTGGCCGAGCCGCAGCGGGCCAGGGTGCCGAGCACCGACATCTCGGTGGGGCTCAGCGACTCGTCGACCCGCTGGTGCTTGAGCCGACGGGACAACCGCATCACGGCGGAGCGGAGGGAGTTCACGGCGGCAGCGTCGTCGCCATGGGTGAGGTCCGGCATGTTCCTTAGAGTAACTCATTACCCTCCCTAAAGACCACCGCGGCACGCCCGAATGCCCGTGATACCCGCCACTGAACCGATCGATCACCCATATGAGTGAGTCGGTTCCTGAAAGTGACGCATGGGGTGGCCGAATATGGCGACCCTCGTACGCATGGGGACCAGTGTGCTCAGCCTGCGCATAGACGGAGAGCTGCTCGAAAGACTCCGGCACCATGCGGCCAAAAGAGGAATGAGCGTGCAGGACTATGTGGTCCGCACGCTCATCCGGGACGACTTCGACGAGCGGTTCCAGGCCGCCGTCGAGGAGACGGAGCGGTTCTACGGCGTCACCTGACACCGTAGAAACCGCAGAAGGCTCAGGTCAGGCCCAGGGCCGGCATCAGGTAGTAGAAGGCGAAGACCGCCGAGACGACGTACATCGCGGCCGGGATCTCCCGGAACCGGCCGGCGGCCAGGCGCAGCACGGTGAAGGTGATGAAGCCCATGCCGATGCCGTTGGTGATCGAGTAGGTGAACGGCATCAACAGCATCGTCACGAACGCCGGGATCGCGATGGTGTAGTCCGCCCAGTCGATCTCCTTGATCGAGTTGGACAGGATCAGGAAACCGACCGCGATCAGCGCCGGGGTCGCCGCCTGGGACGGGACCATCGTGGCGACCGGGGTGAGGAACAGCGCGACGGCGAAGAGGCCGCCCGTGACGACGTTGGCGAGGCCCGTGCGGGCGCCCTCGCCGACACCGGCCGTGGACTCCACGAACGCGGTGGTGGCCGAGGAGGAGCTGGCGCCGCCCGCCGCGACCGCGAGGCCGTCGATGAACAGGACCTTGTTGATGCCCGGCATGTAGCCCTCGGCATCGGTCAGCTTCGCCTCGTCGCTGACGCCCATGATCGTGCCCATCGCGTCGAAGAAGCACGACAGCAGGACCGTGAAGACGAAGAGGACGCCGGTCAGCACGCCGACCTTGGAGAAGCCGCCGAACAGGCTCACCTGGCCGACCAGGCCGAAGTCGGGGCTGGCGACCGGATTGCCCGGCCACTTCGGCACCGTCAAACCCCAGGACGGGATCGTGGTGACGGCGTTGATGATCACCGCGAGGACGGTCATGCCGACGATCGAGATCAGGATCGCGCCCGGCACCTTGCGGACGATCAGCGCGAAGGTCAGCAGCGCGCCCAGGATGAAGATCAGCACCGGCCAGCCGTGCAGATGGCCGCCCACGCCGAGCTGGACCGGGACGGTGGTCTGGGCGGCGTCCGGCATCCGGGTGACGAAGCCGGAGTCGACCAGGCCGATCAGCATGATGAACAGGCCGATACCGATCGAGATCGCCTTGCGCAGCCCGAACGGCACGGCGTTCATCACGCGCTCGCGCAGACCCGTGGCGACCAGCAGCATGACCACGAACCCGGCCAGGACGACCATGCCCATCGCGTCCGGCCAGGACATCCGGGGCGCCAGCTGGAGCGCGACGACCGAGTTCACGCCGAGCCCGGCGGCGAGCGCGATCGGGACGTTGCCGATGACACCCATCAGCAGCGTGGTGAACGCGGCCGTCAGCGCGGTCGCCGTCACCAGCTGGCCGTTGTCCAGGTGGTGCCCGTACATGTCCTTCGCGCTGCCGAGGATGATCGGGTTCAGCACGATGATGTACGCCATCGCGAAGAAGGTGGCGAAACCACCGCGGATCTCCCGGGCGACGGAGCTGCCGCGCTCGGAGATCCTGAAGTAACGGTCGAGGGCGCCCTGGGCGGGCGCACCGCCCGGGATTTCGGGGGTGGGGACCTTGGCGGGAGCCGAGGTGGACATGCGGGACCTCATCACCGACGGGGTTCCCCCGAGCCCATTGGAGTTTCATACGAACAGAAGCGGCCAAAGACAAACGGTTTCAGTATGAACATATAAGCGCGAGATCGCTATCTCCGCGCGTAGACCGATCGGAAAGCGATGGGGAAGCAGTCGCCTCGTAAGCTGTGCCCCATGGCCAAGTGGACCCCCAAGCACGAGGCGCCCGAGCCCCTGGAGGGCCCCGTGGTCGCCACCATCACCGGCGGCACGATCGTCTGGTTCGTCCTCTTCCTCGTCCAGCTCCCCTTCTACGGCTGGTTCCAGGACCACGGGCATCTGTGGTGGCTGTGGACCTGCCTGGCCGGGGGCGGGCTGGGGCTGATCGGCATCTGGTACGTACGCAAGCGGGACGCGGCGATCAAGCGGGCGGCCGCCCTGCAGTCGACGGCGGCCGAGTAACTCGTAAAGCGGGCAGGCGGGCAAATCCGCACGTACCGTCGATGACATGACCCACATAGACGCGGGCGCGGAACTCGACCCCGTGCATCCGGTGGCCCTGCCGATGACCAGGTCGGCAGGGCTGACCGGTGCCGAAGTCGCGGAGCGCGTCACCCGCGGCCAGGTCAACGACGTACCGGTGCGCAGCAGCCGGTCGCTGGGCGAGATCGTCCGGGCGAACGTCCTCACCCGGTTCAACGCGATCATCGGCGTGCTCTGGGTGATCATGCTCTTCGTCGCGCCGATCCAGGACAGCCTCTTCGGCTTCGTGATCCTCGCCAACACCGGCATCGGGATCGTCCAGGAGTGGCGGGCCAAGCAGACCCTCGACTCGCTCGCGGTGATCGGGGAGGCCCGGCCGACGGTACGCCGGGACGGCACCGCCACCGAGGTGGCCACCAGCGAGATCGTGCTGGACGACCTGATCGAGATCGGGCCCGGGGACAAGGCCGCGGTGGACGGCGTCTGCGTCGAGGCCGACGGGCTGGAGATCGACGAGTCGCTGCTCACCGGTGAGGCCGACCCCGTCGTCAAACGCCCCGGCGATCCGGTCATGTCCGGCAGCTTCGTCGTCGCGGGCGGCGGCGCCTTCCAGGCGACCAAGGTCGGCCGCGAGGCCTACGCCGCCCAGCTCTCCGAGGAGGCCTCCCGCTTCACGCTGGTCCACTCCGAGCTGCGCACCGGCATCTCCACGATCCTCAAGTACGTCACCTGGATGATGGTCCCGGCGGCCGTCGGACTCGTCGTCACCCAGCTCGTCGTCCAGAGCAACGGCTTCAAGGACTCCATCGCCCGCACGGTCGGCGGCATCGTCCCGATGGTCCCGGAGGGGCTGGTCCTGCTCACCTCGGTCGCCTTCGCCATCGGGGTCATCCGGCTCGGCCGGAAACAGTGCCTGGTGCAGGAGCTGCCGGCGATCGAGGGGCTGGCCCGCGTCGACACCGTCTGCCTGGACAAGACCGGCACGCTCACCGAGGGCGGCATGGACGTCACCGAGCTACGGTCGCTCGACGGGGCCGACGAGGGGTACGTACGCAAGGTGCTCGGCGCCCTCGGCGAGTCCGACCCGCGCCCCAACGCCTCCCTGCAGGCCATTATCGACGCCTACCCGGACACCGAGGAATGGCGCTGCGTGGAGTCGGTGCCCTTCTCCTCGGCCCGCAAGTACAGCGGGGCCGCGTTCAGCGAGGCCGACGGCGAGATCAGCACCTGGCTGCTGGGCGCCCCGGACGTCCTGCTCGCCGACGGCGACCCGGCCCTGGCCGAGACCGGGCGCCTCAACGAGCAGGGCCTGCGGGTGCTGCTGCTGACCCGGGCGAGCCGCGACCTGGACGACCCCGAGCCGGCTCGCGGCGCCCGCCCCACCGCCCTCGTCGTCCTGGAACAGCGGCTGCGGCCGGACGCCGCCGACACCCTGCGCTACTTCGCGGACCAGAACGTCGGCGCCAAGGTCATCTCCGGCGACAACGCGGTCTCGGTCGGCGCGGTCGCCGCCAAGCTGGGCCTGGCGGGTACGACGGTGGACGCGCGGCACCTGCCCGCCGAACGGGCGGGGATGGCGGACGCGCTGGACCGGGGGACGATCTTCGGGCGGGTCACCCCGCGGCAGAAGCGGGACATGGTCGGGGCGCTGCAGTCGCACGGGCACACGGTCGCGATGACCGGCGACGGCGTGAACGACGTGCTCGCGCTGAAGGACTCCGACATCGGGGTCGCCATGGGCTCCGGCTCGGAGGCGACGCGGGCGGTGGCGCAGATCGTGCTGCTGGACAACAGCTTCGCGAGCCTGCCGTCGGTGGTCGGCGAGGGCCGCCGGGTGATCGGCAACATCACGCGCGTGGCGACGCTGTTCCTGGTGAAGACCGTCTACTCGGTGCTGCTGGCCGTCCTGGTGGTGTGCGGGCAGGTCGCCTACCCCTTCCTGCCGAGGCACCTGACCCTGCTGTCCACCCTCACCATCGGCGTCCCGGCGTTCTTCCTGGCCCTGGCGCCCAACAAGGAGCGGGCGAAACCGCACTTCGTGCGCAGGGTCATGCGGTACTCGATCCCGGGCGGGGTGGTGGCGGGGGTGGCGACCTTCGTGACGTACCTGGTCGCCCGTGACTACTACACGGGAAACGGCCAACTGGACGCGGAGACCAGCGCGGCGACGCTGACCCTCTTCCTGGTCTCCATGTGGATCCTGGCGATCATCGCCCGCCCCTACACCTGGTGGCGGGTGACCCTGGTGGCCGCTATGGGAGTGGCGTTCCTGCTGGTCCTGGCCGTCCCCGCGCTGCAGGGCTTCTTCGCGCTGAAGCTGGTGGGGGTCACGATGCCGTGGACCGCCGTGGGCATCGCGGTGGCGGCGGCGGCCGCCCTGGAGTTGCTGTGGAAGTGGGTCGACCGCCGCTTTTCCGACTAGTCGTCGGTGTGCTTGCCCAGGGAATCCCCCTGGGTCGGTCCGGCCCGGATCGGCTTGCGCCGGTGGGGAACCGCGCGACCGTGGTGGCCGGTCGCGCGGTTCCCCGCGCCCCTGGGGGCGCTACATCATCACTTCGCCGCGACGTAGACGCCCGTGGCGCTGACCGCCGGGGTCGTCGAGACGCCCGCGAAGGAGTAGCGCCAGTAACCGCTGGAGTTCACGGTGGCGGTGGTCTTCACGTTGCCGTACGTGTCGGTGGTCACCGTCTTGATCGTGGTGTACGTGCTCGTGCCGGCCTTGCGGAACTGGAGCTTGACGGGCTGGCCGCCGAAGTTGTTGTACGTGTGGTGCTCCCAGTCGGCCCGGGTCAGCTTGCCCGACACCGTGACGCTCTTGCCCTTGTAGACGGACGTCGAGCTCACGGTGGTCGTCAGCTTGGAGTAGCGCTGCACCAGGCTGGTGCCGAGGCCGCTCTGGTCCTTGAAGCCGACCTTGCTCATGTCGGGGTTCTGCTGGTCCTGGCCGTTGAAGGCGACGGCCTCGGCGGCCGCGCTCCAGCTGCCGGCCCAGGCGTTCTTCAGGTCGCCGTCGGCCGGGTAGATGTTGATGGAGCCCTTGCAGGTGGCCGTCGTCGACGAGGTGGCGGTGCAGGTCGCCGGGTTGTCGCCGTACAGCTCGGGGGCGGTGTCGCTGTAGGTGCCGTGGTAGAGGAAGGCGTCCGTGTAGAAGTCCTTGGCGGCGATGTTGACGTCGGTGCCGTGCGTCAGCGTGTACGAGTACGCGACGGTCACCTCGTTGGTGGTGCCCACCTTGATCGACTTGGCGATCGAGACGTTGGAGAAGCTTGCGTTCAGGGTGTACGGGGCGCCCGAGTCGGTGACGGCCTGGGCGGCCGGGACTGCGAGGGCGGTGAGGGCCAGGGCGCCGGAGACGGCGGCCACGGTGGCACGTATGCGCATGTGCGTTTCCCCTGGAGGGAGAAGTGATCGTGGAGTCGGTTGACTCACGCGATCAGATCCGCGAGGGAGACCTCCGGTTGTACGGCCGTTGCCCCCGCGGACCAGATTTTGTGCCGCGCTTACTGATCCATTACCGCACGTCGACGAAGTCACCCGTGGCGTTGACCGCCGGGGTGGTCGTGGTGCCCGCGAAGGAGAAGCGCCAGTAACCGTCGACCGACGCGGTGGCCGTGGTCTTCAGGTTGCCGGTGGCATCCGACTTGATGGTCTTCAGCGTGGTGTAGGTGCTGGAGCCGGACTTGCGGAACTGCAGCTTCACGTACTGGTTGGTGTAGCCGTGGTACTGGTTGTCCTCCCAGTTGGCCCGCGAGAGCTTGCCGGTGACCGTGATGGTCTTGCCCTTCGCCACCGGCTCCGGCGAGGCGTTGACCGTCAGCTTGGAGTAGCGCTGGACCAGCGTGGTGCCGAGGCCGCCCTGGTCGGCGTAACCGACCTTGGTGATGTCGAAGTCGGGGCTGCTCGGGTCCTGGCCGTTGTACGCGATGGCGAGGGCCCCGCCGTGCCACGTACCCGCGTCGGAGTTGAAGAGCTCGCCGTCGGCCGGGTAGACGTCGATGTTGCCCTTGCAGCTGGCGGTGGTCGACGAGGTGGCCGTGCAGGTGGCCGGGTAGTCGCCGAACAGCATGTTGTCCGGCGTGTCGTACGAGCCCTTGTAGATGTAGGGGCCGGTGAAGAAGTCGTCGGCGGTGATGTCGACGTCCGTGCCGTGGGTCATCGTGTAGGTGACCGTGGTGGAGACGTGGTTGGTCGTTCCGACCTTCACCGCACCGGCGATCTTGAAGTTGGAGAAGGTGACGTCCAGCGGGTACGGCGCGTCGGTGTCGTCCGAGGCGGCGAACGCGGTCTTTCCGGAGGAGGCGGCCTCAGCGGCCTCACGGATCTTCAGGATGTCCGCCTTGGACGGCGTCGCGGAGCCGCCGGCGGCCTGGGCGGCCGGCACGACGAGAGCGGAGAGGGCCAGGGCGCCGGAGACGGCGGCCACAGTGGCACGTATGCGCATGCGTTCCCCTGTGTGGAGAAAGTGGACACGGGGTCCAAATGACCAAGGAGTCAGTCGACTCGCGTGGTGAGACCCGTGAAGGAATGGAGTGGTTGTACGGATGAAGCCGTGAGTTTCCGGCGGATTAACCGGGTGGCTACTGCACGTCGACGAAGTCACCGGCGGCGCTGACCGCGGAGGTGGTCGAGTTGCCCGCGAAGGAGAACCGGTAGTAGCCGTCGGCGGTCGCCGTGGTGGTGGTCTTCAGGTTGCCCTTGGAGTCCGCCGTGACGGACTTCAGCGTGGTGTAGGTGCTCGAACCCTTCTTGCGGAACTGGAGCTTCACGGGCTGCGAGCCGTAGGCGCCGTACTTCAGCGACTCCCAGTTGGCGCGGGTGAGCGCGCCGGTGACGGTGAGCGTCCCGCCCTTCTTCACCGGCTCCGGGGCGGCGTTGACGGTGAGCTTGGCGGCGCGCTGGAACCAGAAGGAACCGGCCTTCTCCCTCCAGACGAAGTCGCCGTCCTTGGCGTTGACGAACGCGTCGACGTACCAGGTACCGGCGTTCTTGTTGCTGTAGTAGTCGACCTTCGGGTCGACCGTCACCGAGGCGGTGCAGGTGGAGGTGGTGGAGTTGACGGCCGTGCACGTGGGCTTGCCGGTCGTCTCGATGCCGTAGTCGGGCCCGTTGAGCGTGAAGTACTCGGCGTCCTGGATGCCCGAGTTGTCGGTGGCCGTGACACTGACCTTGATGGCGACCGGGCTGGAGACACCCATGGACACCTTGTTGTCGCCGTCCACGACCACCTTGGTGATCTTGGCGTCGCCGTAGCCGCCGTCGGCCTGCGCGGCCGGGACGGCGAGGGCGGACAGGGCCAGAGCGCCGCCGACGACGGCGACAGAGGCGCGAATACGCATGTGTTCCCCTGCGTGCGTAGTGATCGGTGAGCCGGTTGACTCCGGTGGGTCAGACTCGGCACACAGGGGAACGGTTGTACGTAAGTTGAAGATTTCGTAAGAGAATTGTGGAGGCGAATGCTCCGGGGTGCCGTCAGTCGAACCAGCGGTCCCTGGCCAACTCCTCCGTCCGCGACGGGTCCTCCAGCAGAGCCGCCACCTCGAAGCGCCGCGGCCACTGACCGGCCGCCCACGCGAGCCCCGCGGCGACCCCCTCCAGGGTGGCCGCGTGCAGCACACCGTCGTCGGTGAGCCGCCAGTCGATCTCCACGCCGTCCACCACCAGTTCCTCGTGCTCGACATGGGTCTCGGGCGTACCCGGTCCGAGCAGCACCCGCACCGACTCCGGTACGTCGTGCTCGGCCCCCTCGGAGTGCACCTCGCCGGTGACGGACTCGCTCAGCCGCCGCACCTGGAACAGCTCCGCCAGCTCGGCCGCGCGGGACGGCCGCACCGGCAGCAGCGCGACCCCGTCGGTGAACGGCAGCAGATCGGGCGAGTCGACCACGACCGCCTCCCCCGCGTCCACGACCTCCACCCGGCCGTCGACCACGGCCCGCAGCTCGTCCGGCAGCGTCACCTGCTCCGGGTCCAGCTCCGCCAACGCCCCGTACAGACCGTGCAGTTGGGCTGCGGTGACGGGTCGGTCGAGGTCGGCCAGCCGGTCCAGCAGCTCGGCGGCACCGCCGGGCTCGTCCAGCAGGGCCGCGACGGAGGTGCGCACGCCCAGGGCCCGCAGCACCTGCTCGTCCTCGAACCCGGTCGCGTCGGCCTCGTCGTACAAGCCGTGCAGCAGCGGATCACCGCCCGCCGCGAGCAGACCGGCCGGCCGGCGCCCGTCGAGGACGGGGTGCCCGCGCAGCCACCATGCCGTGTACGGCCGTACGATCTCGTGCGTGCCGTCGGGCAGCAGGACGCGCACCGGCTGGGTGAGGGCGTCCCGCAGCGGCGGCTGCGCGAGCAGCGCGAGCGCCTGCGGCCAGCGCTCGTCGTCCACCAGGTCCAGATCGCGTACGGCGACCAGCTCGGTGGCGACCGGGGGCACCGGGCTGTCCGGGAAGCGGTCGAGGATGTCCTCGCACCACACGTCGACGGCGTCCAGCAATCCGGCGTCGTCGGGCTCGGCGAAGTCGCTCTCCCGGGGCTCCAGTTCGTCCGGGTCGAGGACGACGTCGGTGGCCCGGACCAGCGCGAAGTTCGCGAGCACACCGCAGGCGGCCAGCGGCTGCTCGCCCCACCTGTCGGCCAAGTCGTGGTCGACGGCGGCCAGTTCACCCTCGCGGATCACGCGGGCGAACGGGCTGCCGGGGAAGACGAGTTCCCCGGCGGGGGCCGGTTCCCCGTCCTCGTCGGGCAGGGCGAGGGCGCCGAGCCAGGGTTCGTCCCCGGGCTCCAGGCCCGCGTCCCGCACCAGCCCGAGCACGGTCTCGGCCAGCTCCTCCGCGTCCGGAGCGTCCTCCTCCCAGCCCCCGATCGCGCCCTCCTCGTCCAGCGAGGCGGCGACGGCGGCCCGCACCTGCGGGGTGGTGAGCACCGCACGCGGGGTGGCGGGCAGCGCGCCGAGCTTCTCCAGCAGCGGGTGCGCGGCGTCCTCGTGGGCCACCTTCAGCCCGAGCCGGCCGAGGACGTCCGCGTCGATCCGGGCGGCGTCCGGGGTGGGCAGCAGGATCTGCCGGGGCCCGATGGTGGTCCGCCCGTCCGCCAGCGGCACCGGCAGCCCCGACAGCCGCTCGGGATCGACCCCGGCGAGGCTGTCGTAGAGCCGCCACCACCAGTCGGGGTCCTTCTCCAGACCGGCGAGCCGGTCGACGGCGTCGGCGAGCCGCAGCCGGGCGACCCCGAGGGTGCGCAGCTCCACGCGCCGTTCGAGACCGGCGGGCAGCAGCGTGGGCAGCACCTCGGCGAGCACCCGCACGGTCGCGGCCCCGGCACCCTCCACGATCTCCGCGTCCCTGGGACGCAGCGCCTGAGGAAGCTCGTGGTCGTCGTCCGCCTTCGACACCACGGCCGGGGGCAGGAAGACGGTGCGCGGCAGTCGCTCCAGCACGGCCTGCCGCAGCGCTCCGTCCAGCTCGCCCTTGCCGAGCGGTCCCGGTACGAGGTCGATGATCGCGTCCGTCACCGGCCGCCAGTCGGCGAGCAGTTCGGCGTAGACGTCGGCGGCGCGCTGCACCAGGAAGTCGGTGAGCGGCCCGGGAGCCGTGTGCCGGCGGGTGGTGTCGAGAGGGAAGGAGGCGATGAGCAGAGCGGGAACGCCGAGGGGTTCGTCACTGGGCGTGGGTGCGTGCACCACGGACGTCGTACGAGGCCGCACCGGACGCCCGCCCTCGTCCTCGGGTACGGCCCAGGTCACCGACCAGTGAGGCCGCAGCCGCTCCTCCACCGGCCGGTCGGCGAGCAGATCGGGCGTGAGCGGCCCATGGGCGGCCGCGGTGCGCCACCGGGTGACTCCCTCGCGCGAGTCCTCCACGACGACGACGGCGCCCTCGGTACGGCGCCGCAGCACACGCTGCGCCTCGCCGCCGACCTCCACGACGACCTCCTCCAGGCCCGGCAGGGCGAGGAGCAGCGCGTCGTCGACGGAGTTCAGCAGCCGCTCGGCGAGATCGGCGGCGGCCGCGTCGCGCAGGGACAGGATGACGGCGGTGTCGTACGGGTCCGGGGCGGTGCCCTCGGCGGCGAACGGCAGCCGGAGCAGCGGCACATGACCGTCCCGGCGCCGGATCTCGTCCCCGAGCCCTGGGCTGTGCCGTGCGGTGTCGGCGGCCAGTTCCCGCGCCTCGCCGAGGGACCAGCGGACACCCCCGTGCCGGCCCACGATCGCGGGTTCGTCGGTCACCGCGAGCACGGCGGCGAACCCGACGCCGAACCGCCCGACGGCCCCCTGGGTGGCATCGATGTCCCGCTTGGCCGAGGCGCGCAGCGTGGACAGCGACTCCACTCCGGCCGCGTCCAGCGGGGCACCGGTGTTGGCGGCGACGAGGACCCCGTCCCGGAGGGTGAGCCTGAGCCGCCCCGGCACCCGCGCCCGGGCGGCGGCGTCGGCGGCGTTCTGGGCCAGCTCGACGACGAGCCGGTCGCGGTAGCCGCCGAGGACCAGGTCCTCCTCGGCGTTGGCGTCCTCACGGAACCGGGCGGCGCTGGTGGCCCAGGCGTCGAGGACACCACGGCGCAGCCGGGCCGTTCCGAAGGGATCGGCACCCTCGGCCGCCGGCCGCACGTACTTGCTGCTCACGCTTACCCATCCTCCCGGCTTCGGGCGAGGAGCCCCTGGCCTTCGCGCCGGGGTGGAGCGCCTCGCGCCTGCGGATCGTATCCCGTGGCAGCGACACCGGGCGCCGCTCTTCTCCGCCGCCTGCGGGCAGCCGCAAACCCACCCAATTCTTTCGGAGCAACTGCGTTGACGGGGGCTGCCGTTGGACCTGGGCGGGAACCGCCCGGTTACGACGGGTCGCGTGGGACGCGTAGGCCATCAGCGCGCGGCCGACGCTCTTGCCGCGGGCCGTTTCCGGTACGACCAGCCGGTGGACCCTGTGGACAGGGCCGTACCTGGGCCGCCCGCGGTTCAGGAGTGGCCCAGCTCCGCCGTCTCCTCGTCGCCCGCCTCCGGGACCGAGCCCGAGTCGCGGGCGGGGCGGAGGGGGAAGGGGTCCACCCGGGTCTCGTCGATGACCGGCGGGGCCGGCTGCGGGGGCTTGGGCATGACCGCGGCCTCCGAGTGGCCGCCGCAGCCATAGGACAGGGAGACCACCCGGCCGTCGGCCGGGGAGAACTCGTTGGCGCAGACGCCGAAGGCCTGGCCGAGGGAGCCGCCGATGGGGGTGAGGAAACCGCAGCTCATACAGGTGGCCGGGGCCGCCTGGGCCATCGCGGTCTTCGGGCCGTACGACTCCTCCCAGCGGTCCGCGGCGACGTGCAGGCCGTAGCGGGACAGGACGCGGGCCCGGCGCATGCCCAGTTCCTCCGCCACGGCTGCGATCGAGCCCCGGTTGGGGGTCGTGGGCTGGGTGGCGGGGGCGCCGGGGGTGACGTCGGCGTCCTCCGCCTCCGCCAGCTCCGCCATCTCATGGGAGACGAGCGAGTTCGGCGGCGGCTCCTCCTCGCCCGTGTAGCCGGGCTCCAGGCGCAGGTCGTCCTGGTCTGTGGGGAGCAGGTCGCCGGGGCCGAGGTCGCCGGGGCGCAGCCGCTCGCTCCACGGGACCCACTCGGGGGCGAGCAGGGCGTCGGAGCCGGGGAGGAGCACCACCTCGTCGAGCGTGACGATCTTGGCACGGGAGGCGCGGGCCACGGTCACCGCCCAGCGCCAGCCGCGGTAGCCCAGCTCCTTGCACTCGAAGAAGTGCGTGACAACGCGGTCGCCCTCGGAGACGAGGCCGACGTGCTCCCCGACCACACCGGGGGCGGCGGCCTCCTCGGCGGCGGCGCGGGCGAGATCGACCGCCTCGGCACACAGACGGTCGGGGGTGCGGCTTCGCGTTGTCGCTGCGCTCACAGGTATCGCTTCTCTCCTACGCCGTCTCGTCGAGGGCGGCTGCCTCGGGCGGGCCTGCCGACGGAGCGGACCGGGGGACCGCATCGACGTCTGCATCCGCGCGCTGGGCGCACCTCTGCCATCCATTCTGCGTTATGGCTGAGATAGGCACGCTACACCGAACAGGATTCGCTGCCTCTACGCGGCAGGTTTTCCCGACCGCCACCCGACCCGGCACACCGGTCCCACGCTTCGGTTCGGCGCCATGCGCGTCGTATGCGCACTATCCGGCCGCTTCTCGGGGCACTATGAAGCACGTGGCGACCGCGGACAGGCGTGGTGTTCGGGGTGGCGGTGCGAGCCGGGTCGGTGGCGCCGTCCGTTCCGTCGGGCGTGCCCTGCACTTCCCGGTCACCGGGGCCGCGCGCGGGATCCGGAAGGCCACGCACGCGCACGGGGCGGGCGAGTCGGGGCTCGGCAAGCTGATCGAGCTGCACGCCGTCAACGGCGCGGGTGACGTGATGATCACCGTGGCGCTCGCCTCCACCGTGTTCTTCTCCGTGCCGACCGACGAGGCCCGGGGGCGGGTCGCGCTCTACCTCGCCATCACGATGGCACCCTTCACCGTCCTCGCCCCGGTCGTCGGCCCCCTCCTCGACCGGCTGCCGCACGGCCGGCGCGCCGCGATGGCCGGAGCCATGCTGGCCCGCGCCCTGCTCGCGCTCGTCATCTCGGGCGCCGTGGCGAGCGGCAGCCTGGAGCTGTATCCCGCCGCGCTGGGGGTGCTGGTCGCGTCCAAGGCGTACGGGGTGGTCCGCAGTGCGGTCGTACCGCGGCTGCTGCCGCCCCGGTTCTCGCTGGTGAAGGCCAACTCGCGGGTCACCCTGGCGGGGCTGCTGGCCACTGGTGTCGCCGCGCCGGTCGCGGCGGGGCTGCACCAGGTCGGCGATCCCTGGCCGCTGTACGGCGCCTTCGTGATCTTCGTCGCGGGCACGTTCCTGTCGTTCTCCCTGCCGCCCAAGGTGGACTCGGCCAAGGGCGAGGACGTGGCGCTGCTCGCGGCCGACGAGCAGCATCTGCACGGGCCGCAGCGCAGGAAGGAACAGGCGAAGCGGCCGGGGCTGCGGACCGTCGGCCCCGCCGTCACCCACGCGCTCGGCGCCAACGCCGCCCTGCGCTGCCTCTCCGGCTTCCTGATCTTCTTCCTCGCCTTCCTGCTGCGCGAGCACCCGCTGACCGGCGAGAGCGCCGCGGTCTCGCTCGGGATCGTCGGTGTCGCCGCCGGTGTAGGCAACGCGCTGGGTACGGCCGTCGGGGCCTGGCTGAGATCACGCGCCCCGGAGATCATCATCGTGGCCGTCGTCGCGGTGGTGCTCGGCACGGCGATCGTGGCCGCCCTGTTCTTCGGGGCGCTGCTGGTGGCCTGCCTCGCGGCCGTCGCCGGGTTCGGCCAGGCGCTGGCCAAACTGGCCCTGGACGCGCTGATCCAGCGGGACGTGCCCGAGCTGGTGCGCACCTCGGCGTTCGCCCGCTCGGAGACGCTGCTGCAGATGGCGTGGGTGTTCGGCGGCGCCGTCGGCATCGTGCTGCCGCTCAACGGCACCCTCGGCCTGCTGATCGGCGCCGCGTTCGTGGCGGTCGGCTGGCTGACCACCCTCAAGGGCCTGCTCGCCTCGGCCCGGCACGGCGGCCGCGCACGGCCCCGCGTCGCCTGACGTGCCCCGAGACAACCCCGAGCTCGCCATAACGAAGCGGACACGGTTTGCCGAACCACGGGCACGGCTGGCGTAACGAACCGGGCACGCCGCACCCCACGTGGCCGGACGGCTCCAGGTGCCCGATAGCCTTCGGCCATGACCACGCTGCAATCCGTTGTGCGACGCCGCCGCGCCGTCGCCGCCGCCGGCGCCGTTTCCGCCGGACTGCTCCTGCTCACGGCCTGCGAGAAGCCCACGCCCGTCGCGACCGTCACCGTCGGCGACAGCTCGGTCAACTCCGAGGCCCTCTGCTACAACGACGGCAAGGCGCTGGACGCCAAGTCCCTGGCGCAGTGCGTCAAGAACGTCGGCAAGGCCGAGTCGATCAAGGTCGACCAGGACGAGACGGTCCGCGTCGGTGTCGACCCGAAGATCGCGGACGCCGGCTGGGTCCTCCTGGTGAACGGCCAGCAGTTCACCAACGTCAGCAAGAAGACCTACAGCACCGTCCCGGGCAGCGCGTTCTTCAACCAGCAGTACGGCACCCAGGGCGACACCAACACGCTCACGATCCGGATGGGCGAGAAGTCCAACCAGGGCATGTGGTCGTTCAAGCTGAAGAAGGCCTGATCACGGCTTCCGTGCGCGTCCGACGCGTCCTCGTGGCCACCGCGGTCCCGGCAGAGCGGGACGCGGTGGCACGGGCGTTCCCCTCGCCGGTGGAACAGGTCTGGCTGCCGGGTGCGGGCCTGACGCGTACGGCCGACGGCTGGGATCTGCTCGACGCGGGTGTCGGCCCGGCCCTCGCCGCCGCCTCCGTCTCCGCCGCGCTCACCGCGGCCCGCCTCGCCGGCACCCCGTACGGCCTGGTCGTCTCGGCCGGGATCGGCGGCGGCTTCCAGCCCAAGGCGCCCGTCGGCTCGCTCGTCGTCGCCGACCGGATCGCCGTGGCCGACCTGGGCGCCGAGACCGCCGACGGCTTCGTCCCGGTCACCGAACTGGGCTTCGGGACCGTCACCCACTACCCGCCGAGATCACTGGTGCGGGCCGCCTGCCAGGCCGCCGGCGCCCCGGCCGGCACCGTCCTGACCGTCTCCACCGTCACCGGCACCGCCGCCCGCGCCGCCGAGCTGCGCGCCCGGCACCCGCGGGCGCTCGCCGAGGGCATGGAGGGGTTCGGGGTGGCGGAGGCGGCCACCGCGCACGGAACGGCGGTGCTGGAGATCCGCGCGGTCTCCAACCCGGTCGGCCCGCGCGACCGGGCCGCCTGGCGCATCGGCGACGCCCTCACCGCCCTCACCGAGGGCTTCGGGAAGCTCGCGCCCGCATTGGAGAGTTGGAACCGTCATGACGACCAGTGAGCAGCGGTCCCTGCGGATCGCGTACTCCCCCTGCCCCAACGACACCTTCGTCTTCGACGCCCTCGCCCACGGCCGGGTCCCCGGCGCCCCCGCGCTGGACGTGACCTTCGCCGACATCGACATCACCAACGGCATGGCCGAGCGCGGCGAGTTCGACGTGCTGAAGGTGTCGTACGCCGTCCTGCCGTACGTCCTCGGCGAGTACACGCTGCTGCCGTGCGGCGGCGCGCTGGGCCGGGGCTGCGGGCCGCTGGTGCTCACCCGCGAGGCGGGCGCCGATCTGACGGGCCGTACGGTCGCGGTGCCGAGCGAGAAGTCGACGGCGTATCTGCTGTTCCGGCTGTGGGCGGCGGACACGCTGAACGGCGGCGGGGTCGGCGAGATCGTCGTCATGCCGTTCCACGAGATCATGCCGGCCGTGCGGGACGGCAAGGTGGACGCCGGCCTTGTCATCCACGAGGCCCGGTTCACCTACCAGAACTACGGGCTGCACAAGCTCGCCGACATGGGCGAGCACTGGGAGCGCACGACCGGGCTGCCGATCCCGCTGGGCGCGATCATCGCCAAGCGCACGCTGGGGGCCGAGACCCTCACCCGGCTCGCCGACTCCGTCCGCGCCTCCGTACGCGCCGCCTGGGACGACCCCGAGGCGTCCCGGCCGTACGTCATGGCACACGCCCAGGAGATGGACCCGGCCGTGGCGGACCAGCACATCGGCCTGTACGTGAACGAGTTCACCGCCGGCCTAGGCGAGGACGGCTACGCCGCGGTTCGCGGGCTGCTCACACGCGCGGCGGCCGAGGGGCTGGTGCCGCCCCTCGGCCCGGATGCGCTCACGTTTCCCTGACGGGTCCTACACGTCCAGCTGGTCGGCGACCGCCCGCAGCAGGCCGGCGATCTGCTTGCCGGAGGCCTTGTCCGGGTACCGGCCCTTCTCGAGCATCGGCGTGATGTTCTCGAGAAGGGTCGTCAGGTCCTGCACGATGGAGGCCAGCTCGTCCGGCTTCTTGCGCTGGGCCACGGCGACCGACGGCGCCGGCTCCAGCACAGTCACCGACAGCGCCTGGTCACCACGCTGACCAGCGACGACGCCGAACTCCACGCGCTGTCCCGGCTTGAGTGCGTCGACTCCGGCGGGGAGAACCGAGGAATGGACGAAGACGTCACCGCCGTCGTCGCGGGAGAGAAAGCCGAAGCCCTTCTCGCTGTTGAACCATTTGACACGCCCGGTCGGCACCGTCTGTCCTCGTCCTCGTACTAGTTGGGAAAAGTGCTCTTGATAGCACTAGAGCGGGTCCATCGTGACCCGCCGCTATCAAGGCTAATGGTCTCGGGGCGGGTGACAAGACGTCCCCCGGTTGTTCCCTCGCGCTGGGAACTACCCTGGTCCGGTGCGTGACAAAACCCAAACGAATTCCGCGGCGCCCGGTGACCGGCTGATCCGCGCCGGTGCGATCGTCTTCTTCATCGGGGCCGTGGCCACTCTCGTCACGGTGGCCCCGCTGTTCGTCGGCGCAAAGCCTTTTCCGACGTACATGTTCGGTTTGAGCATGCTCATGGCCGTCGGTTTCCTCGTCGCCGGCGCGGGCGTCCTGCGGTCGATCGCCGCCGGCCGGCGTCAGGCGCGGGGCGCCTCACGGTAGGCGGACAGCCACGCCGGGAAGGCGGACAGGTCCGCCAGGACTACGTCCGCGCCGGCGGCGCGCAGCTCGTCGGCGGGGCATGGTCCGGTCGCCACCGCGACCGACAGCGCTCCCGCCGTACGGGCCCCGCGCACATCCCCGACGTGATCGCCGACGTACACGCCGGCGCGGTACTCGCGCAGCGCCTCCGCCTTCTGCTCGGCCCACAGGTCGCCCACGACCACGTCCGGTTCGATGCCGAGGTGGCTCAGGTGCAGCTTGGCGTTGGGCTCGTACTTCGCCGTGACCACCATCGTCCGTCCACCGGCCGCCCGCACCGCGGCCATCGCCTCCCGGGCGCCGTCCATGGCGGGGGTCGCGGTGATGGCGATCGCCGGGTACATCTGCCGGTACAGGTCGGCCATCGCGGACACCTGCTCCTCGGGGAACCAGTTGATCAGCTCCTCCGCGAGCGGCGGTCCGAGCCGGGTCACCGCCAGATCGGCGTCGATGTACGTCCCGGTCCGCTCGGACAGCGCCAGGTAGCAGGCATGGATTCCGGGCCGCGAGTCGATCAGGGTCATGTCGAGGTCGAATCCGACGGTGAATGTCATATGCGTCATTGTGTCAGTGGCGTGGGGACGACTGGTGTGCGCCCGGTGCGGGTGAGCACCCCCAAGGGGCGCGGGGAACTGCGCGAGCAACCACGACGGGCCCGCAGCCAGGCACCCACCGCAAGCCCTACGGCGCTCACCTGGCCCTCTGCGAACGCCACACCAGGTACAGCGCCGAAGCCACCGCCGCCCCCCGGACCACCCACGGCCATGTCCCGGCGACCGCGTCGTTCATGTGGCCCTGGGCGATCGGCTGGCCCCAGCAGCCGTTGACCCTGCCCCACAGCCACACCACTCCGGCCGCGACCGCCGTACCCGGCAGGACCATCACGGCGACCTTGATCTCCGCGGGGGTCAGCCGCCGGGAGCCGTAGGCGATCACCCAGCCGAGGAGCAGCGCGAACCAGTTCCCGAGCACCGCACCGGCGACCAGGGCGGCGGCGGCCAGCAGCAGGAGGGGGTTGTTCCAGCCGGCGGCGGGGCGGGGGACCAGACGCCGGCGTGCGGCGGAGGACGCGGGCTCGGCCTCGGCCTCGGTCGCCTCCGTTTTCGGCTCGGCCGGCTCCGGGGCCCGGTCGGCCGGCTCCCTCTCCTTCGGTGGCCGCCTGAGCAGCTCCGGGATCTCCACACCGCCCACGAACCCCGGCACCGGGTCCGTCTCGGCCGCGGCGCCGAAGGAGTTGCCACCGACCCGCCACCAGTCGGGCTGTACGGCGCTGTCCCCGAGTTCGTGCGCGGCGGCCAGGTGCGGCGGGGACGGGGCGTCGCGCGGGACGGAGGGCGCGGACTCGGTCTCGCTCTCGCCGGGGCGGGGGCCGGGGACGATCCGGCGCAGGCCCTTCAGCCATGGCTGCCGTTCCCAGTCCCCCGGATCCGGCTTCGGTTCCGGCTTCCGTTCGCGCGGCGCGGGCTGTACGGGCACGGCGGCGGGCGCTTGCGGAACCCGGCCGGTGCCGGACGCACCTCCCGCGGCCGCGACGACCTCGTCCGGGGTGCCCAGCCGGTCCAGGATGCGGCGGACCGCGGCGGGACTGTCGACCGTCGCCTTGGCCCGGTGCCGGTCGATCTCGTTGCGCAGCTCCGACACGAGCCGCATCCGCGTCGCCGACGGCAACTGGCGTTGCTGAGCGATGTCTCCGACACGGCTCAGGTACTCGTAGACGACCTGGTCGCTCTCGATCCCCAACGCAACCCCTCCGGGGTGACGGCGATGAAACCCCGTGAGGACGGTAGCGCAGAGTCGTGTCGCCCAATCCGTACCGGGGTCGGCGCCTGCGGGGGCACCCCTTCCGGGGATGGCACCCGCTACCGTGGGTCAGATGAGCCAAGCGGCCCACCCAGCCCCCCGTTCCCTCGCGGAAGCGCTCCGCGCGCGGGACGACGCCTCCCTGGCCGCGCTGCTGCGCAGCCGCCCCGACCTCATCACGCCCGTCCCGACCGACCTCACCCAGCTGGCCACCCGCGCCGGGACCCGCGCCTCGGTGCTGCGCGCGCTGGAGCGGCTGGACCGGTTCGCGCTGCAGACGGCGGAGGCGCTGGCCGTTGCCCCGGACCCGGCGTCGTACGACACGCTGCTCGCCCTGATGGCCGGGGACGCCGGGGACAAGAGGATCGCCGCCGCGCTGCCGCACGCCCTCGCCGGCTTGCGCGAGCAGGCGCTGGTGTGGGGCGACGACGAGCGGCTGCGGCTGGTCCGCACGGCCCGCGAACTCCTCGCGCCGTCCCCGCAGCACCCCTCCCCGACGGGGCTCGGGCCCAGCGTGCAGGAGGCCACCTCGGGCATGTCGCCGGGCCGGATCCAGGAGATCGTCACGGCGGCCGGGCTGGCCTCGACGCACGACTCGGTGTCCGCCGTGACCGCGCTCACCGCGCTGTTCAGCGACCGGAGGAAGATGGCCGAGCTGCTGGCCGGAGCCCCGGAGGCCGCCCGCGAGGTGCTGGCGCGGCTGGTGTGGGGGCCGCCGTACGGGCAGGTCACCGCGGAACCGGCGGCGCATCTGCGCTGGCTGCTCGACCGCGGGCTGCTGCTGCCGACCGCACCCGGCACGGTCGTCCTGCCGCGTGAGGTCGCCCTGCATCTGCGCGAGGGCCGGGCCCACCGCGCGCCCGAGCCGCTGCCGCCCGCCGTGGAGCCGGCCGCGACGCACGGTCGTCAGGTGGTGGACGCGACAGCGGCCGGGCAGGCGTACACCGCGCTCGCCACAATCGAGGAGCTGCTGAAGGACTGGGACGAGGGCGGCCCGGCCGTGCTGCGGGCCGGTGGGCTGAGCGTCCGCGACCTGAAGCGGACCGCCGTCGCGCTGGACGTGTCCGAGCCGGTCGCCGCGTTCTGGGTGGAACTGGCCTACGCGGCCGGGCTGATCGCCTCCGACGACGAGGCCGACGAGCGGTACGCGGCCACGCCCGCCTACGACGAGTGGCTGGAGCGGCCCTCCGCCGAGCGCTGGGCGCAGCTGGCCGAGGCCTGGCTGGCGGCCACCCGGACGCCAGGGCTGGTCGGCGGGCGCGACGCCAAGGACCGTACGCTCGCCGCGCTCGGCCCCGGCCTGGACCGCTCGGCCGCGCCCGAGGTACGGCACCGGGTGCTGACCCTGCTGGCGGGACTGCCGGCGGGCGCGGCACCGGACACCGAGTCGGTGCTGGCCCGGCTGCGCTGGGAACGGCCGTTGCGCGGGCCCCAGCAGCGCAACGGCGAGGAGGATCTGCGCTCGCGGCTGGCCCGCTGGACCCTGTCCGAGGCGGAGGCGCTGGGCATCACGGGGCGGGGCGCGCTGTCGGCGCAGGGGCGCGCTCTGCTGGGCGCCCCTGCGGCGGGGGCGGGCTCGCGCGCCGCCTCGGGCACCCCGGGCACCTCCGGCTCGGCCACGGAGACCGGCCCCGGTGACAAGCTGCCCGTCCACCATCACCACCATCCGGCCACCGCCCCGGCCCCCCTCTCCCCCGCCGAGCAGGCCGTGGCGACGGCCGCCGCCGCCCGCCTGCTCGCGCCGCTCCTGCCCGAGCCGCTGGACCACGTGCTGCTCCAGGCCGACCTGACGGCGGTGGCCCCCGGTCCGCTGCAACGCCCCCTCGCCGATCTGCTGGGCGTGCTCGCGGACGTCGAGTCCAAGGGCGGCGCGACCGTGTACCGCTTCACCCCGGACTCGGTACGGCGGGCCCTGGACGCCGGCCGTACCGCCGGCGATCTGCACGCCTTCCTCGCCGAGCACTCCCGCACCCCGGTGCCGCAGCCGCTCGCGTACCTGATCGACGACGTGGCCCGCAAGCACGGCCACCTCCGGGTCGGCGCGGCCTCGGCGTACGTGCGCTGCGACGACGACGCCCTGCTGAACGAGATCCTCGCCGACCGGCGCGCCGCGGGCCTGCGGCTGCGCCGGCTCGCCCCGACCGTGCTGGCCGCCCCGTGCGACCCGGCCACACTGCTGGAGGGCCTGCGCGCGATGGGCTTCGCGCCGGCCGCCGAGTCCGCCGAGGGTGACGTTCTGATCACCCGCGCCCACGCCCACCGCACCCCGCCGCGCACCGCGCCCGAGCCGGTCCCGGACGGCCCGCCGCCGCCCGACGCCACGCTGCTCGCGGCGGCGATCCGCGCGATCCGGGCCGGCGACCTGGCCGCCACCGCCCCGCGCAAGACCGCCGGGGCCGGGGTTCCGCTGCCGGGTGGCGAACTGCCCCGCACCTCCTCCGCCGAGACCCTGGCCACCATGCAGGCGGCCGTGCTGACCGGCGGATCCCTCTGGATCGGCTACGTCAACGCCGAGGGCACCGCCAGTCAGCGCGTCATCGCCCCGGTCAAGGTGGAGGGCGGTTTCGTCACGGCGTACGACCACACCGCGGACGAGGTGCGCACCTATCCGCTGCACCGGATCACGGGCGTGGCGGAGCTGGCGGAAGACTGACGGTGATCGTCGGCGTTTAGGGCACACTGGACGTTTGGTTGTTGTGGAAAGGGTGTGTGCCGCACGTGAACGGACCGCTGATCGTCCAGTCCGACAAGACCCTGCTCCTGGAAGTCGACCACGAGCGGGCCGACGAGTGCCGGCGTGCCATCGCGCCGTTCGCCGAGCTGGAGCGGGCGCCCGAGCACATCCACACCTACCGGGTGACCCCGCTCGGGCTGTGGAACGCGCGTGCCGCCGGGCATGACGCCGAGCAGGTCGTGGACGCGCTGATGCAGTACAGCCGGTATCCGGTGCCGCACGCGCTGCTCGTGGACATCGCCGAGACGATGGACAGGTACGGGCGGCTCACGCTGAGCAAGCACCCCGCGCACGGGCTCGTGCTGGCCACCACCGACCGGCCGGTGCTGGAGGAGGTGCTGAAGTCCAAGCGGATCGCCCCGCTGGTCGGGGCGCGGATCGACGCGGACACGGTCGTCGTGCACCCGTCCGAGCGCGGGCAGATCAAGCAGGTGCTGCTGAAGCTGGGCTGGCCGGCCGAGGATCTCGCCGGGTACGTCGACGGTGAGGCGCACCCGATCGAGCTGCTGGAGGACGGCTGGGCGCTTCGGCCGTACCAGAAGCAGGCCGTGGAGAACTTCTGGCACGGCGGCAGCGGTGTCGTCGTGCTGCCCTGTGGTGCCGGCAAGACGCTGGTGGGCGCCGGTTCCATGGCCCAGGCCAAGTCCACGACCCTGATCCTCGTCACCAACACGGTCTCGGCCCGGCAGTGGAAGCACGAGCTGGTGAAGCGGACGACGCTGACCGAGGACGAGATCGGCGAGTACAGCGGTACGAAGAAGGAGATCCGCCCGGTCACCATCGCCACATACCAGGTGCTGACGACCAAGCGGAAGGGCGTCTACCAGCATCTGGAACTCTTCGACTCCCGGGACTGGGGCCTGATCGTCTACGACGAGGTGCATCTCCTGCCCGCCCCCGTCTTCAAGTTCACCGCCGATCTGCAGGCGCGCCGTCGCCTCGGCCTGACGGCGACGCTCGTCCGCGAGGACGGCCGCGAGTCGGACGTGTTCTCGCTCATCGGGCCGAAGCGGTTCGACGCGCCCTGGAAGGAGATCGAGGCGCAGGGGTACATCGCGCCCGCCGACTGCGTCGAGGTCCGGGTGAATCTGACGGACTCCGAGCGGCTCGCGTACGCGACGGCCGAGACGGAGGAGAAGTACCGCTTCTGTGCGACGACGGACACCAAGCGGAAGGTGACGGAGGCGATCGTCCGCCGTTTCGCCGGCCAGCAGATCCTCGTCATCGGCCAGTACATCGACCAACTCGACGAACTGGGCGAGCACTTGAACGCGCCCGTCATCAAGGGCGAGACCTCCAACGCCCAGCGCGAGAAGCTCTTCGACGCCTTCCGCGAGGGCGAGATCAGTGTGCTGGTGGTGTCGAAGGTCGCGAACTTCTCCATCGACCTGCCGGAGGCGACGGTCGCCGTCCAGGTGTCCGGAACCTTCGGCTCCCGCCAGGAGGAGGCCCAGCGCCTCGGCCGCGTCCTGCGCCCGAAGGCCGACGGCCACCAGGCGCACTTCTACTCGGTCGTCGCCCGCGACACCATCGACCAGGACTTCGCCGCCCACCGCCAGCGCTTCCTGGCCGAACAGGGCTACTCCTACCGGATCGTGGACGCGGACGACATCCTGACCGAGGACAGCACCGGCTGAGCCGCCCGGAGCGCCGCCGCCGCGATCAGCGCCAGCCCCAGCAGCGGGTACGGCGAGGCCAGGGGCTGTTGCCACCAGGCCAGGTGCAGGTCGCGGTGGGCCTCGTGGGGGACCAGCCAGAGGGTGCGGGCCGTGAAGGCCGTGGCCGTGAGGGCCGTGGCCGTGAGGGCCGCGAGGCGGACGCGGCCCTCGGCGAGCAGGACCGTGAGGAGCGGGACGCACCACGCCCAGTGGTGGGACCAGCTGATCGGTGAGATCAGCAGGGCCGTGACCGCGGTGAGCAGGACGCCGTGCCGTTCCTCCCGGACGCGTGCCGCCAGGCACAGGCCCGCCGCCGCGACCGCCGCCGCCGGGACCGCCCAGGCGAGGCCCGGCGCCGGAGTGCCGAGCGCCCTCGCGATCAGGCCCTGCAGGGACTGGTCGTCCACGATCCATGCCTTGCCGACCCGGCCGGTCTCGAACAGCCGCCGGGTCCAGAAGCCGGCGCTCGCCGCCGGAAGCAGCAGCGTGCCGAGCAGGACCGTGCCGGCGCGGGCCGCCGTCGCCGTCCCCGCGTCATGGCCGCGGCCCCGCAGGAGCAGGTACGCCACGAACAGCGCCGGGGTCAGCTTGATGCCGGTGGCGATGCCCAGGGCCACGCCCCTGCCCCGGGGGCCGGGGGGCCGGGTGAGGTCCCACGGGACCAGGCCGGCGATGGCCAGGTTGATCTGGCCGAACAGGACCGTCTGGAAGACCGGTTCGAGCCACAGGGACAGGGCGGTGGCCGTGCAGAGCAGGGGCGGGGAGACCGCTCTGCCCGCGAGACGGGCCGAGAGGACGATCAGGGCCGCGAGCAGGAGCGCGTTGCCCGCGAGGAAGGCCGCCTTCAGGGCCGGGACGGGCAGCCAGGTGGCCGGGACGAACAGGATCGCCGCGAAGGGCGGGTAGGTCGCGGGGAGCCGCCAGCGGGTGACGGTGAAGCCGTACAGATCGGTGCCGTGGACCACGGCCGCGCCTTCGGCCCGGTAGACGAGCAGGTCGGCCATGGGTGTGTGCTGCGGCACGCACAGCGTGACGAAGGCGGCGGGGGAGAGGGCGAGAAGCAGAAGGGCTGCCGTCCGTCTCCGCACCGTCGGTTGTGGCACGGAGGCGACCCTATGCGGTTACTTGCGGCGTATGCCCGCTTCCTCGCCGTACTCGCCGAGGATGACCACGCCGAACGCGGCCTCCGCGAACACCTTGATCGCGCGGAGGGCGTTGCCCAGCCAGTGGTGATGCGGGCCGTCCACGGCTGTGGCGCCGGTCGGCGGCCGGACAGGACCTGGAGAGATGGTTGGTGCGCTCATGTCTCCATGGTGGATCGCCGGGCATAAGACCCGCATCGGTCTCCAGAGCCAATCCCGGAAGGTTCCGTGTAGATCCACGGGTGGACCGCGGCCCCTACTTCGGGGGCCGCGCGTCCCCTAGGGGTCGGAACGGAGCGGACGGGAAAACCGTTGGCCCCCGCCGCGCGTTCTCGCCTAGAATCTCCGCTCTTGCCCGCCTCCCCTCCGCGGAGTGCCGTCGCCCGGTCGGAAACCGGGCGGCTTCGTCGTAGTCACCCAGCAGGTCCACCGGAGGCATCCCCGTGTCCACGTCCACGCCCGCCGACGGCCCACTCGCCCGAGAGCGCTCCCACCTCGCCGCCTCCCGCGCCGCACTGCGCGCCATGCGCGAGGACGTGGAGTCGCTGGACATCCGGGACGTCACCGCGAACTGGGTCAACGCCGAAGTGCTGTCCCGCCAGATCGGCGAGCGGATCAAGGCACTGGCCGACCTCAGCGACACCCCGCTGTTCTTCGGCCGGCTGGACTATCTGCACGCGCCGCGCGCGGACCAGGCCGAGGGGGCCGAGGGCGAGCAGTTCTACATCGGGCGGCGGCATGTGCACGACGCCGACGGCGACCCCATGGTCATCGACTGGCGCGCCCCTGTCTCGCAGCCGTTCTACCGGGCGTCCAAGAAGGACCCGATGGACGTCGGGTTGCGCCGCCGCTTCGGCTACACCGGCGGCGACCTCACGGCGTACGAGGACGAGCACCTCTCCGACCCGGCCGAGGCGGCCACCGCCAGCAAACTGCTCCAGCAGGAGATCGAGCGGCCGCGTGTCGGCCCCATGCGGGACATCGTCGCCACCATCCAGCCCGAGCAGGACGAGATCGTCCGCTCCGGTCTGTCCGGCACGGTCTGCGTCCAGGGCGGCCCCGGCACCGGAAAGACCGCCGTCGGTCTGCACCGGGTCGCCTACCTCCTCTACGCCCACCGGGAGCGCCTCGCCCGCACCGGCACCCTGGTGATCGGGCCGAACAAGTCCTTCCTGCACTACATCGAACAAGTCCTCCCCGCGCTGGGCGAGTTGACGGTGCAGCAGGCCACCGTGGACGACCTTGTCGCGCATGTGGAGGTGCGCGGCACGGACGACGCGGGCGCCGCAGTGATCAAGGGCGACGCCCGGATGGCCGAGGTGCTGCGCCGGGCCCTGTACTCGCACGTGACCATGCCGACGGAGGCGGTCGTGGTGGTGCGCGGCTCGCGGCGCTGGCGCGTGCCGTCGTACGAACTGGAGGACATCGTCCGGGAGTTGCTTCAGCGTGACATCCGTTACGGCGCCGCCCGCGAGGCCCTGCCGCAGCGGATCGCGCACGCGGTGCTGGTGCAGATGGAGCACTCGGGCGAGGCGCCGGACGACCGGGTGCAGGACGCGGTGGCCCGCAACAGCGCGGTGAAGGCGGCCGTGAAGGAGGTCTGGCCGGTCGTGGACCCGGCGAAGCTCGTGCTGCGCCTGCTGACGGACGCGGACTTCCTCGCCGAGCACGCCGCCGGGGTCCTGGACGAGGACGAGCAGAAGACGATCCTGTGGGCCAAGCCGGTGCGCAGCGTGAAGTCGGCCAAGTGGTCGGCGGCGGACGCGGTGCTGATCGACGAGTCGGCGGACCTGATCCAGCGCACGCACTCACTCGGCCATGTCGTCCTCGACGAGGCGCAGGACCTGTCCCCCATGCAGTACCGGGCCGTCGGCCGCCGCTGCACGACGGGCAGCGCGACGGTGCTGGGCGACCTGGCGCAGGGTACGACCCCCTGGGCGACCCGCAGCTGGGACGAGGCGCTGGCCCATCTCGGCAAGCGCGAAGGGGTGATCGAGGAGCTGACGGCCGGTTTCCGCGTCCCCACGGACGTCATCACCTACGCCTCCCGTCTCCTCCCGCACATCGCCCCCGGCCTCGCCCCGGTGGCCTCCGTCCGGGAGAATCCCGGCTTCTTCGAGATCCGTACGATCAGCGGGGCACCCGAAGTCGTCGCCGCCTGCGAGGAGTTGCTGCGCAACGAGGGTTCGACCGGTCTGATCGCCGCCGACGCCCGTGTCCCGGTCCTGGCCGAGGCCCTGACGGCGGCGGGCCTGCCGTACCTCGCCCCCGGCGGGGAGACCACCCAGGAGACCCGCCTCACCCTGGTCCCGGCGTCCCTGGCCAAGGGTCTGGAGTACGACTACGTGGTCCTGGACGAGCCCCAGGCGGTGGTGGACGGGGAGCCGGACGAGCGCACGGGACTGCGCCGGCTGTACGTGGCGCTCACGCGTGCGGTGTCGGGCCTGATCGTGACCCACGCGGCAGCGGTCCCGGCTCAGTTGGCCTGAGGGCACGCGGCTAGGGTGTCGTGCCGTTCCGGCATGTCCCCATGGAAGGGCCTTCGTTGAGCACCTCGCAGCCTCCCCACCCCGCGTACCAGCAGCAGCCCGGGCCGTACCAGCAGAGCCCGGGTCCGTATCAGCAGGCTCCGGGGCCGTACCAGCAGAGCCCGGGCCCCGGGCCGTACGGGCAGGCCCAGGCGGGTTATCCGCAGGCCCCGGCGGGACACCCCCAGGCCCCGATGGGACACCCGCAGGCCCCGGCAGGACACCCCCAGGCCCCGATGGGACACCCGCAGCCCTCCGGGCCGTACCAGCAGGCACCCGTTGGCTACGGCCAGGCTCCGTACCCGCAGGCCCCCGGTGCGTCCCCGGCCGCTCCCGGTACCGGGTGCCAGGTGTGCGGTGCGGCGCCCGCCGCGCCGATGACGGTCCGGGGGCATCAGGGCATGCTGGTGATCATGCGCCAGCTGCACCGGAAGGGCACCTTCTGTCACACCTGCGGGCTCGCCGTCTTCCGGAAGATGCAGTCGGACACCATGGCGCAGGGATGGTGGGGTCCGATGTCGATGCTGATCACACCCGTCATTCTGCTGATCAACCTCTTCACCCTGGCCAAGATCCGCAAGCTCCCCGCACCGGTCGCCCCCCAGGGCCCCGGGCTGGACCCGGGCCGCTCGGTGTTCGCACGCCCGATGGGAATCGTGGGCCTCTTCCCGCTCACCGGCTTCACCCTGTTCGTGCTCCTCGTGCTCATCGGGCTGGCGGCCGGCTGACGCACCGGAAGGGCGGGGCCGACAGGGGCCGCAGCGCCCCGAAAGGGGCGCGGGGCTGTGTCGATACGCGGCTCCGCCGCGTGGGCGCGAACAACCACGATGGAGCCGCACCCGGCGTACGGCCTGCGGAGCTACGGCGCTACCCCGCGTCCAACGCCCTCCGCCACTCCCGCACAGCCCCCTCGGAAACCGCCCCCGCCCAACCCGCGGAGCGCGCCGCGCCGCCGATGTGGAAGGCGTCGATGCCGGCGGCCCGCAGCCGCGGCACGTGCTCCAGGCGCAGGCCGCCGCCGACCAGGAGGGTCTGGCCGTACCCCGGCTCCCCCCGTCGGCCCGCCTCCGCGACCAGCGTCGGCATACCCTCGTCCACTCCGCCGGCGGCGCCCGCGGTGAGGTAGGTGTCGAGGCCGGGCAGGTCGGCGACCTGCTTGCGCAGGGCGTCGCGGTCGGCGGCGCGGTCGATCGCCCGGTGGAACGTCCACGCGCAGCCGTCCAGCACGCCGACCACCCGCTCGACGGCGGCCAGGTCAGCCCAGCCGCCGCCGTCGAGGAAACCGAGGACGAACTGGTCGGCGCCGGCCTCACGCAGGTCGCCGGCCACCCGGACCAGACGGTCCACGTCACCGGCCGAGAACCCGTCCGCGAGGCGGAGCATCACGCGCAGGTCGATGTCGACGGCGGCCCGGATCCCGGCGACGGTGGCGGGCGCGGGGCTGAGCCCGTCGGCCGCCATGTCGGTGACCAGCTCCAGGCGGTCCGCGCCTCCGGCCTGGGCGGCGACCGCGTCGTCGACGTCGAGCGCGATCACCTCCAGGACTGCACGCTTGCTCATGGCACCCCATTCGTCCATCGGTCACTACAGGTCTAGTCCAATTCCAAGACTACGCCTGTGCGAGGGCGCCCTTCACCCGAAGATGTTGAGTTCCCCCTCCCGCGCGCCGGCCAGCTCGTATCCGCTCCCGTTCACCGGCCGCCCCGCGTACAGCCGGACGAGGGTGGGCGCGTCGCCGATGTAGCGCGCGGGCGGGCCCGCCGCGACCGCCACCCCGAGCCGCAGCGGCTCGTCCACGTCGTCCAGGTCGGCGTGCAGGGGCAGGTGCTCCTTCTCACGGGTGATCCGGACGAGCAGCGTCAGCGCGTCCGGCAGCCCGGCCCCCGCGTACGCCCCCGGCGCACCGAAGACCTCGCGTACGTCACCGGCGTGCACCCACTCCCCCAGCGCGATCATGTCGAGCACTCCGCCCGCCCTGGCGATCACCGGCCCGGCCTCGGTCATCCCGCGCTCCAGCTCGTCCACGACCCGCGCGTTCGACCACTCGGCCCGCTCGGCGATGTCCCGGTCGTTGGACTCGGGTGAGAACACGCCCTTCTCGAACCGGCTCTCCACCACCCGCATCAACGCGGCCGAACAGTGCGCCAGCACGTCGCGCACCGACCACCCCGGACAGGCGGCCGTCGGCAGCGCGAAGTCCGCGTCCGGACGCGACCTCAGCAGCGGTATCAGGGCATCCCGCTCCAGAGTGAGCAGCCGGCCGGGGAGTTCGGGGTCTCGTACTTCCTGTACGTCAGTCATGGGGGCCACGCTAGGACGCCGACGGCACGCGTCACGGCAGAACGACGGCGCGCGTCGCGGAAGAATGGCCCCATGGCCGACCTCGATGCCCTGCGTCTCCGTTTCGCCCGTGCGCTGGAAGCCGCCCGTGCCCCGGGCGGCGGTCCCGATCCCGCGCCGTACGCCGACAACCTGCTCGCCCGCTGGCAGGAGCCGCAGCGCCGGTACCACACGGTGGCCCACCTCACCGCGGTCCTCGACCACATCGACGTACTGGAGAAGTACGCCGCCGAGCCGGACGTCGTACGCCTGGCCGCCTGGTTCCACGACGCCGTCTACCTCCCGGAGCGGTCCGAGAACGAGGAGCGGTCGGCGCGACTCGCCGAGCGCGCCCTGCCGGAGGCGGGTGTGCCGGACGCCAGGACGGCCGAGGTGGCCCGGCTGGTCCGGCTCACCTTCACGCACGACCCGGCCGACGACGACCGCGACGGCCAGGTGCTGTGCGACGCCGACCTCGCGATCCTGGCCGCGCCCCCGTCGGTGTACGCCGTCTACACCGCCGAGGTGCGCGAGGAGTACCACTTCGTGCCGAACGACGCCTTCAGGGAGGGCCGTTCGGCCATCCTGTGTCAACTCCTCGCACTACCCCGCCTGTTCAGCACCCCGCACGGCCTGGAGCACTGGGAGGCCACCGCCCGCTACAACCTCGCCTCCGAGCTGGAAATGCTGTCGACCTGAGGGGACCGGCCCCCTAGGGTTCGCCCCATGCGACCGATGAACGGGGACCATGTGACCGAGGCCGTGGCGGGCTGCACGGCGGCACTGCGCGCGGCGGTGGACCGGGACTGGCGGGCGCTACGGGCCGGGCGGCTGGAGTGGGACTGCCACGCCACCGCCGTCCATGTCGCCGACGACCTGATCGCCTACGCCGCCAACCTGGCCGGACGCGCGCAGGACGCCTACGTCCCCTTCGAGCTCACCCTCGACGAGGGCACCGACAACGCCGGCCTGCTGCACGTCATCGAGACGACCGGCGCGCTGCTCGCCGCCGCCGTCCGCACCGCCCCGCCCGGCGTCCGCGCCTTCCACCCCTACCCCTTCCGCAGCGCCGACGCCCAGGGCTTCGCCGCGATGGGCGTCGCCGAGGTGCTGCTGCACACCCACGACATGGCCGAGGGTCTGAAGATCCCCTACGAGCCGCCGGCCGAGCTCGTCGAAGCGCTCCTGGCCTGCCTCTTCCCGCACGTCCAGCCCGGCCCCGCCCCGTGGCCGACCCTGCTGTGGGCCACCGGCCGCGGCGAGCTGCCCGGCCGCGCCGCGGTCACCGAATGGCGCTGGATCAACAACCTCGTCATCCCGGCCGAGCGCTTCACCCTCACCGGCCTGCGCCCGGCCGCCGCCCACGATCTGCGCCTGGGCGGCGACGGCGGCTTCACCTGGCTCGACGGCGGCCCGTACGAGGGCACCCGGGAGGCCGCATCCTTCCTGATGAAGGCGTACGAAGGCGGGGTGCACCGGCCGGAGTTCGGGGTCTTCGTGCTCGTACGGCACGAGGACGGCCGCGCGATCGGCGGCCTCGGCTTCCACGGCGTCCCGGACGAGGACGGCCGGGTGGAGATCGGCTACGACCTGGTCGAGGGCGCCCGGGGTCAGGGGTACGCCACGGAGGCGCTGCGCGCGCTCGCGGACTGGGCGCTGGCCCGGGACGACGTCAGCTCCCTCTTCGCGACCATCGAGCGGGACAACATCCCCTCGCAGGCGGTGGTCACTCGGGTCGGGTTCGTCCCGGTGAGCGGCGAGGACGACACCGAGCCGGCCTCCGAACTGCTCCACTACGAACTGCGCCGCTGAGAAAGCGCCTTGGGCCAAGCGGCTGCCGGCCACACGGTTTGCGATCGGGGCCTGTGAAACACCCGAACGGGACCTATGAAACCCCTCGCCGCACCAGCCCCTTCGGCCTGCGCAACCCCGACTCCCGCAGCAGCCGCACCACTTCGCGGCTGCTGACCTCCACCGCTCCGGCGGCGACCGCCTCCGCGTACCGGTGCGAGGGAACGTCGTAGTGGTCGCGCTCGAAGGCGCGCCTCGGCACGCCCATCCCCTCGGCGAACGTGTGGAGTTCGTCGTAGGACACATCGCTGACCAGGTGTGACCACATACGGCCGTGCCCCGGCCAGGCGGGCGGGTCGATGTACACCGTCACGACGAGGCCGTTCCGCCCGCGGCCGAGCCCAGCGAGCCCACGGACGCGACCTTCACGCCCGCCTTGTGGCACACCCAGTGCGGGTCGGGACCGAGTTCGGGTTCCACGTCCAGCGCGTGCGGGTCGCCGGAGGGGCACACCGGGCACAGCGGCCAGCGGCCGTACCGGTCCAGCAGCGCGTCCTGCACGTCCTGTGCGATCAGCCCGGCGACATAGGACGCGCCCTCCGGCCACTGCTCCACCCACCAGCGGCGCTCCACGACGGAGTCCTCGACCAGCGAGACCACGTCCGCCTCCGCGACCTCGCCTGCGATCAGATCGGCGAGCACGAGGGCTCGGGCGGCGTGCAGCGCCTGCTCAAGGGGACTAATGGGCTCCATAACACCCATTGTGCGCACTCTTGACCACAACACCGAACCGAAAATATCTTTCATCTGTGACCCAGGACGTGAAGGAAATTTTCGGCAGTCCGGGCGGATCCCTCGCCGCCAAGGTGCGCACCCTCGCCCCCTCCATGACCCGCTCCATGCAGCGCGTCGCGGAGGCCGTCGCGAGCGACCCGGCCGGCTGTGCCGCCCTCACGGTCACCGGCCTCGCCGAGCTCACCGGCACCAGCGAGGCCACGGTCGTCCGCACCGCCCGCATCCTGGGCTACCCCGGCTACCGCGATCTGCGTCTGGCCCTCGCCGGGCTCGCCGCGCAGCAGCAGTCGGGCCGGGCGCCGGCGATCACGACCGACATCGCGGTGGACGACCCCATCGCCGACGTCGTCACCAAGCTGGCCTACGAGGAGCAGCAGACCCTCGCGGACACGGCCGCCGGGCTCGACACCGTCCAGCTGGCCGCCGCGGTGGCCGCGCTGGCCGGCGCCCGGCGCACCGACGTGTACGGCATAGGGGCGTCCGGGCTCGTCGCCCAGGACCTCACCCAGAAGCTGCTCCGCATAGGCCTCATAGCCCACGCCCACAGCGATCCGCACCTCGCCGTGACCAACGCGGTGCAGCTCCGCTCGGGTGACGTGGCGATCGCGATCACCCACTCCGGCTCGACGGGGGACGTCATCGAGCCGCTGCGGGTCGCCTTCGAGCACGGGGCCACGACCGTGGCCATCTCCGGCCGGCCGGACTCGCCGGTCACCCAGTACGCCGACCACGTACTGACCACGTCCACCTCACGGGAGAGCGAGCTGCGACCGGCCGCGATGTCCTCGCGGACCAGTCAACTGCTCGTGGTGGACTGCCTGTTCGTGGGAGTGGCCCAGCGTACGTACGAGACGGCGGCGCCCGCGCTGGCCGCGTCGTACGAGGCGCTGGCGCACCGGCATCGCACCAGCCCCAGGTGAGTGACCCTCCGGATGGTCCGGACGAGTGACACCCCGGGTGAGTAACAGGACGCACAACGGCACCCAGACCTGAGAGAGCCGCCCCCCCATGACCTCCCATGACCTGCATCAGCAGTTGGCTTCCCTGACCACCGAAGCCTTCCGGCCCGAGCTCGCCGAGATCGACCGGCTTCCCACCCTCGACATCGCCCGCCTGATGAACGGTGAGGACGCGGGTGTGCCCGCGGCCGTGGCGGCGCAGTTGCCCAGGATCGCCGCCGCCATCGACGCCGTCGCCGAGCGCATGGCTCGCGGCGGCCGGCTGATCTACACCGGCGCCGGCACCGCCGGCCGGCTCGGCGTCCTGGACGCCTCCGAGTGCCCGCCCACCTTCAACACCGACCCCGCGCAGGTCGTCGGCGTGATCGCGGGCGGCCCGGAGGCGATGGTGACGTCCGTCGAGGGCGCGGAGGACTCCGCGGAACTGGCCCGCCGGGACCTGGACGCACTCAAGCTCACCCCCGACGACACCGTTGTGGGCGTCTCCGCCTCCGGCCGCACCCCCTACGCGATCGGCGCCGTCGAGCACGCCCGCGCCCTGGGCGCCCTGACCGTCGGCCTGGCCTGCAACGAGCACAGCGCGCTCGCGGCGGCGGCCGAACACGGCATCGAGGTCGTGGTCGGCCCCGAACTGATCACCGGCTCCACCCGTCTGAAGGCGGGCACGGCCCAGAAGCTGGTCCTCAACATGCTCTCGACGATCACGATGATCCGGCTCGGCAAGACCTACGGGAACCTGATGGTCGACGTGCGGGCGTCCAACGACAAGCTCCGGGCCCGCTCCGCCCGGATCGTGTCCCTGGCCACGGGCGCCTCGGACGAGGAGGTCGAGAAGGCCCTCACCGAGTCCGGCGGCCAGGTGAAGAACGCGATCCTCGCGCTCCTCGCCGAGGTCGACGGCCCGACGGCCGCCCGCCTTCTGGAGGAGTCCGGCGGCCATCTGCGTGCCGCGCTGGCGCACGCGGCCCGCTGACCCGCACGCTCGGGGCGTGCGCAACGACCCCGCCTCCACCGCGACCGCCATCCTCCACCGGGTCGGCGGCCCGGCCAACGTCACCTCCGTGGCCCACTGCATGACCCGCCTCCGGCTGACCCTCGCCGACCCGACGGCGGTGGACGAGGAGGGGTTGCGGGCGCTGCCCGGCGTGCTGGGGGTGGTGCCCGACGGGCCCACCCGGCAGATCGTGCTCGGGCCCGGAGTGGTCGACGAGGTCACGAAGGAGGTGGCGGCGCGGGTCGGAGCAGCGGGTCAACCCGGGCCTGCGGAGGCGAGGTTGAAGGCGCAGGGGCCGTTCAGGACGGCCCTGCGCCGGGTCGCGAACGTCTTCGTCCCGCTCATCCCCGCCCTGATCGGCTGCGGCATCCTGGCCGGCCTGAACGGCCTCCTGCTGAACACCGGCCGGCTACCGGCCCTGACCCCGGCCCTCTCCGCCATCGCCTCCGCGTTCCTGGCCCTGATCGCGGTGTTCGTCGGCCACAACACGGCGAAGGAGTTCGGCGGCACACCGGTGCTGGGCGGCGCGGTGGCGGCCGTGGTGGTGTATCCGGGCGTGGCGAAGGTGACGGCGTTCGGGACACACCTCGCCCCCGGCCAGGGCGGGGTCCTCGGCGCACTGGCGGCGGCACTGCTGGCGACCCGGGTGGAGAAGTGGGTGCGGGGCCGGGTGCCGGGCGCGCTGGACGTCCTGCTGACCCCGACCGTGACGGTCCTCGTCTCCGGCCTGGTGACGCTGTACGGCCTGATGTACGCGGCCGGCGCGGTGGCGACGGCGATCGGCACGGCGGCCAACTGGCTGCTGGCCACCACCGGTGCGGCCGCCGGACTGCTGCTCGGGGGCCTCTTCCTCCCCCTGGTCATGCTGGGCCTGCACCAGGCCCTGATCCCCATCCACACCACCCTCATCGAGCAACAGGGCTACACCGTCCTGCTCCCCCTGCTGGCCATGGCGGGCGCGGGCCAGGTCGGCGCGGCGCTCGCGGTGTACGTCCGCACGCGCCACGACGTCTCCGTCCCTACGGCCTCCCTGCGTACGACGATCCGCTCGGCGCTCCCGGCCGGGCTGCTGGGCGTCGGCGAGCCGCTGATCTACGGGGTGTCCCTGCCGCTGGGCCGCCCGTTCCTGACCGCCTGCGCGGGCGGGGCGGCGGGCGGGGCGTTCGTCGGCTTCTTCGCGATGCTCGGCACGAAGGTGGGCGCGACGGCGATCGGCCCGTCGGGCTGGGCGCTGTTCCCGCTGCTCACGGGGAACAGGGGTGTAGGCCCGGCGGCGGCGATCTACGCAGGCGGCCTGTTGACGGCCTACGCGGTCGGCTTCACGGCAACGTATCTCTTCGGCCTCCCGCGCGGCCCTGCGTGGCGGCACCGGCGTGACGCCCGGCCGGGGCGGGTCGTTCCCCCGGCATGAAGAGGATGAAGCTCCTGGCCACGGCCGCCCTCACGGCTGCCTCCGCGGCAACCCTGGCCGCCCCCGCACACGCCGACGACCAGTGGACCGCCACGGATACGGCGACCTGTGCCGGCGACCTCGTCGTCCCCGTGGTCAAGTCCGTGTCCCCGCTCCCGCTGGGCAACCCCTTGCCCAGGTGCGGCAAGGGCGGCCTGGTCCATCAGGGCCGCTGAGGGACGGGACTCACGGAGCCCGCCAGACCAGCGTGTAACGCCAGAAGAGCCGCCGCCGGAACCGGGCCCCGGGAAGCAGCCGGCGAGCCTCCCGCTCGACCTCGCCGTAGCTCATCCCGGGCTCGCGGGTGGGCGCGGTCATGGACACGGGCCTCCGGGTGACCGCCCGCCCGCGATTCTTCACCCACCCGGTCGCCACGTTCAGCGGTACGGCGACCAGCCCGAGCGCGTGAGCGAGCGGACTGTCGGCCCGCGCACAGCCGACGACGACCAGGGTCCCGCCGGGAGCCAGCCCCTTCTTGAGCCGGTCGAGAGTCTCGGCGAAGGGCAGGTGATGGAGCACGGCCACACAGGTGATGACGTCGTAGGGGCCGGGCGGAAGACCGTCCGGGGCGGAGGCGAGTTTGTAGGTGACGGCGGCGTCGGGGGCCGTCAGCTGCCGCGCCTTCCCGAGAATCTCCGGCTCGGCATCCACCCCGACGACCGACTCCGCCCGCCGAGCCAGCAGCCGAACGAGATCTCCGCTCCCACACCCCACGTCCAGCGCGGCGCGGAACCGCCGGGGCAACTGCCGTACCAACCAGGGGTGATAGTGCGCGTTGTGGTCCCAGGGGTGGGCGGAATTGAAGCGATGAAGGACGTCGACCAACCGGCTCGGCAACACGGGCACACCCTACGGCTCGCCCAACTCCCCCAAGTCGCCCAGACTCTGGCCAAGGATCCGACTCAGCCCGTGCCCGGACTCTGGGCCAAGGGCTGTCCCGCGGTGATCACGGCATCCGGGGCAGAGCTCCCCGATGGGCTGAGACAGGCTCAGCCGGTGGCTTGTGCGGCCGTCACCCCTTGCTCCCGGGCGGACCGGTCTTCCCTCCCTCGCCGGCCGGCCCGCCCGGGCCACACCCGGGGCAGCGGTGCCCGGGACCGGGTGTCCGCAAGGGCGAGGCGATCCTTTACAGTTCGTTCACCCGCCGGACGCCTACCCGGGCGACAGGCCTCTTTCCCTGAGGGAACTCATGCGCAGACTCGCCATCGGTGCCGCTTCGTCCGGCGCGCTGGCACTCATCGCCCTCACCGTTCCGGTCGCTCACGCGGACACGGTGGTGGGCGACACCCAGGTTTCGAACGTGGTGGTGAACGGTGGCAAGGACGTCGCCGTCGGCACGACGAACAAGGTGACCTTCAAGGTCACGTTCACGGCCTCCGACCCGGCCGGCATAGCCTCCGGGCAGACGTACCTGTACCACGGCACCTGGAGCGACCCCGACGCCTTCTGGACCCAGGACTCGCCCAGCGAGACCACGTGCACGTCGGGCACCACGGTCACCTGCACGTCGACGTACACCGTCGTCCCCGAATACGACCTGCACTACAACGCCTTCGCGGGCACCTGGCACTTCGGTGCGTACGCGAAGGCCAAGGACGGCGACTCGGCGAAGCGGACGAATCTCGGCACCTTCCACGTGCAGCGCTACTCCAAGCTCACGGTCAACGCCTCGCCGGAGCCGGTCGCCAAGGGCCGGACGATCACCGTCACGGGCCAGCTGACCAGGGCGAACTGGGAGGACCACCTGTATCACGGGTACACCGGACAGCCGGTCGAGCTGCAGTTCCGCAAGGCCGGCAGCAGCACGTACAGCACCATCAAGACCGTGAACACGGACGGCAGCGGCAATGTGAGGACCACGGTCACCGCCTCCACCGACGGCTACTGGCGCTACTACTTCACGGGCACGAGCACCACGCCCGCCGCCAAGGCCACGGGCGACTTCGTCGACGTGAAGTGACGAGGGGTCTCACCCGAGGTCTCCGAGCAACGCACAAGGACGCGCTGCCGCGGGGCCGCGCGTCCTTGTCTGCGGGAGCCGGGGGTTACTCCAGCATGCCCGTGACGGGAGTAGCTCTCGTACCCTTGGGGGACACCGAGGAACTCAAGGACTGCGCAGGCTGACATGAATCACGCCCAGCTCGCCGCTCTGGGAAGGGCCCTCCGGGTGCTCGGGGAGCACGGGGAGGCGTTGACCGCCGACACCCCGGATGCCCGGCTGCATGAGGTCAAGGCGGATCTGCGTCGGGCGCTCGACCTCGTGGAGGAGAGCGTCGGGAGCGGCGCGCCCAGCACCCGGTGTCCCGAGCATCCGCACGGGCCCGTCGACGAGAGCGCGCCCGATCTGTGTCTGCTCTGTGAGACCCGGCGCCGGGCCGCCCGGCGGTCGGAGTTTCAGGGTGGGAGGACCGAACCCGCACCCGTCGCCACCGCGCCGTCCCGTTACGGGGTCCGAGGTGACCGGCCTCAGCCGCAGCAGCGGTGGTTGCCGGAGGCGTGGAACGGACACGAGTGGCAGTTGTGCGGGACGCCGAGGAGGGACCGGCGGGAGGCGGAGGCGTATCTCGCCGCCCAGCGGCGCGGATCGCGGCCCGCGATGGCCTACCGGCTCGTGCACGAGTTCACCGACTACGAGGTGCTGCGGGTGTGGGGCACACCCGTGCACGTCGACATCGAGTCGCTAGGCAACCTGTAGGCCCCAGGCGTTTCAGCTGAGCGTCTTCAGCGAGGCCGCGTCGTACGGCTTCAGCTCGTCGAAGCGGTCGGAGAGCACCTTGGCCGCCCACTCCGGGTCCTGGAGCAGCGCGCGGCCCACGGCGACCATGTCGAACTCGTCGGCCTCCAGGCGGTCGAGGAGGTTGTCGATGCCCTTGACCTCGGAGCCCTGGCCCTGGAAGGCGCCCAGGAACTCGCCGTCGAGGCCGACCGAGCCGACGGAGATGACCTGCTTTCCGGTGAGCTTCTTGGTCCAGCCGGCCAGGTTCAGGTCCGAGCCGTCGAACTCCGGCACCCAGTAGCGGCGGGTGGAGGCGTGGAAGACGTCGACGCCGGCCGCGGCGAGCGGGGTGAGGATCGCCTCCAGCTCCTCGGGGGTCTCGGCCAGGCGGGCGGTGTAGTCCTGCTGCTTCCACTGCGAGTAGCGGAAGATGATCGGGAACTCGGGGGAGACCGCCTCGCGGACCGCCGCCACGATCTCCGCGGAGAACTGGGCGCGGGCCACCGGGTCGCCGCCGTAGGCGTCGGTGCGGCGGTTGGTGCCCTCCCACAGGAACTGGTCGAGGAGGTAGCCGTGGGCGCCGTGGAGCTCCACGCCGTCGAAGCCGATGCGCTCGGCGGCGGCCGCGGCCTCGGCGAACGCGCCGATGACGGCGTCCAGGTCGGCCTGCGTCATCGCCTTGCCGGTGGGCTCGGCGTCCGCGGCGACCAGGCCGGAGGGGCCCATCGCGGGGGCGTCCGGGTACGGGGCGTCGCCGTCCTTGCGGACCATGCCGATGTGCCACAGCTGCGGGACGATCGTGCCGCCGGCCGCGTGCACGTCCTCGGCGACCTTCGCCCAGCCCGCCAGCTGCTCCTCGCCGTGGAACCGGGGCACGCGCGCGCTGTTGCCGGCCGACTCGTGGCCCACGTACGTGCCCTCGGTGACGATCAGGCCGACCCCGGCGGCGGCCCGGCGGGAGTAGTACGAACGCACGTCCTCGCCGGGGATGCCGCCCGGGGAGAACATACGGGTCATCGGCGCCATCACGATTCGGTTGGGGACCGTGAGACCGTTGAGGGCGATCGGACGGGACAGGATCTGGGCCGCGCGGGAGGCGGGCGTCGTGACGGTCACGTGGGGGGCTCCTCTGGGTGGCTGAGTTAACCGGGCGGTATGTGTGCACGCATTGTTGCAGCTCCTTAAGTAATCGCACTATGCGCTGCCGCACATTCCGACCCCGGAAGAGGCTTTATGTGACACCGCTCACACTGTCCCGGTTCAGCCGCCGCACCCGCTCCCGCAGCGCCTCGTCCGGCGGCGCCGGCTCGACCGAGTCCGGCGGACAGTCCCACTCCCGGCCACCGCCGATCGGCCGAAGCTGCACGTAACCTCCTACGCGCCCCATGACCTCGCCGATCCGCCCGTTCCGCAGGTCCACGGCGTACACGGGTGTACGGCTCACACGTCACCGCCCTTCACCCGCAGGGCCGCAGCCAGCTTCGAGGCGACGCCGATGTTGCAGCGGCCCAGGTCGACCAGGGCGTACGGATGCCCTTGGGCGCCGGTCACCGGGTCGATCCGCAGCGACGGCAGTGTGATCCCGACGCCGTGCAGGGCTTCACGCAGCCGCTCCACCGCTTCCTCGGCACTCCGTGCGGGCCGCTCGTCCGCCGCCGCTTTCTTCATCTCCATTGCGCCAATTCCTCCACGCTGAGTGTTCGGGTACACCACACAGAGTGGCCGCCAGCGCTCTAACCTGGCCAGCGAGGGCGCCCCAACAACCTCTGTTGTCAGACCAGGAGTTGCCATGGCAGGACCGAAGAACCTCGATCCGTCGTCAACTTCATCGCCCAGGAGGGGGACTGGGCGAACCCCGACGGCGTCCTCATGGTCGTGGAAGTCACCTCTCGCGACCGTGACACCGACCGTCGCGACCGCATCGACAAGGTCCGTGGTTACGCCGAGGCCGGTATCCCCATCTGCCTGCTGATCGACCGGGACAACGACACCCTCGTCGTCCACAGCGAGCCCCAGGACGGCCGCTACCAGCAATCCCCCTCCTATAGGTGGGGCGTCGCCGTCGCACTCCCCTCTCCTGTCAACGTCACCCTCGACACCGAGGACCTCAAGGACTACGCCGACTGAGGCTCGTGAAACGCCCGAGGGCGGCACCCCCAGCCAGAAGCTGGGCGTACCGCCCTCGGTCCGAAGGACAGGCGATCAACCGTCAGGTCGATCAGAAGTCCATGTCACCGCCCGGCATGCCGCCGCCGGCCGGTGCGGCGGCCTTCTCCGGCTTGTCGGCGATGACGGCCTCGGTGGTGAGGAACAGCGCGGCGATGGAGGCGGCGTTCTGCAGGGCAGAGCGGGTCACCTTCGCCGGGTCGATGATGCCCTCGGCGACCAGGTCGACGTACTCGCCGGTCGCGGCGTTCAGGCCGTGGCCCGGGGTCAGGTTGCGCACCTTCTCCACCACGACGCCGCCCTCGAGGCCGGCGTTGACGGCGATCTGCTTCAGCGGGGCCTCCAGGGCGACGCGCACGGCGTTGGCGCCGGTCGCCTCGTCACCTTCCAGGTCCAGCTTCTCGAAGACCGAGGAGGCCTGGATGAGCGCCACGCCACCACCGGCGACGATGCCCTCCTCGACGGCCGCCTTCGCGTTGCGGACGGCGTCCTCGATGCGGTGCTTGCGCTCCTTGAGCTCCACCTCGGTGGCGGCACCGGCCTTGATGACCGCGACACCGCCGGCGAGCTTCGCCAGGCGCTCCTGCAGCTTCTCGCGGTCGTAGTCCGAGTCGCTGTTCTCGATCTCGGCGCGGATCTGGTTGACGCGGCCGCCCACCTGCTCCGAGGAGCCGGCACCGTCGACGATGGTGGTCTCGTCCTTGGTGATGACGACCTTGCGGGCGCGGCCCAGGAGGTCCAGGGTCGCGTTCTCCAGCTTGAGGCCGACCTCCTCGGAGATGACCTCGCCGCCCGTGAGGATGGCGATGTCGCCGAGCATGGCCTTGCGGCGGTCACCGAAGCCCGGGGCCTTGACGGCGACGGACTTGAAGGTGCCGCGGATCTTGTTGACGACCAGGGTCGACAGGGCCTCGCCCTCGACGTCCTCGGCGATGATCAGCAGCGGCTTGCCCGACTGCATGACCTTCTCCAGGAGCGGGAGCAGGTCCTTGACGGAGCCGATCTTGGAGTTGGCGATGAGGATGTACGGGTCCTCGAGCGACGCCTCCATGCGCTCCATGTCGGTCGCGAAGTAGGCGGAGATGTAGCCCTTGTCGAAGCGCATACCCTCGGTGAGCTCCAGCTCCAGGCCGAAGGTGTTGCTCTCCTCGACGGTGATGACGCCTTCCTTGCCGACCTTGTCCATGGCCTCGGCGATCAGCTCGCCGATCTGGGTGTCGGCGGCGGAGATGGACGCGGTGGAGGCGATCTGCTCCTTGGTCTCGACGTCCTTCGCCTGCTCCAGCAGGGCGGCGGAGACGGCCTCGACGGCCTTCTCGATACCGCGCTTCAGGGCCATCGGGTTGGCGCCGGCGGCGACGTTGCGCAGGCCTTCCTTGACCAGGGCCTGGGCGAGAACGGTCGCGGTGGTCGTACCGTCACCGGCGACGTCGTCCGTCTTCTTGGCGACTTCCTTGACCAGCTCGGCGCCGATCTTCTCGTACGGGTCCTCGAGCTCGATCTCCTTGGCGATGGAGACACCATCGTTGGTGATCGTGGGGGCGCCCCACTTCTTCTCGAGGACGACGTTGCGGCCCTTGGGGCCGAGCGTCACCTTCACGGCGTCCGCGAGCTGGTTCATGCCGCGCTCGAGGCCGCGCCGCGCCTCCTCGTCGAACGCGATGATCTTGGCCATGTGAAGTGGTCCCTCCAGGACTGGGGGTGATTCCTTCGGACCGCGCCCGCGCCCGCGACGGACGGCTCGCCGGCCTTGTGGTTCCTTGCCCCACCCGGCCTGCGGGCCTCACCGACCCGGTCCTTCACTGTCACTCTCACCTTCAGAGTGCTAACGCCAATGATTAGCACTCGGCATGGTCGAGTGCAAGCGCCTACGGGGGTACGGCACCCCCGTCAGCCGCCCGCGAACACGCGCACCCCGGGCATGACGAAGGGCCCGCACCCCGAGTGAGGTGCGAGCCCTTCGAAGATGAACGAAGAACGTCGCTGACAGTCGACGCGTGCTTCAGCTGGTCGCCAGCCGGACCATGTCCGCCTGCGGGCCCTTCTGGCCCTGCGAGATCTCGAAGTCGACCCGCTGCCCCTCTTCCAGGGTGCGGTAACCGTCCATCTGGATCGCGCTGTAGTGGACGAAAACATCCGCACCACCGTCGACCGCGATGAAGCCGTACCCCTTCTCCGCGTTGAACCACTTGACGGTGCCCTGAGCCATGCCTAACTCCCCTATTACTGGCCCTTGCACAGATCCACACTTCGCGGACCCGGGTCAGACCTCACCCCCCATCGGTCGGGGGCGTGCGCCGGAACGCGTCGACCGCGGCTGAATGTATCTGTCCAACTGCCGTCTGCAACAGGTCAATCGGACGAGAATTCTGGACGGGAACGGTCCGGAATGTGCGGAGAATTCGCCTGACTTCAGGGCAAGTCAGGCTCCACAAACCGCCACAAAAGCCGCATAAAACCCGCGCACTTTGGCTACTTCTTGTCGGGCGTGCGGCATGAATACAGGGCCCTTGACCGGTGGTCCGAGAGCGCGTTCCCCAACTCTACCGCGCTCAATCACACAGAATTGCCTCCTCCGCTTCTCTCACGGAGGAGGCAATTCGATGAACAATGCGTAACTGACGTTACCCTAGGTAACGATCAGCCGCCGGCGACGGCCGGAATGATCGAGACGCCGGCGCCGTCCGGGGTCGCCGTCTCCAGGCCCTGCTCGAAGCGCACGTCGTCGTCGTTGACGTAGACGTTGACGAACCGGCGCAGCTTGCCCTGGTCGTCCAGGACGCGCGCGGCGATGCCGGTGTGGTTCTTCTCCAGGTCGGCGATGACCTCGGCGAGGGTCGCGCCCTCCGCGGCGACCTCGGCCTGCCCGCCGGTGTAGGTGCGCAGGATGGTAGGGATGCGAACGGTCACGCTCATGCGAGGCCAGCCTCTCGGAAGGAGTCCAGGGTCGGTCGGATGGTGGCGGTGAGGCCGGTCCCGGCCACCGCGTCCAGCGTCTTGAGTCCATCGCCGGTGTTGAGGACGACCGTGGTCTTCGCCGGGTCCAGGACGCCGTCCTTGAGCAGCTTGCGGGTGACGCCGACGGTCACACCGCCCGCCGTCTCCGCGAAGATGCCCTCGGTGCGGGCCAGCAGCTTGATGGCGTCGACGACTTCCTCGTCCGTCACGTCCTCCACGGCACCGCCGGTGCGGCGCGCGATGTCCAGGACGTACGGCCCGTCGGCCGGGTTGCCGATGGCGAGGGACTTGGCGATGGTGTTCGGCTTCTGGGGCCGTACGACGTCGTGCCCGGCCTTGAAGGCGGTGGACACCGGTGAGCAGCCCTCGGCCTGCGCACCGAAGATCTTGTACGGCTTGTCCTCGACCAGACCGAGCTTGATCAGCTCCTGCAGACCCTTGTCGATCTTCGTGAGCTGGGAGCCGGAGGCGATCGGGACCACGATCTGGTCGGGCAGCCGCCAGCCGAGCTGCTCGCAGATCTCGTACGCGAGGGTCTTGGAGCCCTCCGCGTAGTACGGCCGCAGGTTGACGTTGACGAAGCCCCAGCCCTCGCCGGCCGGGTCACCGATCAGCTCGGAGCAGAAGCGGTTCACGTCGTCGTAGTTGCCCTCGATGCCGACGAGCTCGCCGCCGTAGACCGCGGCCATGACGACCTTGCCCTGCTCCAGGTCGTGCGGGATGAACACGCAGGAGCGCAGGCCGGCGCGGGCCGCGGCGGCACCGACGGCACCGGCGAGGTTGCCGGTGGAGGAGCAGGACAGGGTGGTGAAGCCGAAGGCGCGGGCGGCCTCCAGGGCCTGGGCGACCACGCGGTCCTTGAAGGAGTGGGTCGGGTTGCCGGAGTCGTCCTTGACGAACAGGCCGCCGGTGACGCCGAGTTCGGCGGCTAGGTTGTCGGCCTTGACGAGCTTGGTCCAGCCCGGGTTCAGGTTCGGCTTGTCGGCCACGTCGGCCGGAACGGGCAGCAGCGGCGCGTACCGCCAGATGTTCGCGGGGCCGGCCTCGATACGGCGGCGCAGCTCTTCGGTGTCGTAGGCGGAGAAGTCGTAGGCGATCTCCAGCGGGCCGAAACACTCCTCGCAGGCGAACACCGGGCCGAGCGGAACGCGGTGTCCGCACTCGCGACAGCTCAGGGCCGCGGCGGGACCGAGGTCGACGGTGGAATCCGTGGAGCTTGCAACTGTCTGCACAGCCATGGAGGCGAGGCCCTTTCTCCTCATCTTCCTCACGACGCACCTCGCCGTGAGACGGATTTGGCACCTTCCCTAGCCGGGAGCCTCGCGGAGCGATCGAGCCTGATCAGGCCGATCTACGAGTACCGACTGGAGGGTTGCCGGGGCTTCATCGGGCCGTGTCCCTCTGCCCCTCTGGATGAGCGGTATGCGGTTGTGGACGCGTGCTGACCCCCGACATGCGATGGTCACCGGCGTTGTTCAAGACTGTAACCGAAGGCCAGGACAGTTGAGATAGTCGTCCGAACCGCGAGATGGATCACACGGTGCAGCCCGTGCGATCACGAACAGTGAGGAGCCGCAGACCGTGCTGGAAGAAGTCGAGCGCTGGCTGGCCACCCGCTCCTGGTCCGTGGCCGATCGCCCGCTCCACCGCATCCTGTGCGCCAAGCAGCGCACCGGCCAGACGATCAGCGTCGTACTGCCCGCGCTCAACGAGGAGGAGACGGTCGGCGACATCGTCGCGATCATCAGGCACGACCTCGTGGAACGGGTCCCGCTCGTCGACGAGATCGTGGTGGTCGACTCCGGCTCCACCGACCGCACCTCCGAGGTCGCCGCCGCCGCGGGCGCGCGGGTCGTTCACCGGGACGAGATCCTGCCCCGCATCCCCGCCGTCCCCGGAAAGGGTGAGGTGCTGTGGCGCTCGCTTCTGGTGACCAGTGGGGACATCGTCTGTTTCATCGACGCGGACCTGAAGGAGTTCTCCTCCGACTTCGTCTCCGGGATCGTCGGCCCGCTGCTCACCGAGCCCGGGGTGGACCTGGTCAAGGGCATGTACGACCGCCCGCTCGCCGGGACGGCCGGGCAGGGCGGACGGGTCACCGAGCTGATGGCCCGCCCGCTGCTGAACATGCACTGGCCGCAGCTGGCCGGATTCGTGCAGCCGCTGGGCGGCGAGTACGCGGCCCGGCGCTCGCTGCTGGAACAGCTGCCGTTCCCGGTCGGGTACGGCGTGGAGCTGGGCATGCTGGTGGACGCCCTGCACCTGGTGGGTCTCGACGCGCTGTCCCAGGTGGACGTGGGCGTGCGCAAGCACCGGCACCAGGACGGGCAGGCGCTGGGCCGGATGGCCGCCGCGATCTACCGCACGGCCCAGCTCCGGCTGGCCCGCGGGCATCTGATCCGCCCCTCCCTCACCCAGTTCGAGCGCTGCGAGGACGGCTTCGAGCCACGCACCTACTCGGTGGACACCGAGGAACGGCCGCCGATGGTGGAGATCACGGAATATGCCGAGCGCAAGGTGGCGTGAACCGGTCGTATACGGGGGCGTGCCGGGCGTGGCCGTGCGTTTGAGCGTTTCCGGGCCGGGCTAGGTTGAGGACCATGGCTTCCACGCAGGGTGCTGCCGAGAAGGCTCGGGTGCTGGTCGCGTCCAATCGCGGCCCGGTTTCGTACGAACTGCGCGAGGACGGCTCGCTGGCCGCCAAGCGCGGCGGCGGCGGGCTGGTGTCGGGGCTGTCGGCCATCGGGCCGAACGCCAACGCGGTCTGGGTGTGCGCCGCGCTGAGCGACACGGACCGGGAGGCGGTACGGCGCTCCCACAACGGGCGCCGGCTCTCGGTCGAGGCGACCGGCGGACAACTGGTGCGGATGCTCGACATCGACGCGACGGTGCACGCGGACGCCTACAACGGCATCGCCAACTCGGTGCTCTGGTTCGTCCACCACATGCTGTACCAGACCCCGCTGGAGCCGGTCTTCGACGCGGAGTTCCGGCGGCAGTGGGCGTCGTACGAGGCCTACAACCGGGCGTTCGCCGAGGCGCTGGCCGAGGAGGCGGCCGAGGGGGCGGCGGTCCTCGTCCAGGACTACCACCTGTGCCTGGTGCCGGGGATGCTCCGCGAGCTGCGCCCCGATGTGCGGATCGGGCACTTCTCGCACACGCCGTGGGCGCCCCGGGAGTACTTCGAGCTGCTTCCCGAGGACATCCGGGAGCAGCTGATGGCGGGCATGCTCGGGGCGGACCGGGTGGCGTTCCTGACCTGGCGGTGGGCGACGGCCTTCCAGAAGTGCGCGGAGGGTCTGGACCCCGAGCGTTACCGCGTGACCTGGCCGTCGGGTGCCCCCAGGACGATCGAACATCTGCGCAAGGGCCGGGAAACCCTGATCGGCGTGCACTCCCTCGGCGCCGACGCCGACTTCCTGCGGGTCCGCGCGCACCAGCCGGACGTCGAGGAGCGGATGGCGGCCCTGCGGGAGGAGATCGGCGAGGGTCGCAGGACCGTCGTCCGTGTCGACCGCACGGAGCTGTCCAAGAACATCGTGCGCGGCCTGCTGGCGTACCGGCAGCTGCTGGAGGAGCACCCCGAGTGGCGGGAGCGGGTGGTGCATCTCGCGTTCGCGTATCCGTCGCGGCAGGACCTCATCGTGTACCGGGAGTACACCGCCGCGGTCCAGCGGGTGGCCGAGGAGATCAACTCGGCCTTCGGTACGGCTGGTTGGACGCCGGTCGTCCTGCACGTCAAGGACGACTTCGCACGCTCCCTGGCCGCGTACCGGCTCGCCGACGTGGCGCTGGTCAACCCCATCCGGGACGGTATGAATCTGGTCGCCAAGGAGGTACCGGTCGTCTCCGACCAGGGGTGTGCGCTGGTGCTGTCGCGGGAGGCCGGGGCGTACGAGGAACTGCGCGCCAACGCGTTCGTGGTGAACCCCTACGACGTGCTGGAGACCGGGCGGGCCCTGCACGAGGCGCTGTCCCTGCCGCCGGAGGAGCGGGCGGACCGCACCAAGAGGCTGGCCGCGGCGGCCACCGCGCTTCCCCCGGCCCAGTGGTTCCTGGATCAGCTGCAGGCGCTGGAGGAGCTTCAGTCCAGCTGAGCGGCGAGGGTCCGCAGCAGGTGTACGACACCGGCCGGGCCGTCGACCACCATGTCCGCCCGTTCCGCCAGCTCCGTGACCTCCGTGCTGCCGCTGCAGACCAGGAGGCCGGGGACGCCGTCGGCGCGGAGTTCGTCGACGGCGTCGAAGGCGGGGAGGTCGCCGAGGTCGTCGCCGGCGTAGAGGACGGACTCGGCGCCGGTCCTGCGGACGTGGTCGGTGAGGGCCACGCCCTTGTCCATGCCGGGCGGGCGGAGCTCCAGGACCAGGCGGCCGGGTTCGACGATCAGGCCGTGGCGGGCGGCGAGGTCGGTGAGGGGGCCACGCAGGGCCGCGAACGCGGCCTGCGGGTCGTCGGCGCGGCGGGTGTGCACCGCGACCGCCCGGCCCTTCTCCTCGATCCAGGTGCCGTGCCAGGCGCCGGCGCGGTCCAGCACGCCCGGCAGCTCGGTGCGGGCCGCCGCGGCGCCGGGGTGCGGGGGCGGGGCGGTGACGGTGGCGGTGACGGCGTCCCAGCGTTCGGCGCCGTAGTGGCCGAGGACGGTGAGGTGCTCCAGGCCGGGGACGCCGCTGAAGCCGCCGTAGCGGACCGCGACGGCGGCGGGGCGGCCGGTGATCACGGCGACGGAGGCGACCTTGGGGGCCAGGGCGGCGAGTGCGGGTACGGCCTCGGGGTGGGCGCGGGCCTGCTCGGGGTCGGCGACGATGGGGGCCAGAGTGCCGTCGAAGTCCAGACCCACAGTCGCTGCGGACGGCTTCGCCAGGAGCGCGGCGAGGCCGTCCCGGCCGGGCTGGGTCCGCGGGGTCGGCAGAGGGTCCATACAGCGACACTATCCAGCGCGGGCCCAGAACACTCCTGGGGCTGCGCCCCTGGACCCCGTTTCCCACCCACCCGTCTCGGTCGGCTGGAAAGGCGCCCTGCCAGGCACACGCGCCGCGAGCCGCCACACGGGTGGGCGCAGCGGCGCCCTGCCTGCGCCGGTAAGCGCCCCACACCCGGCCAGAGGGTGCCTGCATCCCGAGCTCAGCGCTCCGTGCGCCGGGACTCCCGTACCCTCCGCAGGCGGTTCACCGTCACCGGGTCCGCCGCCAACGCTCTCTCGTCGTCCAGCAGCGCGTTCAGCAGCTGGTAGTAGCGGACCGGGGACAGGCCCAGTTCCTCGCGTATCGCTCGTTCCTTGGCGCCGGGGCCGGGAAAGCCGCGGCGCTCCAGCGCGAGGATGGCTTGTTCGCGGGGGGCGAGTTCCATGCAGTCACCGTAGCGGTGGGGTCTGACAGGGCCGCTCAGTTCTTCTCAGTTCTTCGCGCTGCTGTCCGCCGCCGTCGCCGTCGCCTGGAGGCGGGTCAGGACGCCGGCGGGGTCGCCGCCCGGGGCGACGGCCTGGCCGATGTTCTGCTTCACGGCCGCGCTGACCGACGCCCAGGTGGTCTTGCCGACGGGGTAGAGCTCGGAGGTGGCCAGCTGGTCGAGGAAGGGGTGCAGGGCCTTGTCGGGGGCGGAGTCCGACGCGCTCATCGCGTTGGACGCGGAGCCGGTGACCGGGAGGAGGCCGTACTCGCGGGAGAAGGCCAGGACGTTCTTCTCCGTGTAGACGAAGTCGAGGAAGTCGCCCATCTGGTCGCGGTGCCCGTTCTGTTTGAAGGCCATCATCCAGTCGGCGACGCCCATGGAGGCCCTGGCCGTGCCGGTGCGCCCCGGCATCGGGACCATGCCGAACTCCACGCCCTTCTTCTCGGCCTGCTGGATCAGCGTGGGGTGCCCGTTGAGCATGCCGACCTGACCGTCGGCGAAGGCGGCGAAGGCGGTCGCACGGTTGAGCTTGCCGGGCGCGACCGGCCCGGTCAGGCCCTTGTCGACCAGGTCGTCCTTGAGCCAGGTGAAGGTCTGGACGTTCGGCGCGGAGTCGATGGTGTAGGCGCCGATGTCGTCGGTGTAGCCGTTGCCGCCGTTACTGCCGTTGCTGCCGCTGAGCAGCCACTGCATGGTCTCGGCCTGGGCCTCCTCGGGGCCGAGCGGCAGCGCGAAGGGGTACTTCACGCCCTTATCCTTGAGCGCCTTGGCGTCGGCGGCCAGCTCGTCCCAGGTGGTGGGCGGGGTGATGCCGGCCTTGGCGAACAGGGTCTTGTTGTAGAAGAGCACGCGCGTGGAGGCGGCGAAGGGGATGCCGTACTGCGTGTGGTTCCACTGCCCGGCCTCGGTGAGCTGGGAGAGGAAGTCGGCCTGGGTCCGGATGGAGAGCAGGTCGGAGGCCGGGTAGAGCTTGCCGGCGGCCGCGTAGTCGGCGTAGGCGCCGATCTGGGCCAGGTCGGGGGCGTGGCCGGCGGCGACCATGTCCTTGACCTTGGCGTCGACGTCGTTCCAGGAGTACACGCTGACGTCGATCTTCACACCGGGGTGCTTGGACTCGTACTCCTTGGCCAGGGCGTCCCAGTACTTCTGGGAGCTGTTGGCGGCGGAATCGCCGTAGTCGGCGGCGACGAGTCTCAACGTGACGTCGGAGGAGCCCGTGCTCCCGCAGCCGCCGAGGACCATCGTCATGCCCAGTGCGGACACCACCGCGATCGTTCCTGCCGTACGCCGACGCACCCTCAAAGCCCCAACCCTGCTGTCTGACCGTTCAATATATGGACACATAAGGTCTACACCACGTGAGTGGACTAGACCTCTCGCGGGTGGGAGGGCCACACTAGGGCCCGTGGTGAGACATGTCATCGCCCTGGACGTGGGCGGTACCGGGATGAAGGCCGCCCTCGTCGGTGACGACGGCGAGCTGCTGCACCGTGCCCGCCGCGCCACCGGACGCGAGCGCGGTCCGGACGCGGTGGTCGCGACGATCCTCGACTTCGCCGCCGAGCTGCACGCGTACGGCGTGGAGCGCTACGGCGAGGCCGCCGCCGCTGCCGGCATCGCGGTCCCCGGCATCGTCGACGAGCAGCAGGGCATCGCCTCCTACGCCGCCAACCTCGGCTGGCGGGACGTACCCCTGCGCGCGCTGCTCACGCAGCGGCTCGGCATCCCCGTCGCCCTCGGCCACGACGTGCGCACCGGCGGTCTCGCCGAGGGCCGGATCGGCGCGGGCAAGGGCGCCGACCGGTTCCTGTTCGTGCCGCTCGGCACCGGGATCGCGGGCGCCATCGGCATCGACGGCCGGGTGGAGGCGGGCGCGCACGGCTTCGCGGGCGAGATCGGCCACGTGGTCGTACGGCCCGGCGGGATCGTGTGTCCCTGTGGGCAGCACGGCTGCCTGGAGCGGTACGCCTCCGCGTCCGCCGTCAGCGAGGCCTGGGCGGCGGCCTGCGGGGACCCGGGCGCGGACGCCGCCGACTGCGCCGAGGCCGTCGTGTCCGGCGACCCGAACGCCGTCCGCGTGTGGCAGGAGGCGGTCGACGCGCTCGCCGACGGCCTGGTCACCGCGCTCACCCTGCTGGACCCGCGCACCCTGATCATCGGTGGCGGCCTCGCCGAGGCGGGGGAAGTGTTGTTCCAGCCCCTGCGGGACGCCGTCCGGCGCCGGGTCACCTTCCAGAAACTGCCCAGCGTCGTCCCGGCCGCGCTCGGGGACACGGCCGGCTGCCTGGGCGCGGGCCTGCTCGCCCGGGATCTCCTCGACACCGCCGGCCCCGTCCGCACCGACCCCGACCCCGACCCCACCGACCCCTCGGAGGTAACTGCCTGATGGCTCCCAGCTTGGTTCTCGCAGGTGCTCGGGTGGTGCTGCCCAGCGGGGTCCTGGACGACGGGCGTGTGGTCGTCGAGGGTACGAGGATCGCCGCCGCCGCTCCCGGAGACGCCGAGGTGATCGACGTGACCGGCCACTGGCTGGTACCGGGGTTCGTGGACATCCACAACCACGGTGGCGGCGGTGCGTCCTTCTCCGGTAGCGCCGAGCAGATCCTCACCGCGGTCCGCACGCACCGCCTGCACGGCACCACCACCCTGGTGGCCTCCACCGTCACCGACGAGATGGACCTGCTGGCCCGCCAGGCCGGGCTGCTGAGCGAGCTGGCCGAGCAGGGGGAGATCGCCGGTATCCACTTCGAGGGGCCGTTCATCTCGCCGTGCCGCAAGGGCGCGCACTCCGAGGAACTGCTGCTCGACCCGGACCCGGCCGAGGTCCGCAAGCTGATCGACGCGGCGCGCGGCAAGGCGAAGATGGTCACGCTCGCGGCGGAGCTGCCGGGCGGCATCGACTCCGTGCGGCTGCTCGCCGAGCACGGCGTCGTCGCGGCGATCGGGCACACGGACGCCACGTACGAGCAGACGGTCGAGGCCATCGACGCGGGCGCCACGGTCGCCACCCACCTGTTCAACGCGATGCCGACCCTGAACCACCGGGCGCCGGGCCCCATCGCCGCCCTGCTGGAGGACGAGCGGGTCACGGTCGAGCTGATCAACGACGGCACGCATCTCCACCCGGCCGCGCTGGAGCTGGCCTTCCACCGCGCGGGGGCGGAGCGGGTCGCGTTCATCACGGACGCGATGGACGCGGCCGGCATCGGCGACGGGCGTTACATGCTGGGCCCCCTGGAGGTCGAGGTCAGCGAGGGGGTGGCCCGGCTGGTGGAGGGCGGCTCGATCGCGGGCTCCACGCTCACCCTGGACCGCGCGTTCAAGCGGGCGGTGACCGTGGATCAGTTGTCGGTCGAGGACGCCGTACAGGCCCTGTCGGTCAACCCGGCCCGTCTCCTGGGGCTCTCCGACCGCATCGGCTCGCTGGAGCCGGGCAAGGACGCCGACCTGCTGGTGCTGGACACGGACTTCGACCTCAAGGGCGTGATGCGGCAGGGCGAGTGGGTGGTGATCCCACCCCAACTGGCCTGATCTGCCCCTCTTTTCCGTGGACGGCGGCCGACTCGTGACTGGGCCGACCGCCGTCTGTTTGGCATGATCGTGCCCCCGGACACCGATGACAGGCGCATGGACTTCGAGGGAGGTCGGCCCGGGTGATCCTCACGGTCACACTGAACACCGCTCTCGACCTCACCTATCGCGTGCGGTCGCTACGGCCGCACGCCTCGCACCGGGTCTCGGAGGTCATCGAGAGGCCCGGCGGCAAGGGCGTGAACGTGGCCCGGGTGCTCGCCGCGCTCGGGCACGAGGTGACGGTCACGGGGTTCGCGGGCGGCGACACCGGGCGGGCGATACGCGACCGGCTGGCCGACGTGCCCGGCCTGACGGACGCGCTGGTCCCGGTCGCCGGGGCGAGTCGGCGCACGATCGCCGTCGTGGACGAACTGTCGGGTGACACGACCCAGTTGAACGAGCCCGGCCCACAGATAGCGCCGACCGAGTGGGGCTCCTTCCTCGACCGCTACGAGGAACTGCTGCCGTCCTCCTCGGCGGTGGCCCTGTGCGGCAGCCTGCCGCCGGGCGTGCCGGTCGGCGCGTATGCGAACCTCGTCCGCGCGGCCCGCTCCGCCGGCGTCCCCGTCCTCCTGGACACAAGCGGCGAACCACTGCGCCGCGGGGTCGCCGCCCGCCCCGGCCTCATCAAACCCAACGCCGACGAACTGGCCGAACTCACCGGCTCCCACGAGCCATTGCGGGCCACCCAGGACGCCCGCCGCCGCGGCGCCCACGCGGTGGTCGCCTCCTTCGGCGCGAACGGCCTCCTGGCCGTCACCCCCGAGGGCCGCTGGCGCGCCGCCCCACCGTCCCGCATCCCCGGCAATCCGACGGGCGCGGGCGACTCGGCGGTCGCCGGCCTCCTGTCGGGCCTCGTCGAACAACTCCCCTGGCCGGACCGCCTGACCCGCGCGGTCGCCTTGTCGGCGGCGACCGTACGAGCCCGTGCCGCCGGCGAGTTCGACCCGGCGGTGTACGAGGAGCTGCGTGGAGGGGTGGCGGTGACCGGGGTGGTCAGCGCGGCTTAGCCTTTCAGCGTGTGCTCCCCCTTCTCGAGCCAAAACTGGTCGATCAGCGCGTTGCACTGGTCACCGGGCTGGCAGGAGATGGAGATCGTGTTGGGACCCTGGTTGAGGGTGGGATACACGTAGGTTGTGGTCCAGCCATTGACGTAATCGCCGTCCTTGGCGTGGGTGTAGTTCTTCAACGGCAGCCCGGTGGCGAACGGCTTGCCGTTGATGCTCACCGTCATCTTCTGGTCCGGGCCGGCCACGCTGAAGTGTACGAACAGGGTGTACTCGCCGGCCGAGGGGACATTGTTGACGGTCCAGGTGATCGAGGAACCGGCCGCGTTCAGGCCGCCCACGTAAGAACCGTCCGCGCTCTGCGCACCCTTGACGTCCGAGGTCTTCGTCGCACCGCCGGCAAGTTGAACGCCGCTGGCGGTCGCGTCGGTCTTCAGCTCGCCGCTCTCCGCCGAGATGCTGCTGGACGGGCTCGGGACGTGGCTCTGGGACTGGGTCGGAGTCGTGTTGGCCTGGTTGTCGGTCTTCTTGTCGTCGTTGCCGTTGAGCATCGCGACGCTGATGCCGATCACGACCGCCGCGACCACCGCGATCGCGCCGATCAGCAGGCCCTTGGTGTTCGGGCCACGGTGGCCGGGGGCGGGCGGCGCGGAGCGGGGGCTGCTCGGCGGGGGGCCGCCGGGGAGGGTCTCGGGGGCCTGGTAGTAGGCGTTCGGCTGGCCGTAGCCGCCCTGCTGCTGCGGCACGCCCTGGCCGTAGGTGGCCTGCTGCTGGCCGTACTGGCGTTCGCCGACCGCCCGCACCCTGCTGACCGAGTTCGGGTAGCCGTAACCGCCGGACGGCGGCTGGGCCCCTCTGGCCTGACCGTCGGCGTACAGATAGCCGAACGGGTCGTCGTCCTCGGGCGTGCTCGGGCCGTTTTCGCCGGGCGTCATCCCTTGGTCTCCTCAGCGGGTGCGGGTGGATGCGATACAGGTCTGGAAAGGCGAGCCTACCCGGTCTGGCTGAACCAAACGGGTGACTCGCACCGCATCAACTCGCTGACCTGGGGATCATCCGGCGCGTCGGTGCTGTTTGGGACGAGATCGTTTCTCTACGTACATCCGCTCGTCAGCGGACTTCAACACTTCGTCCGCAGTCATGCCGCAGTGTGCCCACCCGATGCCGAAGCTCGCGCCCACCCGGACGGCCCGGCCCTCGGCCCGGATCGGCTGGATGATCTCGTTGCGCAGCCGTACGGCGAGGTCCTGGGCGTCGGCCCGGCCGAGGCCGTCGGCGAGGATCACGAACTCGTCGCCGCCGAGGCGGGCGACCGTGTCGCCGTCCCGGACCCCGCGGGACAGGCGCCGGGCCACCTCGATGAGGACCGCGTCGCCCGCGTTGTGCCCGAAGCGGTCGTTGATCGACTTGAATCCGTCGAGGTCGCAGAAGAGCACCGCGAGGCCCTTGGTGCTGTCGTCGCGGTCGTCCTCGGGGGCGACGGTGTGGACGTGGTGGTCGAAGGTGTCGTACGCCTCCGCGCCCGGCCGGAAGTCGAAGCCGTGGCTCGCGGGGGCGTCGAAGGCGGGGTGGCCGTAGGCCGCGTCCAGCGACTCCAGATCGCCGGTGTGGGCCGGGCGCCGGCACAGCCGGGCCGCGAGGCGCGAACGCAGCTCGGCGGAGTTCGGCAGGCCGGTGAGCGAGTCGTGGGAGGCGCGGTGGGCGAGCTGCAGCTCGCGGCGCTTGCGTTCCTCTATGTCCTCGACGTGGGTCAGGAGGAAACGGGGGCCGTCGGCGGCGTCGGCGACGACGCTGTTGCGCAGGCTCACCCAGACGTAGGTGCCGTCGCGACGGCCGAGGCGCAGCTCCGCACGGCCGCCCTCCGCCGAGGTCCGCAGCAGCGTGCCGATGTCCTCGGGGTGGACGAGGTCGGAGAAGGAGTAGCGGCGCATCGCGGAGGCCGGGCGGCCCAGCAGGCGGCACAGGGCGTCGTTGGTGCGCAGGATTCGGCCGTGCTGGTCGCCGCCCATCTCGGCGATGGCCATGCCGGAGGGGGCGTACTCGAAGGCCTGCCTGAAGCTTTCCTCACTCGCCCGCAGCGCCTGCTGCTCGCGCTCCAGGCGGACCAGGGCGCGCTGCATGTTGGCGCGCAGCCGGGCGTTGCTGATCGCGATGGCGGCCTGGAAGGCGTACATCTGCAGGGCCTCGCGGCCCCAGGCGCCGGGGTGGCGGCCGTTGCGCGGCCGGTCGACGGAGATGACCCCGAGCAGCTCGCCGCAGGAGCCGCCCGAGACGCCCGGCGTGTACATGGGGGCGAAGAGGCGGTCGGATGGGTGCCACTCGTCCTCGAAGCGCGGCGCGGGCCCGTCCGTGAACCACTGGGGTACGTCGTCGTCGTCCAGCACCCAGCCCTCGGTGTGCGGTATGAAGACCAGGTCGCCCCAGCGCTCGCCCATGTTCAGCCGCCGGTCCCAGGACTCGCGGGAGCCGACCCGGCCGGTGATCAGGGCCTCGGCGGCGGAGTTCCCGGCGAACGCGGCGACGACGAGATCGCCGTCGGGGCGCACGAGGTTCACGCACGCCATCTCGTACCCGAGGGCGGTCACGGCGCCGTCGGCGACCGTCTGCAGCGTGTCCGCCAGGCTGCGTGCCGTGTTCATGTCGGCCATGACCTGGTGCAGCTGCCGCAGGGACGCAAGACGGACGTACGGCTCCGACTCGGTCTCCATGCTCGCCCTCCCCCGAGACCTCGCAGCGAATCAAGGGTTGTCTTCGGCGCTTCTTAAGGGTGCCTCTTACGGTGCGTTTCAGTTTCCCCGCCACTGAATCACAGCGCGCTGCCCACTCGGTACACAGGGTCAACAATTCCTGCCCCTTGTGACTCAAGTCACAGGCGAACATGAACAATTGAGTGGAGTTTCCGCGTTTTCCGCGTGCGTTTACTGAACGCAATCTTTTGGGGTCTGTTCACATGATGCACACAACGGGTCCTCCGTTGGTCCTAGGACCCGGCTCGGGCGGAGGCCCGATGCGGCCCGTGCGGGGCGGAGACTAGCGTTTCGGGCGTGCTGAAGACTCCCTCACCCACCGCCCCCGCCGCTTCCGGGCATGCTGAGGGGGTGAGCAACGACGAGTTCCGGGCCGCGATGTCCCGGCTGGCCGCCGGAGTGGTCCTGGTGACCGCGCAGGAGCCGCCGCTGGACCCCGACGACCCGGACGCGCCGGGCATGGAGGACGTCGGCATGACCGCCACCGCCTTCATGTCCGTCTCCCTCGACCCGCCGCTGGTCCTGGTCAGCCTGCGCACGGGCGCCCGCATGGACGACCTGCTGGACGAACAGCCCCTGTGGGCGGTGTCGGTCCTCACCGAGAGCCAGCGGCACATCGCGGGCCGCTTCGCCATGAGGGGCCGCATCAGCGACCGGCTGCTCTTCGAGGACATCCCCTACTTCCGCGGCGAGGCCACCGGCGCCCCGCTGGTGGGCGGCGCGCTGGCCACGCTGGAGTGCCGCACCGAGCAGCGGGTGACGGCCGGTGACCACACCCTCGTCATCGGCTGCGTCCTGACCGCGCGCGTCCCGAGCGCGGAGGGCGGTCCGCTGCTGTATTTCCGGGGCCGTTACCGGCAGTTGGGGTGACCCCGATAATGCGTGGCCCGGCGGCGGCCGACACGCTTAGCGTGCCCGGATGACCCTGCACCTGGAAGAGATCACCCCCCGGAACTTCGAGACCGCGATCGGCATCCGCATCCGCCGCGACCAGGAGCACGCGGTCGAGCCCGTGGTGAAGTCCCTCGCCGAGGCGTACGTCCACCCCGCCGGCGTCGCCTGGCCCCGCCTGATCGTCGACGGCGACCGCCCGGTCGGCTTCCTGATGGCCTTCTTCGACATCGACTGGCACGGAGACGGCAGCGTGCACCGCTCCGGGCTGTGGCGGCTGAACATCGCGGCGGAGGAACAGGGCCGGGGCTACGGCCACTTCGCCGTCGACTCGGTCGCCGCCGAGATCCGCCGCCGCGGCGGCAAGGAGCTGTACGTCACCTGGCACCCCGGCCCGGACGGCCCCGAGGACTTCTACCTCCGCCTGGGTTTCCGCAAGAACGGGGAGACGAGCGGGGGACAGACGGTGGGGGTGCTGGACCTCTGGTGACGCCCGGCGGCTCGGCTACACCGGCTCGATGCCCAGCTCCGACAGGTCCTCCGGGTTCGTCAGGATGTCGATGGTCGTGATGCGGTCGGCGGCGAAGGCGAACGTCAGGACACGCTCCACGCGACCCTCGGCGTACACGACCAGCCCCGTCGCCCCGTCGACCAGCGCGGGACGCGCCACGCGTGCCAGACGGGCGAAGCTCTTCGCACCGGAGGCGACCCCCACCGCACCGGCGGTCACACCACCCTCGCCGCGCGCCACCACGTCCGGGTCGAGCACCTCCAGCAAGCCGTCGAAGTCCCCCTCCCGCGCGGCCGCCAGGAAGGCGTCGACCACCTCCCGCTGCCGTACCAGGTCGGACTCCGGAGCCTCCGCGCCGCGCACCCGGCGCCGGGCCCGGCTGGCCAGTTGCCGCGCGGCGGCCGGGCTCCGCCCGAGGATCCCGCCGACCTCCTCGAACGGCACCCCGAACAGATCGTGCAGCACGAACGCCAGCCGCTCGGCCGGCGAGAGCGTGTCGAGGACGACCAGGAGCGCTACCCCGACCGAGTCCGCGAGCACGGCGTCCTGTGCCGGGTCCGGCTCGGCGGAGGCTCCGGGACGCCAGGTGTCCAGCGGCTCCTCCCCGCGTGAGCGGCGGGAGCGGAGCATGTCGAGGCAGACCCGGCCGACGACGGTCGTCAGCCAGCCCCCGAGGTTGTCCACCGCACGCGTGTCGGTCCGGCTCAGCCGGAACCACGCCTCCTGCACCGCGTCCTCGGCCTCCGCGGCCGAGCCCAGCATCCGGTAGGCGACGGCCCGCAGATGCCCCCGGTACGCCTCGAACCGCTCGGCGAGGAACTGGTCGTCGCGGTGCTGCCGCTCGTTGTCGCTCATCGGGTGCCCGGCCTCTCCGTCGCCTGGTGGTCCGCTACCTCACTGACCCGCTGACTCACTGACGAACGGCAGGCCACGGATGTGACGGCTCACGGGCGCGACGGCGGGCCGTACGGGTGACGGGCGCGGCCCTGCGCCCGCCGGGCTCACGCCCAGTCCCGGCCCGAGCGGCCGCGCTTCGTGTCCGAGCGCTGCTTCTTCTCCCGCAGCCGGCGTTCATTGATGCCGCGCGGGATCCGGGTCGGCCTGCGCGGCTTGGGCGGGGGCGCGCTCGCCTCCGCGAGAAGGGAGGCCAGGCGTACGGCGGCGGTCTCGCGGTTGCGCCACTGGGAGCGGTGCTCGGACGCCCGTACGGTCACCACGCCGTCGACGAGCCGGCCCGCGAGCCGCTGCAGCGCCCGCTCCTTCCAGACCGCGGGCAGCGCCTCGGTGCGGGCGAGGTCGAAGCGCAGCTCCACCTGCGAGTCACTGGTGTTGACGTGCTGTCCGCCGGGCCCGGACGACCTGGAGAAACGCCACATCAGCTCGGCCTCGGGAAGGGATACGGAGCCGCGAATGACGTAAGGACCGGACATGCCCTCCATGTTCCCGGCCGTGCCCGGTCCACGTCACCTGGATTTCCGGGCCCGGATCTCCCACTCGGTAAAAAAGGTAAAGGGGATCCGGAACCACCGGGACCCCCTCGACGTTCTTCCCGGTGACGGTAGCTTCAAGGGCACTGCACCACACATATCCAAGGGAAGGGACTCCCAACATGGCTGTAAGCCTGTCCAAGGGTGGCAACGTCTCGCTCACCAAGGAGGCTCCGGGCCTGACCGCCGTCACCGTGGGCCTCGGCTGGGACGTCCGCACCACCACCGGCACGGACTTCGACCTGGACGCCTCCGCCATCGCGGTCAACGGCCAGGGCAAGGTCTACTCGGACGCTCACTTCGTCTTCTTCAACAACAAGCAGACCCCGGACAACTCGATCGTCCACACCGGCGACAACCGCACGGGCGAGGGCGCCGGCGACGACGAGGCGATCAACGTCAACCTGGCCGCGCTCCCGGCCGACATCGACAAGATCGTCTTCCCGGTCTCCATCTACGACGCCGAGAACCGCGGCCAGAACTTCGGCCAGGTCCGCAACGCCTACATCCGCATCGTCAACCAGGCCGGTGGCGCCGAGATCGCCCGCTACGACCTCTCCGAGGACGCCGCCACCGAGACGGCCATGGTCTTCGGCGAGCTGTACCGCAACGGCGCGGAGTGGAAGTTCCGCGCGGTGGGACAGGGTTACGCCTCGGGCCTGGTCGGCATCGCCCAGGACTTCGGTGTGAACGTCTGACGGACGCCGGGCGCTGCGCTGAGCTTCGGCCGCCATCCGGGGGCGGCGGTGCCGGGCCCGAGCCGGGAAGAACGCGGCGCAGCGGCGGGCAGAGGCCTTCGGTCGCCGAGCCTCCGGTTGTGGTGAGCGGCAGCCTCCGGCCGCGGTGGACCAGCTGCCGGAGGCTGCCCGACCGTCCCGGTCGGCGGCTCCCGCACCGATGCGAGCCCTCCGGACGCCCAGGACCCCGGGGCTTCCGTCTTCCCGGTGGCAAAAAACCGGGGTGGGCTGCGACTCCTCGGGGATAGCTTGCCGCTGTGATCCTCGAACCTCTCTCCCCCGGCCGGGACTTGCCGCCGCCGCTGCTGGCAGAGCTCACCGCGCTCTACGCGTCCAACCGCGAGTTCCACCGGCTCAGCGGCGACTTCCCCGACCCGGACGACGTACGTCCCGAGCAGGTCGCGGCCGCGCTCGCCGAGGACCTGGCCGTGCCGGGCGCCGAGGTGCTGCTCGCCCGGACGGAGGAGGGACGGCTCGTCGGGCTCGCGGGCACGCTCGCCCATCACCCCGACCCCGCCGACCCGGATCCGTGGATAGGGCTGCTGATGGTGGACGCGGCCGAGCAGGGGAAGGGTTACGGCCGGGCCGTCGCGGAACTCGTCGCGGACCGTTTCCGCGCACAGGGCCGCCGCAGTGCCGTGCGGCTCGCCGTCCTCGCCAACAACCCCAAGGCCCTGGCCTTCTGGACCGCCCTCGGCTACGAGCTGATCGACCACCGCCCCGACCGTGCCCTCGGCCGCCCCTGCGCGGTGCTGCGCAAGGTGCTCGGCGAGCAGTCGCGCACACCGAGAAAGGCGGCCCGGATCGCCGTGGTGGCGCCGGACGGCGCGGTGCTTCTCTTCCGGTACGACAACATCGAGGTCGGCGTCCACTGGGCGCTGCCCGGCGGTGGCCTGGAGCCCGGCGAGTCCCCGCGCGAGGGCGCCCTGCGGGAGCTGGCCGAGGAGACCGGCTGGACCGACCTGGAGCCGGGCCCGCTGCTGTGCACCTGGGAACACGACTTCACCCTCCGCCACTCTCGGCCTCGCTCGAGCGGGGGGACCCCCATCGGCATCCCCGTCCGCCAGCACGAGCACGTCCATGTCACCCGTGGCCCGCGCCGGGACCCGGCCGGCCCCCAACTCGCCGCCGCGCACGCCGCCGACGGCATCCTCGCCTGGCGCTGGTGGACGCGGCGGGAGCTGGCCGAGGCACCCGAGCCGGTGTGGCCGCCGGGGCTCTCGGGACTGCTGGAGGTGTGGGAGGACTGACCCGGCGTGGAGTGGATGACACTGGCCGGGACCGGACTCGGCGCCGTCGTCGGGGTCGGCTCGACGCTGCTCGCCGACCGGGTGCGGTGGCGGCGCGAGACCGGTGAACGGGACCGACGCGAACGCCGGGAGCTGTATGTCACCTGCCTGACCAAGTACCGGCTGGCCTACGAGGCCATGCACACGGCCGCCACCGTCCACCGGGACGGGTCCGCCGACCGGCGGGACGCGGCCGTGCGGGAGGCGTTCCGCGACTCGGGCTGCGACGAGGTCCGGGAGAACCTGCTGATCTGCGCCCCAAAGGAGATGGCGGACGTCGTCGAGGACGTGTACGCCTCCCTGCGGGAGCTGCTGGAGGTGTTCGCCGCAGGTGATCCGGCGCTGGACACACCGGAGTTCCAGGAGCACCGGCTGAGGCACGCGCACGCGGTGTGGGCGGCCCGGGCGGCGATGCGGGCGGCACTGGAGCGGGGGGCCCGGTAGCCGCGCCCGTCACGGACGGGCCGGCTTGCCGTCGCCGTACAGCCAGTCCTTCCAGATCTCGGTGAAGTCCTTGTGCGGGGCCTTCTTCTCCACGTACGCGGTGAAGTCGGCGGTGCTCGCGCTGCCGTGGCGGTGGGCGGCGGCCCAGCCCTGGATGATGTCGTAGAACGTGTCGTCGCCGACCGTCTGCCGGATCTTCTGCAGGACCATCGCGCCGCGCTCGTAGACGGGGCTGTCGGAGATGTGGGCGGCGCTCGACGGTTTCGCGGGCGGGTACGCCCAGATGGCCTCGTCGCCGCCGTGGTACAGGTCCATGAAGTGCTTCTGCACGCTGTCGCCGCCGTGGTCCTCCTGGTAGAGCCACTCCGCGTAGGTGGCGAAGCCCTCGTTGAGCCACATGTCCCGCCAGGACTTCGGGGTGACCGAGTCGCCGTACCACTGGTGGGCGAGCTCGTGCACGAGGGTGCCGGTGTCCGGGGCGCCGGGGAAGACGGGCCGGTTCTGGGTCTCCAGGGCGTAGCCGGCGTCGTCGGGGCGGTCGACGATCGCGCCGGTGGAGGAGAAGGGGTACGGTCCGAAGTTGGTCTCCTCCCACTCGATGATCTCGGGGAGCTGTGCCAGCACCTTCTCGCTCGCCTTCGCCTGGGTGGGGTCGACGGCCGTGAGGATCGGCAGTCCGTGCGGACCGGTGCCGCGGGTGAGGTCGAAGTGGCCGACGGCGACGGTGGCGAGGTAGCTCGCCATGGGCTGGGCGGTGTGCCAGTGGTACGTCGTACGGCCGCCCTTGGTGTACTGGTCCGCCAACTCGCCGTTGGAGACGGCCTGCAGGCCCTTGGGGACGGTGACGGTGAGGTCGTAGGTGGCCTTGTCGGAGGGGTGGTTGTTGCCGGGGAACCAGGCCATGGAGCCGACGGGTTCGCCGAGGGCCAGGGCGCCGTCGGCGGTGGGCAGCCAGCCCTCCTTCGAGCCGTCGGGGTCGGTGAGGGTCTGCGGGGTGCCCGAGTAGCGGACGGTGGTGCGGAAGGTCTCGCCGTTGCTCAGGTCGTCGTGCGGGCGGACGGTGAGTTCCTGGCCGGCCCGGTTGAAGCGGGCCTGTCTGCCCTCGACGGTGACCGAGTCGACGTGCAGCCCGGCGAGGTCGAGGTCGAAGGCGGACAGGCCCTGGGTGGCGCGGGCGGTGATGACCGCGGTACCGGTGAGATGGCGGGTGGCGGGGGTGTAGGCGAGGGTGAGGGCGTAGTGCTCGACGTCGTAGCCGCCGTTGCCGGCCTTCGGGAAGTAGGGGTCGCGTACGCCGGAACCGCCGGGGGTGCCGTGCACACCGGCGTCGCACGCGGTGCCGGTCAGGGCGAGGGCGAGCAGGGCCGCGGCGGCCGGCACAAGGCGTACGGATCTGGACATGTCAGTGATCTTAAGTGCCGGGGTTCGAGTGATCCGAGTGTCTTGGGCCGCTGCCGAGGCGTGACACCATCTCTCCCGTGCTCGACATCGGCTACGCCCTCTCCAACCGGTTCCCGGATCCCCCGCAGACCGACTACCGCCGCGCGGACGTGCGCGCGCTGCGGCACGACCTGTTCTGCGGTGACGTGTATCTCGCGGACACGAAGACGGACCGGGAGCTGTCCACAGCCTGGGGATGGGTACCGGTGCTGGACTTCGCGTGGGCGCTGTGCGACATCGTGGAGCGGCTGGACCGGGATCCGATGGGCTCCCGCGCCGCCCGGCCGCAGCGGGCGGAGCTGGACTTCACCGAGTCCACCGACCGGATGCTGTTCGAGCGCCGCTTCGGCTGGGTGGACATCACCGCCGACTGGGTGCCGGCCGAGGAGTCCCCGCTGTCCTTCTCCCACGCCGAACTGCGCCGCGAGGCCCGTGACTTCCTGCACGACCTGATCGCCGATCTGACCGACCTCCATGAGGACCTCTCGGAGAACCCGGCCATCTGGACGCTCCAGGCCCGCTTTCCACGCGTGCCGTAGGGCCTACTCCACCCGGATCCCCAACTCCGCCGCCAACAGCGGTGCCAGATCCAGCAGTTGCCCCTTGTTGATGACCGCCCCCGACAGCCGGTCCAACCCCCGCACGATCTCCAGCGGCGCCGCCCCGCGCAGGTCCACGTCCTTCAGGGTCGCGCTGCCGAAGTCGGCCTCTCTCAGTGCGCAGTCGACGAACTCCACCCGCTCCAGGGTCGCGCCCGCGAAGTCCGGCTCGACCAGGACGCAGGACTCGAAGACGACGTCCTTCAGGCGGGCCTCCCGCATGTTGAGGTAGTCGATCTTGCCGCCGCAGACCACGACCCGTTCCAGGACGGCGCCGTGCAGTTGCGTGCCGCCCAGCCGGGCGTCGATCAGCTCGACGTCACGGAACGTGGACTCGGCGAGATGCGTGCCCACCCCGCGCGGCCCGGTCAGTACCGAGTCCAGCACTCTGGCCCGGCCCAGCGCCGTACCGTCCATCAGGCAGCCGGTCAGCGCGCAGTCCATGAACCGGGCGCCCACGCCGTCCTGGCCGGTCAGGTCGGCGTCCTGGAAGTCCAGCCCGTCGTAGTCCCCGTCCGGCTCCAACTCCCCCGCCGGCCACGGCCGAAGGGGCGGCAGCCGCAGCTCCGGCCTTCGCGCGCCCTGCACCCCTGCCCGGCCCGCCGCACGGCCGCCCGTCGCTCTCCTCGCCATGCCCCCATGCTGCACCCCACCACTGACAATCCCCCCTGACCTGCGTAAACCCCGGCGATGTCACATTCCGGCCCCGTCAATCAGTCCTAGTTACGGACCGACAGCCGTACGCACGGACCAGTTGTACCGATCCGAGGGAGGGCCCACCTCATGCACCGCCCCATGCACCGCATCACCGTCGTCGGCGGCGGCTTCGCCGGACTCACCGCCGCGATCACCGCCGCCGAGGCCGGCGCCACGGTCACCGTGTACGAGGCCCATCACACCCTGGGCGGCCGGGCCCGCACCGCCGAGGGGCCGTACCGCACCAACGAGGGCCCGCACGCCCTCTACAACGGCGGCCCGCACTGGACCTGGCTCCGGCAGCGGAACCTGATCGGACCGCTCGCCCCGATCCCGGCCCTGGAAGCGGCCCGGCTGCGGCTGCGGCACCACGGCGCGCTGCGCCGCACCCCGCCCTTCGGCATGCTGAAGCTGCTGCGCCCCGGCATCCGGCAGGCGCCCGTCGACACCGACTTCCTGAGCTGGGCGGCCGGTGTCGCCGGCGAGGAGGGCGCCCGCGCCGCCGCGCACTACGCGGCCGTCGCCCTGTTCCACCACGACCCCGGCGCGCTGTCCGCCGCGTTCGTGCAGGAACGGCTGCGCCGGGCCACCAAGCTGCCGCCGGAGGCTCACTATCCGGTCGGCGGCTGGGCCTCCCTGATCGACCGGATGGCCACCCGGGCCTGGAAGCTGGGCGTGCGGATCGAGACGCTGTCCCGCGTCGACGCCCTGCCCACCGACAGCCCCGTGGTCGTCGCCACCTCGCTGGCCGCCGCCCGTCGGCTGCTCGGCGACGACTCGCTGACCTGGCCGAGCGGCCGTACCGTCCTGCTCGACCTCGCCGTCCGCACCCGGCGGGGTGACCCGTTCGTCCTCTCGGACCTCGACGCGACCGGCTGGCTGGAGCGGTGCACGGCACCGGATGCGTCCCTCGCCCCGGCCGGGGAGCAGCTGATCCAGGGGCAGTTCCCGATCGGGCCGGGCGAGTCCCGTGCCGACGGTCTCGCCCGCGCCGAGGAGCTGCTCGATCTGGGCTTCCCGGGCTGGCGGGAGCGGCTGACCTGGCGCCGGGAGGCGGTGGCGGACGGCCGTACCGGGGCCGTGGACCCGCCGGGGAGCAGCTGGCGGGACCGGCCCGCCGTGGACCGCGGCGACGGGGTCTATCTCGTCGGCGACCAGGTGGCGGCGCCGGGTGTGCTGTCGGAGGTGTCCTTCAACAGCGCGGTCACCGCGGTGTCCCTGATCCTCGGCCGGCCCGTCCTTGACCTCAAGCGCGCTTGAGGTCGGAGCGTGGGGCCGATGAGACAGCCGTCCTCCTGGGGGGTCACCATGCACGCCGTCCGCCTGTACGCCTTCGGTCCCGCCGAGAACCTCCGCTACGAACAGGCCCCGGACCCGGTCCCCGGCCCGGGTCAGGTGCGGATCGCGGTCGCCGCGGCCGGGGTGCACCTGCTCGACGCCGCCCTGCGCGCCGGGCACCGGGGCCCGCTGCCCGAACGGCCCGCCCTGCCGACCGTGCCCGGCCGCGAGGTCGCCGGGGTCGTGGACGCGCTCGGCGACGGCGCCGACGGGCTGTGGCTCGGCAGGCGGGTCGTGGCCCACCTCGGCCTCGCGCCCGGAGGGTACGCCGAACTCGCCGTCACCGACATCGACCGCGTGCACGAGATCCCGCGGAACCTGGACTTCGCCGCTGCCGTCGCCATGATCGGCACGGGGCGTACGGCGCTCGGGATCGTGCAGTTCGCCGAGCCGGGACCGGACGACGTGGTGGTCGTACCCGCCGCCGCCGGAGGCATCGGCACCCTGCTCGTGCAGTACGCCAAGAACGCCGGCGCCACCGTGATCGGACTCGCGGGCGGCCCGGAGAAGACGGCCCGGGTCCGGGCGAACGGCGCCGACCTCGCCGTCGACTACGCCGACACCGCCTGGCCCGCGAAGGTCCGGGCCGGCCTCGGAGCCAGGCAGGCCTCGATCGTCTACGACGGCGTCGGCGGCGAGGCGGGCCGGCAGGCCGTCGCCCTGCTCGGACCCGGCGGGCGGCACCTGGTCTTCGGCTGGTCGGCGGAAGGCATCGGGGAGGGCACGGGTCACCTCGTCGAGGGCGTCTCCCAGTCCGTGCTCGGCCCCGAAATGCTCCGCAAGGCGGGCGGCCTGCGCGCGCTCGAACTGCGCGCGCTCGCCGAAGCCGCCCACGGCCGGCTGCGCCCCGCCGTCACCCGCTTCCCCCTCGCGAAGGCGCCCGCGGCGCACCGCGCACTCGAGAACCGCGGCACGATCGGAAAGGTGGTACTGGAGCCATGAAACGCCCGACGAAAGCCACGACGAAAACCACGGCGAAAGCCCCGAGCAGCCGGAACGCACACACGGATGCAATACGCCACGATCCGTGGTCTTCTGGCGAGATGAGTATCGGCCGAACGGGTGCGACCGGAACCCCCCGAGAGGCCCCCGAGGCCACCGATCCGCACCGCTGGTGGGCCCTCGTCGTCATCGCCCTCGCGCAGCTGATGGTCGTCCTGGACGCGACGATCGTGAACATCGCCCTCCCCTCCGCCCAGCACGCCCTGCACATGTCCGACGGCAACCGGCAGTGGGTGATCACCGCCTACACCCTCGCCTTCGGCGGCCTCCTCCTGCTCGGCGGCCGCATCGCCGACCTCGTCGGCCGCAAACGCACCTTCGTGCTCGGACTCGTCGGCTTCGCCATCGCCTCTGCGATCGGCGGCGCCGCCACCAGCTCCGGCATGCTCTTCGGCGCCCGCGCGCTCCAAGGCGCCTTCGCCGCCGTCCTCGCGCCTTCCGCGCTCTCCCTGCTGACCACGACCTTCACCGACCCCCGCGAACGCGGCAAGGCCTTCGGTGTGTACGGCGCCCTCGCCGGCAGCGGCTCGGCGATCGGGTTCATCGTCGGCGGTCTGCTCACCGAGTACCTCAACTGGCGCTGGTGCCTGTACGTCAACGTGCCCATCGCCGTCCTCGCCGTGTTCGGCGCCTTCGCCCTCCTGCACGACCGCCCCGGCCACCGCGAGGCCGGTCTCGACGTAGCCGGCGTCCTGCTCGGCTGCGGCGGGCTCGTCGCGATCGTCTACGGCTTCAGCGAGGCCGAACCACGCGGCTGGACCGACGCGCTGGTGCTCACCCTCTTCGCGACCGGGACCGCCCTGCTCACCGCGTTCATCTGGTGGCAGAAGCGCGCCCCGAGCCCCCTGCTGCCGCTGCACATCATCAAGGACCGCAACCGCGCGGGCTGCTTCCTGACCATGATGCTCGCGACGATCGGCATGTTCGGCCTGTTCCTGTTCATGACCTACTACCTGCAGATCATCCTCGGCTACTCGCCGGTCAGGACCGGCCTCGCCTATCTGCCCCTCACCGCCGCGATCATCACCGGCTCCACGCAGATCTCCGCCCGGCTGCTGCACCGTGTGGCCCCGCGCATGCTCATGGCTCCCGGCATGGTCCTCGCGGCGGGCGGCATGATGCTCCTGACCCGTATGACGGTCCACTCCTCCTACACGACCGAGATCCTGCCCGCCCTGCTCCTGATGGGCCTCGGCATGGGCCTGACCTTCATGCCCGTGTTCGCCACCGCGACCTCCGGTGTCGCGCCCCGCGACTCCGGCGTCACCTCCGCGACCGTCAACACCTCGCAGCAGGTGGGCGGCTCGATCGGCACGGCACTGCTCAACACCATCGCCACCACCAGCAGCGCCGCCTACATCACGGCCCACCTGCGCACCGGCGCGCCCAAGGCGCTCGTGGTCCCGGCCGGTGTCGTCCACGGCTACACCGTCGCCATCTGGTGGGCGGCCGGCGTGATGCTCCTGGCAGGTCTGACGGCCGGCCTGCTGGTCACGGCCAAGGCCCCGAAACACGGGGCGCCGGCCGACGCCCAGGTGCCCGAGTCAGTGACCTGACCCCAACGCCGCGAGCGCCTCGTCCGTCAGCCGGTACACCGTCCACTCGTCCTGCGGACGCGCGCCCAGGGCCTCGTAGAAACCGATCGCGGGCCGGTTCCAGTCCAGCACCGACCACTCCAGCCGCCCGTACCCGCGCTCCACACAGATCCGCGCCAGCTCCGTCAGCAGCGCCCGCCCGTGCCCGCCGCCCCGGGCACCGGGCCGGACGTACAGATCCTCCAGGTAGATCCCGTGCACCCCACGCCAGGTCGAGAAGTTCAGGAACCACAGCGCGAACCCCACGGCCTCCCCGGTGGCGTCGTCCACAGCCATGTGCGCGAACGCCGCCGGCCGCTCCCCGAACAGCGCCTCCCGAAGCTGCTCCTGCGTCGCCCTGGCCTCGTCCGGCGCCTTCTCGTACTCGGCCAGCTCACGGATCAGGGCGTGGATGACGGGGATGTCGGCGGGTATCGCGGTACGAATCATGTGGCGAGGCTAACCCGTGAGCCGGCGCGCGATCTCCAGCTGCCGTTCCTCGACCGGCCGGCCGTCCTCCACGTCCCACAGGGCGTTCTGCAACAGCCGGCCCAGCGTCCAGGCGCGTGCCCGCTCCCGGTCCAGACCGAGCACCTCCGTCATCGCGTCGAAGCGCCGGCGCACCTCGGCCGCCTCGAAGCGGTTGTCCAGCGCCGGCCACAACTCGAAGCCCGGGTCGCCGGCCAGCGGCTTGGGATCGATGGCCAGCCACTCGGCGCGGTCGGCGGCCAGCACGTTCTCGAAATGCAGATCCCAGTGCAACAGCCGGTCACCGGGCTCCGCGACGACCTCACGCACCGCGGCCGCGCAGTCGGCGACGATCCGGCGCGCCCGAAGGTCGGGGATGCGCTCCAGCGCCCACGGCGTCTGCTCCAGCATGGCCTCGGCGATGTCACCGAGCCGGCGCATGCCCGGTGGCGCCGGGAAGGACGTCAGCCGGTTCAGCAGCCGCGCGACGACCACGACGGCCTCACGGGTGTCGGCCACGGCGGACAGCATCCGCGACTCGTCGAGCCGCTCCGGCAGCATGGTGCCCGTCGCCGGGTCGTGGTCCAGCAGCCGTACGGGCCCCGTCGCCGGGTCGTGGTCCAGCAGCCGTACGGCCCCGTCGCCGTCCCACACCCGCAGCGCGACCGGCTCCCCCGCGCTCTCCTCGTCCGGCAGCTGCAGTTCGAGCACGGCACGGCCGCCGTCGGCCCGGACCACCGGCAGGACCAGCGCGCTGACACCGTTCATGCACGGACCGTCGAGCCGCAGCCGCCACCGGTCCAGAAACGCGGCCGCCAGATCCGGCAGCCCGGCGATGAACGCCCGCCCCGCCGCACCGTTGTACGTCTCCTGGGCCTCCGCGAGATCGCCGGGGATGTCAATCACGGACCGGACGATACTGGCGTGCGTGAATCGGCTCATGCGAATCAACCGGGGCCTCGGCTACGTATGGGCGTACATCCGCAGCGCTCCCGGCACGTATGTGTGGCTGGCGGTCCTGTTCGTCACGACCGTCGCGCTGCACCAGATGTCGCCGGAGTTCGAGCAGCACTTCCTGCGGCAGCGGTCGACCAACATCCACGAACTGTCGCGCAATCCGGTACGGGTCCTCGTGGCCAGCGCGATGTGGATCGACAGCGGCCACTGGCTCCCCTACGTCCTGCTGTACACCGTGTTCCAGGCGCCCGCCGAACGCTGGCTCGGCACGGCCCGCTGGTTCGCGGTGTGCGCCCTGGCGCACGTCCTGGCCACCCTCATCAGCGAAGGCGCCCTGCTGAAGGCCGTCCGGGACGGCATGGCCCCGCATTCGGCCGTCAACACCCTTGACATCGGCGTCAGTTATGCCCTGGCTGGCGTCATCGGGGTCCTCACCTACCGCATAGCACCACCTTGGCGGTACGCGTATCTCCTGGTCATCCTGACCGTCTTCACCCTGCCCCTGGCAGCGGGACGCACCTTCACCGAACTCGGCCACTTCGTCTCCGTACTGATCGGGCTGGCCTGTTACCCCCTGACCAGAGGCCGCGGAAAAGTATGGAATCCGAAGGAGACACTGGCCGCTCCGAGGGGTTAACGTCCCGGCCATGAGCAGCACGGCAAGCAGTGTCGTCAACGGCGGGATCTCCTTCTGGTACGCGGACGACGGCCTCCCCGCGGTACGCGAGCCCCTGCCGGGGGACGCGACCGCCGACGTCGCGATCGTCGGCGGCGGCTACACCGGCCTGTGGACCGCGTACTACCTGAAGAAGGCCGCCCCCTACCTCCGCATCACCGTCCTGGAACAGAAGTTCTGCGGCTACGGCGCCTCCGGCCGCAACGGCGGCTGGCTCTACAACGGCATCGCCGGCCGCGACCGGTACGCCGAACTGCACGGCCACGAGGCCGCCGTACGCCTGCAGAAGGCGATGAACGACACCGTCGCCGAGGTGATCGCGGCAGCCGAGGCCGAGGGCATCGACGCCGACATCCACAAGGGCGGCGTCCTCGAAGTGGCCACCACTCCCGCCCAGCTGGCCCGCCTGAGGGCCTTCCACGAGCAGGAGCTGTCGTACGGCGAGAAGGACCGGGAACTCTACGGCGCCCGCCAGACCGCCGAGCGCATCCGCATCGCCGACGCGGTCGGCTCCACCTGGACCCCGCACGGCGCCCGGCTGCACCCCGTGAAGCTGGTCAAGGGCCTCGCGGCGGCGGTGGAGGCCCTCGGCGTCACGATCCACGAGTCGACCCCGGTGACCGAGATCCGCCCCAAGCACGCCGTCACCCCCTACGGCACCGTCCGCGCTCCCTACATCCTGCGCTGCACCGAGGGCTTCACGGCGTCCCTGAAGGGCCAAAGGCGCACCTGGCTCCCCATGAACTCCTCCATGATCGCCACCGAGCCGCTGACCGAGGACCAGTGGGCGTCCATCGGCTGGGACGGCCGCGAAACCCTCGGCGACATGGCCCACGCCTACATGTACGCCCAGCGCACCGCCGACGGCCGCATCGCACTCGGCGGCCGAGGCGTGCCGTACCGCTTCGGATCGAGGACGGACAACGACGGCCGCACGCAGGAGGCGACCGTCGAAGCCCTCCGGGAGATCCTGACCCGCTTCTTCCCGGCCCTCGCCGGGGTCCGGGTGACACATGCCTGGTCGGGCGTCCTCGGCGTACCCCGCGACTGGTGCGCCACGGTGACCCTCGACCGCTCGACGGGTCTCGGCTGGGCCGGCGGATACGTCGGCTCCGGCGTCGCGACCACCAACCTGGCCGCCCGCACCCTGCGCGACCTGGTCCAGCAGGACTCCGGCCAGGGCGGCCGCACCGAGCTGACCGACCTGCCCTGGGTCGACCACAAGGTCCGCAAATGGGAACCCGAACCCTTCCGCTGGCTCGGCGTCCACGGCATGTACGCCACCTACCACACCGCCGACCAGCGTGAACGCCTCCGCCCGGGGACGGAGTCCTCGCGGCTGGCGAAGGTGGCCGACCGGGTGGCGGGGCGGCACTGAACGGCCCGACGCGAACGGGCCGACCTGAGGGAAACCCCCAGGTCGGCCTGGTTGTCTGGAGCCCCCTGTCGGATTCGAACCGACGACCTTCGCTTTACAAGTTCGATCGTGGGTCGCCTGGAGGCGCTTCACCACAGGACGACACGGTCACGTGTGACTGCCCTGGACCGCTGGTGTACTTCGACGTTGATGTCAGCCATGGATGTCACCCCGTTTCCGATCCTCGGCCGGTGGTAACTCCCTGCTGCTCTCCATGGCACGGCCAAAGTCTTTACACACCTCGGTGAATTCTCCGGTGCGCCCTCGGTGCCGCGCACCCTGCGGGCCACGGGTGCTCTCCGCATCTGTCGCGTGGCTGCCGGGGGACGTCGTGGTGGAGCACCTCACCGAGGTCGGCTGTGACTTTCCCTGACAGGGGATGCTCGCGGGGCGGATGTTAGGTTTCGCATGCCGTCGGTGTCTGCATGGGTGAAACCCAGACGGACCCGAACATAGAGGGGCTCGCGATGAGCATTCACCAGCAGGTCACCATCCCCGCCGACCCCAAGCGGATCTATCAAGTGCTCGCCGACGCCGAGGTGTTGTCGGCCCTGTCGGGCATGGGCGGCACGATGGCCCGGACCGTGGGGGAAGAGTTCGTCGCCTTCGACGGGAACGTCACCGGGCGGCAGATCGAGCTGGTCCCCGGCATCCGGATCGTGCAGTCGTGGCGGTTCCCCCGCTGGGAGCCGGGACAGCACTCCCTGGTCAGCTTCACTCTCACGGCCGTGGACGGCGGTACCCGCCTCACCATCGACCAGCACGGCGAGCCTGACGACTGGCACGACCACATCGCGGCGAACTGGCCGACGTTCTACCTGACCCCGCTGATGGAGCACTTCGATGTCTGACAACTTGGGACCGAGCAGCGGCGGACCCGCCGGCGCCGGGAAGGGAGAAGCGGGTCATGGCCGTGACTGACCTGCTGCAGGCGGCCCGCTCCGGCGACGAGGCGGCCTTCGCCGACCTGGTCGCCCCGTACCGGCGGGAACTGCACGTGCACTGCTACCGGATGCTCGGCTCATTCGACGACGCCGAGGACGCAGTGCAGGAGACCCTGCTGGCGGCCTGGCGCGGCCTGGCCTCCTTCAAGGGCCGCGCCTCGGTGCGCACCTGGCTCTACAAGGTCGCCACCAACACCTGCCTGAACCTGATCCGTACCGCCTCCCGGAGGCCGCAGATGGCCGACCCACTGCCTGCCTCGGCACCCGAGCCGACAGGGTCGGCCGAGGTCACCTGGCTGCAGCCCTATCCCGACCTGCTGCTGGACGAACTGTCGGACCGCGCGGCCGCCCCGGAAGCCCGGATCGAACAGACCGAGGCGGTGTCGTTGGCATTCGTGGCCGCGTTGCAACTGCTGTCGCCGCGCGCCCGCGCGGTAGTCGTACTGCGCGACGTGCTGGGGTTCAGCGCCGCCGAGGTGGCCGAAACCCTTGAGTCCACACCAGAGGCGGTCGCGATGGCGCTGAGTCGGGCACGTGCAGCGCTGCGCGAACATGCTCCACGGCGCGCTTCCACGGACAGTACGGTCGGCACGGCCAGCGAGGCGCGCTTGGTGCGGCTGCTCACCCAGGCGCTGACCGCGCACGACGTCGACGCCGTGGTACGCCTGCTCGCTGAGGACGTGCGGATTGCGATGCCGCCGCTACCCGCCGTCTGGCAGGGCCGTGACCGGGCGGCGGTGTTCCTGGCCGAGGTGGCATTCCGGCTGGTGCCGCGCGCCCGCTTCGTCCCGACCCGCGCCAACGGGCAGCCCGCCCTCGCCGTGTACATGCACGACGCCGTGGACGGACTGTGGCGCGCGGGAGGGTTGCTCGTCATCACCCTGGATGGCGACCAGATCACCGGTCTGACCCGCTTTGAGGCCGCCACGATGCATCCGTTCGGGCTGCCCCGCATCCTCCCCGACGACCGATCGCACGACTGATCAAATGACCGGCCGCATGGCTGGTCGCGAGAACAGGAGCCCCGCTCATGACCACCGACAACAGCTACACAAAGACCATCACCGTCGCCGCGACCCCTGAGGAGGTCTTCGCGGCGCTGACCGACCCGGACCAGGTCACCACCTGGTGGAGCGCAAAATCCACAACCGGATCCGGGAAGGCTGGCGGCGAGTTGCAGATCATCTTCGGCACCGAGGAGCACCCGACGGTGATGCGGGTGCTGTCCGCCCACCGCCCCGAAGTGGTGGTCTGGGAGGTTACGTCCAGTCCGCTGATCCCCGATTGGAAGGGCACCCGACCGACGTTCACGATGGCTACGACAGAGGACGGCTGCCGTCTGGACTTCGCCCACCACGGACTGGTCCCCACTCTGGAGTGCTTCGACCTGTGCAATGTCGACTGGGGCCGGTTCCTGGTGCGCCTGGCCGCGCACGCCGAGCAGCGTGGCTGAGAGGCCCCGGCGCAGAACGGCCCCGACCGTTCAACGGAGACAACTTCGCCCTCCGCAGGGGCCTGGCCAGTTGGCACTAGCACTGGCAGCGCTTCTCGGGCTTCTCCTGCCCGTCATCGCGCTCGAATCGGGAATCGCTACTCGGGGCGCACGGCGGCAGAGCTGGCGGCCGCCGGCGCTGCCGCCCTCTGCCTGACCCAGTCAGTCGTTTCGGCTGGCCGCACGTCCCGGTCGCCCTGCGCAAGGACGGCTCAGTCCACTACCGCGACTACCGAGCGATACCCCACGCGCTCACACTCGGCGCCACCGAATCCGGCAAGTCCGTCTACCAGCGCAACCTCGTCGCCGGGCTCGCCTCACCGACGCCGCCGGCATCCGGCGCATCCGTCTGCACGACGCCCGGCACGGCTGCGCCACGCTCCTCACCGCGGCCGGTGTCACGCCCCGCGTCGTGATGGAGATTCTGGGCCACAGCCAGATCAGCATCACGATGGACGTCTACACGCACGTGACCTCGGACACCCAGCGCGAGGCCATCAGTCACATGGACCGCCTGCTCAGGCGCCGCCTCGACCGCGAGTGACCACCCCGGTGATGTCACCCGTGGATGTCGAAACGCCCCGGACGGATCATCGTCCGGGGCGTTTTCGCTGTTCAGCGAGAGAGCCCCCTGTCGGATTCGAACCGACGACCTTCGCTTTACAAGAGCGGCGCTCTGACCAGCTGAGCTAAGGAGGCGTGCACCTGGTGCTCGTGCAGTGTACCCAGGTCCTCGGCGGGTCCCGTCGAAAATTTCCGCGAAGTTCACAGACTCCGGGGTACTGACAGACCACGTGAACGCCAGGTACCGTCCTGAGCCAGTTCACTCGTGTGGACTACACCAACCACCTTCCTACAACGGATCGTCCGGCACGTTCCTGCCGGTAGAAGGGGGCCCATTCACCATGGCCACTGTCACGTTCGACAAGGCGACCCGGATCTACCCGGGTTCCACCAAGCCCGCCGTCGACTCGCTCGACATCGCGATCGAGGACGGCGAGTTCCTCGTCCTGGTCGGCCCGTCGGGTTGCGGAAAGTCCACCTCGCTGCGGATGCTCGCGGGCCTGGAGGACGTCAACGCCGGCGCCATCCGCATCGGTGACCGCGACGTCACGCACCTGCCGCCCAAGGACCGGGACATCGCCATGGTGTTCCAGAACTACGCCCTCTACCCGCACATGTCGGTCGCCGACAACATGGGCTTCGCGCTCAAGATCGCGGGCGTCAACAAGGCGGAGATCCGGCAGAAGGTCGAGGAGGCCGCGAAGATCCTCGACCTCAGCGAGTACCTGGACCGCAAGCCGAAGGCGCTCTCCGGTGGTCAGCGCCAGCGTGTCGCCATGGGCCGCGCGATCGTGCGTGAGCCGCAGGTGTTCCTCATGGACGAGCCGCTGTCCAACCTGGACGCCAAGCTCCGTGTGAGCACCCGTACGCAGATCGCGTCGCTGCAGCGCCGGCTCGGCATCACCACCGTCTACGTCACCCACGACCAGGTCGAGGCCATGACGATGGGCGATCGTGTGGCGGTCCTCAAGGACGGTCTGCTCCAGCAGGTCGACTCGCCGCGGAACATGTACGACAAGCCCGCGAACCTCTTCGTCGCCGGCTTCATCGGCTCCCCGGCCATGAACCTGGTCGAGGTTCCGATCACCGACGGCGGCGTGAAGTTCGGCAACAGCGTCGTCCCGGTCAACCGGGATGCGCTGAAGGCCGCCAGTGACAAGGGTGACCGCACGGTGACCGTGGGCGTCCGGCCCGAGCACTTCGACGTGGTCGAGCACAATGGCGGCGCGGCCGCCTCCCTGACCAAGGACAGCGCGGACGCGCCGGCCGGTCTCGCCGTCTCCGTGAACGTCGTCGAGGAGCTCGGCGCCGACGGCTACGTCTACGGCACCGCCGAGGTCGGCGGCGAGGTCAAGGACCTGGTCGTCCGCGTCAACGGCCGCCAGGTCCCGGAGAAGGGCTCCACGCTGCACGTGGTGCCGCGGCCGGGCGAGATCCACGTGTTCTCGACGTCCACGGGTGAGCGTCTCTCCGACTGAGCGCGTTCACGCCGACTGAGCTGCGCGTTTGCGCCGAGTTGACGAAAGGGGCCCTGCGGAGTGCCGCAGGGCCCCTTTCGTGCTGTTCACGCGCCCGGATATACCCCGGCACAGCCATCATTTCGGGCGAGGCACGTCAACCCCTACCCCGAAATTGGCGCCACCTCATCCCCCGAAGGGGTGACTGAATGTCGCCAAATCATTACCCCACGCTACCCTCACACGCGTGAAGCACTCCTCCACCACCCCACAGACGCGATGCGGCCACCGGGGCGGCCCTGCCCGCCGGATCGGCCGTACTCTCGCTCTCGTCCTGCCCGTCGTCCTGGTGCTCTCGGGAACCCTCGCGGTGACCCGGATCAACTGGACGGGGAGCCCCTCCAGCTCGGTGCTGGCCGCCTCGGACATCTCCGCGGCGGAGGTCTCCACCAAGACGGTCTCCCGCGCCCCGCAGGACGTGCTCCGCGACCAGCTGATGAGCGAGCTGCAGGACAGGAACCCCGGGGTCGTCCTCACCCACCTCCAGCAGGCCGTGAACGGACACCCCGCGCTGGCCCGGCACTGCTCCGCCATCGCCCGCGCCCTGGGCCAGGCCGCGGTGCGCATCTACGGCGCCTCGCGCGCCCAGTCCTACGCCCGCCCGGTGTGCGACACGTCGTTCGCCTCGGGCGTGCTCGCCGCGCACAGCTGAACACCGGGGCCCCCGGAAGCCGGTGACCGCTCCTTCGGGTAACGGGTCCCCAAGGAGCGCGCCGCCGTCGGCCGGCCCCAGCGGGGCGCCACGTACAGTGCGGTCATGACCCATCCCAACGCCGCGTCGCGCCCCACTCAGGCCGTGGTCCTGGCCGGTGGCCAGGGCTCCCGGCTGCGCCCCTACACCGACGACCGGCCCAAGCCGATGGTCGAGATCCCCGGCACGGGCACTCCGATCATCGGCCACCAGCTGACCTGGCTCGCCGAGGAAGGCGTGACCGACGTGGTGGTCTCCTGCGGCCACCTCGCCGACGTCCTGCAGAAGTGGCTGGACTCCGCCGACCTGCCGCTCTCCGTCACCACCGTCGTGGAGACCGAGCCCCTCGGCCGGGGCGGCGGCCTGAAGTACGCCGCCGCGCATCTCCCCCGCCCCGACCGGGCCTGGTACGCCACGAACGGCGACATCTGGACCCGCTTCTCCCTGCGGGACATGGCCGACTTCCACACCGAGCGGGACGCCGTCGCGACCCTGGCTCTGGCGCGGCCGCGCATCCCCTGGGGGGCGGTGCAGACCGACGGGTTCGGGCACATCACCGACTTCATCGAGGCCCCGCCGTCGACGTTCGAGATCAACGCGGGTGTGTATGTCTTCTCGCCCGAGTTCACCTCACTGCTGCCGGAGCGGGGGGATCATGAGCGGACCACGTTCCCCGGGCTGGCCCGCGAGCGGAAGCTCGCCGGGTTCCCCATTCCGCAGGGGGCGTATTGGCGGGCCATCGACACCGCCAAGGATCTGACCGAGGCGGCCAAGGAGCTTGCCGCGTTGGGGCGGTAGCCCGGCAGGTCGCGCCCTCCCCGCATCAGAAGGCCCCGTACCTGTCGCGGTACGGGGCTTACTGCTTGCCGGATGGGCTAGCCCAGCAGGCCGCCCACCAGGCCCGGCTGGCCGCTGGACGAAGAGCCGCCCGAGCTGCCGGTGCCGCCCGAGCTTCCGGTGCCGCCGGAGCTGGACGCGCCGCCGGAGCTGGACGGGCCCGCCGTCGTGCTCGGGGCGCCGCCCGTCGGGGAGGACTGGCGGGGCGGGATCTGGCCCGAGGTGCCCTGGGTCTGGCTCGGGGTCGTGGTCGTACCGCCCGCGGTGCGGGTGGCGCCCGGGGTCGCCGCCGCGCCGGAGGGGCTCGCGCCGGCCGTGGCGCCGCCCGAGGGCGAGGTGGAGGCCGCCGGGGTCTTCTTGTGCCGCGCGCCGGGCTGCTGCGGGACCGGGGAGCCGGGGAGGTTGTTGCGGGGGGCCTCGCCCGGGCCGGGGACGACGACCCGGCTGGAGTCGCGTACGGCGCCGCCGAGCAGGGAGCCGACGAGCAGGGTGACGCCGACGGTGATGGCCGTGACCAGGCAGCCCCGGCGCAGGACATAGCGGCGCAGGTCCCAGATGTCGGCGCGGGGGCCGAGGCGGCGCCAGGCACCGGCGGCGAGGCGGCCGTCCACGGAGTAGACGGGGGCGCCGGCGATGATCAGCGGCGACCAGGCGGCCAGATAGATGATGTCGGGGGCGTCGTAGGCGGGAACCGTCTTCCAGCTGACCGTGACGATCAGGGCGGCGGACAGGAGAGCCCCCACGACCGCGGTGACGCGCTGCCAGCAGCCGAGGACGGTCAGGACGCCGACGACCACCTGGAGGAAGGCGATGACCAGGCCGGAGCCGACGGGGTGGTGCAGGGCGAACTGGCGCAGCGGCTCGGCGACGTTCCAGGGGTGCAGGGTGTTGAGCCACTTGACCATCGAGCCGCGCTTGCCGCCGTCGAAGTAGACGGGGTCGCACAGCTTGCCCATGCCGGCGTAGATGGAGATGAAGCCCAGGAAGATGCGGAGCGGGAGGAGGACCACGCCCAGGTTCATCCGGCGGCCGGGGTAGTAGGCGTGCCGGGCCGGGTCGTCCGCGTGGCGGCGGGCGGAGCGCGGGGCGTCGGGGCCGGCGTAGTCGTCGTATGCGTCGTACTCGCCGTCGCCGTAACCGTCGTGGCCGTCGTACGGCCCGAAGTCGGCGCCCGCGTAGGGGGGTTCGTCGTAGGCGCCGCCGACCGGGCGCATGTGCGGCAGCAGGCGGGTGCCGTCGACGTCGGGTGCTGTGCGCTGGTGGCCCACGACCGGGGTCTCGACCGTCTGGCCCAGGTCGTCGTAGGCGTCGGCGTAGCCGGTCCCGACGCGTGGGATGACCTGTGTGGCGCCGGGCTCGGGCTCGGCGTGGCGGACGCTGCTGCCCCGCACGGCCTGGAGGAGCCGGTGGGCGCCGGTGTCGTCGGGGGCGGACTTGCCGCTCCACACGACGGGACGGCGGCGGCCTGCGGCGGCGACCGGCCGGCCCGCCGTGCCCAGGACTGGCATCCGGGCGGCGTTCTGGGCGCTCGGATGCCGGGCGATCCGCGGGGATGGGCCGCGCTTCGCCGATGCGCCCAGCTGCACGCGGAAGCTGGCGTGATTGACGATGACCTGCGCCGGATCGCTCGGCACCTTCACCATGCTCAGCGCGGGAGCCTCGTCGAGCCCGGACTGGAATCCCGACGAGCGTCCCCCCGTGGGTGTGCGGGGTGTTCTGGTGTCCACACTCATCTAACCGAGTGACGTGGAGTTAGGACACTGCTTTGACCGGGCGGATGTGTCCGGACCCCGTCAAAGCAGTCTCGAACGCCACATGGACCCCAGAATTACCCCGCTAGGGTGAAATTCCGGACGGGTGTTCAGTCCCGTCGGCGCGCCGTCACGTCATCCGCGCCTGCGGGCCGCCTCGTACAGCACGATGCCCGCCGCCACACCGGCGTTCAGCGACTCCGCGCCGCCCGGCATCGGGATGCGGACGCGGAAGTCGCAAGTCTCGCCGACCAGGCGGGACAGGCCCTTGCCCTCGCTGCCGACGACGATGACGACCGGGCCGTCCAGGGCCTCCAGATCGCCGAGTTCGACCTCGCCGTCCGCCGCCAGGCCCACGACCGTGATGCCGGCCTTCTTGTACGCCTCCAGGGCGCGGGTGAGGTTGGTGGCGCGGGCGACCGGGGTGCGGGCGGCCGTGCCGGCGGAGGTCTTCCAGGCGCCGGCGGTCATGCCGGCCGAGCGGCGCTCGGGCACGACCACGCCGTGGCCGCCGAACGCGGAGACCGAGCGGACGACCGCGCCGAGGTTGCGCGGGTCGGTGACGCCGTCCAGGGCGACGATCAGCGGGTCCTCGGACTCGTCGTAGGCGGCGTCGGTGAGGTCCTCGGGGTGCGCGTACTCGTACGGCGGGACCTGGAGGACGAGTCCCTGGTGGTTGAGGCCGTTCGTCATGCGGTCCAGCTCGGGGCGCGGGGCCTCCATCAGGTTGATGCCACCGCGCTCGGCGGCGAGCTGGAGGGCCTCACGGACGCGCTCGTCGTTGTCGATGAACTGCTGGACGTAGAGCGTGGAGGCGGGTACGCCCTCGCGCAGCGCCTCGACCACCGGGTTACGGCCGACGACCAGCTCGGAGGCCGACTTGCCGCTGCCCCGGCGCTGCTGCGGACGGCCCTGCGTGCGGCGGACCTTGGCCGCGGCGGCGCGCTGCTTGGCGTGGCCCTTGCGCATCTCGGCGGGCGGGGTCGGGCCCTTGCCCTCCAGGCCCCGGCGCCGCTTGCCGCCGCTGCCGACCTGCGCGCCCTTCTTGCCGGACATGCGGCGGTTGTTCGCGGCCATGACCTACCTGTTCTCTACGAAAAAAGTGTGCGTACGTCTATGCAGTGTGCCGCCCGGGGGGCCGGGCGGCACAATCGATCAAGAGTCGGGGGACCTAGCGGGACCCGAGGGTCCAGCGCGGGCCCTGCGGGCTGTCCTCGATGACCAGGCCCGACTGGTTGAGTTGGTCGCGGATGGCGTCTGCCGTCGCCCAGTCCTTGCGGGCGCGGGCGGACTCGCGCTGGTCGAGGACCAGACGGACGAGGCTGTCGACCACGCCGTGCAGGTCCTCGCCCTTCTCCGCCTCACCGGCCCAGTGCTCGTCCATCGGGTCGAGACCGAGGACGCCGAGCATGGCCCGTACCTCGGCGAGGCGGGCGACGGCGGCGTCCTTGTCGTCGGCGGCCAGCGCGCTGTTGCCCTGCCGGACGGTGGTGTGCACGACGGCCAGGGCCTGCGGGACGCCCAGGTCGTCGTCCATCGCCTCGGCGAAGGCGGGCGGCACCTCGGCGGCCGGCTCCACGGTCTTCCCGGCGAGCTCGGTGACCCGCTGCACGAAGCCCTCGATCCGCGCGAACGCCGACTCCGCCTCGCGCAGCGACTCCTCGCTGTACTCGATCATCGAGCGGTAGTGCGGGGTGCCGAGGTAGTAGCGGAGCACGATGGGCCGCCACTGCTTGACCATCTCGGACACGAGGACGGAGTTGCCCAGCGACTTGGACATCTTGTCGCCGGCCATGGTGACCCAGGCGTTGTGCACCCAGTACTGGGCGAAGTCGTCGCCGTAGGCCTTGGCCTGGGCGATCTCGTTCTCATGGTGCGGGAAGATCAGGTCGAGGCCGCCGCCGTGGATGTCGAAGGCGGTGCCCAGGTACTTGTGCGCCATGGCCGAGCACTCCAGGTGCCAGCCGGGACGGCCTTCTCCCCACGGGGTCGGCCAGGTCGGCTCGCCCGGCTTCGCCGCCTTCCACATGGCGAAGTCGCGCGGGTCCCGCTTGCCGCTCTCGCCCTCGCCGGACGGCTGGAGCAGGTTGTCCAGCTCCTGCCGGGACAGCTCCAGGTACCGCGGGAAGGACCGTACGTCGAAGTAGACGTTGCCGTCGGCCGCGTAGGCGTGCCCGCGCTCGATGAGGCGCTGCATCATCTCGACCATCTCGGTGATGTGGCCGGTGGCGCGCGGCTCGTACGTCGGCGGCAGGCAGCCGAGGGCGGTGTAGCCCCCGTTGAACGCGCGTTCGTTCTCGTACCCGATCGACCACCACGGCCGGCCCTGCTCATGGGCCTTGGCGATGATCTTGTCGTCGATGTCCGTGACGTTCCTGACGAACGTCACGTCATAGCCGCGGTACTCGAACCAGCGGCGCATGATGTCGAAGTTCAGGCCCGACCGGATGTGCCCGATGTGCGGTGCCGCCTGCACGGTGGCGCCACACAGGTAGATCGAGACGCAGCCCGGCTTGAGCGGGGTGAAGTCACGGATCTGCCGGGCGCTGGTGTCGTACAGGCGAATGGTCACCACTCCAGGGTAGTGGGCGCGAGGGGGTGCCTCATGCCCCTTCCCCACAATGCCGGGGCGTCAGAGCCTGCCGACCACCTTCCGCGGCGTGATCCGCACGACCACCCGCTGGGCGTCCTGACCGGCGTCGGGGTTGAAGTCCGCGTACTTCTGGCCGGTGTACTTCTGGCTCAGTGTGTCGATGAGTTCCTGGCCGCCCTCGGTGGTCATCCGGGCGGTGCCGCGGATCTCGGCGTACTCGTAGGGCTGGTCGGGGTTCGTGACCACCACCGTCACCCGGGGGTCGCGGTCCAGGTTCTTGTACTTGCGGCGGTCGACGGTGGTGGAGAAGAGGACGTCGTCACCGTCCCGCTGCACCCAGACCGGAGACATCTGCGCGCTGCCGTCGGGCTGGAGGGTGCCGACGACGATGAACACCTTGCCGTCGAGCACGGACTTGAGCTGGTCGGACAGTACGGCGGACATGGGCACCCTCCGGAGTCCAGGGATCACTGGTGGTCGTGTGGGTACCCTCGCACGCCCTCGGCTCACCCGCACCACGAGCGGAACGGCGGCCTCAGCCCGTACGGACCACGAGCGCCGTCGCGACCGCCATCAGCCCCTCCTCGCGGCCCGGGAAGCCGAGGCCGTCCGTCGTGGCGCCGGAGACGGAGACCGGCGCGCCGGCCGCCTCGGAGAGGATCTTCTGGGCCGCCTCCCGGCGCTTGCCGATCTTCGGGCGGGGACCGATCACCTGGACGGCGACGTTGCCGATGGCGAAACCGGCCTCGCGGACGATCCGGGCGGCCTCCGTCAGGAGGGTCACGCCCGAGGCGCCGGACCACTCGGGGCGGCCGGTGCCGAAGTGCTGTCCGAGGTCGCCGAGGCCCGCGGCGGAGAAGAGGGCGTTGCAGGCGGCGTGGGCGACGACGTCCGCGTCGGAGTGCCCGGCCAGGCCCGGCCCCTCGCCCTCCCACTTCAGGCCCGCGCACCACAGCTCGCGGCCTTCCTCGAAGGCGTGGATGTCGGTGCCGATGCCGACCTGGGGCAGGACGTGCTCAGAAGCCATCGTTCAGCCTCCTACGGGCCAGGACCGCCTCGGCGAGGACCAGGTCGAGGGGGCGGGTGACCTTGAAGGCCTCCTCGTGCCCGGGGACGACCACGACCGTCAGGCCCAGCTGCTCGACCATGCTCGCGTCGTCGGTGACGTTGTCGGTGACCGTCTCGTGGGCACGGATCAGGGTCCCGCGGTCGAAGCCCTGGGGCGTCTGGACGGCACGCAGGCGGGCGCGCTCGGGCGTGGCGACGACCGGCTCGGGCGCGCCGGCCTCGGTGGCCGGCTCGACCTCCTTGACGGTGTCGGCCAGCGGGAGCGCGGGGACGACGGCGGGGGCGCCCGCGCGTACGGCCTCGATGACGGCGTCGACCGTGTCGACCGGGACGAGCGGGCGGGCCGCGTCGTGGACGAGGACGACGCCGTACTCGGGGGGCAGTGCGTCGAGGCCGAGCCTGACCGATTCCTGGCGGCTGTCCCCGCCGGGGACGACCAGGAAGTCGGTGCGGTCGGGCAGGGCGTGCGCGTCGAGGAGCGACTTGACCTCGCCGGCGCCGTCCGGCGGGGCCACGACGATCACCAGGGAGACATGGCGGGACGCGGCGAGCGCGCGGACCGCGTGGATGAGCATGGGCGTGCCGTTCAGCGCGCGGAGCGCCTTGGGGGCGCCCGGACCGAGGCGTACGCCCCGGCCGGCGGCCGGAATCACGGCGGCGACGGGGGTCTGCGCGGGCGAAGGGCGCGATTCGTCAGACATCGGTTCCTGTCAGGTTTGTGTGCTCGGCCTAGGTGGGTATGGCCTGGAGGAGTGCCGGGCGCGACGCCTTGACCGGACCCTTTCCGTGACCCTGGTCGAGCCATCTGCCCGGGCCCGGCACATCAAGTATCGGGGGGTTTCCCTGAGTGTGTGGCAGGCGTTTCGGCGCCCGTTTCCGGCTGCCGAAGCCGCGCTGAGGTTTTGCGGCTTTTTCCGGAGACGAACATGCCGCAGCGCCCGGCGACATGTTCAGTGTCATCGGGCACCGCGGCATTTCACTGTGCTGAGCGTGCTGAGCGTGGTGGAAGCGATGGTTCGCTGCCGTGGCGCGTCAGGAAGCGAGCACCTCGTCGAGCAGGGCCTCGGCCTTGTCCTCGTTCGTGTTCTCCGCGAGAGCCAGCTCACTCACCAGGATCTGGCGGGCCTTGGCGAGCATGCGCTTCTCACCGGCGGAGAGCCCTCGCTCCCGCTCGCGACGCCACAGGTCACGCACGACTTCCGCGACCTTGATGACATCGCCGGAGGCGAGCTTCTCCAGGTTTGCCTTGTATCGACGCGACCAGTTCGTGGGCTCCTCGGCGTACGGCGCGCGCAGCACCTCGAAGACCCGGTCCAGCCCGTCCTGACCGACCACATCACGCACGCCCACGAACTCAGCATTGTCCGCTGGCACACGTACCGTCAGGTCACCCTGGGCGACCTTCAGCACCAAGTAGGTCTTGTCCACGCCTTTGATCTGGCGAGTTTCGATGGCCTCGATCAGCGCGGCCCCGTGATGGGGATAGACCACGGTGTCGCCAACCTTGAACGTCATGTGACAGGTACCCCTTCCGTGGCTATCCAGGGTAACACGGATACGGCGTCTTCTGAATGGCGTTTTCGCAGGTCAGGGCATATCTCGGGGCTTGACAACTGCGACAGGAACGTGCTGCGAGGGGCCTGCGGAAGCGGGAATTCGCAGGTCGGAGGGGCTCTTCGGGCGAGGTGAAACGCGTACGTTACACACTCCTGGAGCCGTCTCCAAGTGGACTAACGTCCCGATTTGTCCACTTCCAAGCGTACGACTTCCGCTACTCCGTTCGGTGACCCGAGGCCGATCCGGGCCGATTCCGGAATTGATCAACGGCTGCCGGGAGGGGTGCGCGTGATCAATATCGAGGGCGGTCATCGAGGGGTCGCGCATTCCTTCACGGAAATTTTGCGAGTGGTTATGTGAATGGCGGACGAGCGATCGGCAAAGTGACTGGAGGGGCACTTGTGACTGGAGTGACGAAGCGTTCGCGGTACCCCCAGCCGGAGGCAAGCGAGGTGCTTGGGGAGGGTCGGGTGCGGCGGCTCGGGAACGGCTCGGTAACCTAAGGCCGCTGACAGACACTTAGGGTGGCTTTATAAGGGAGCCGCCCGCGCGTTCAAGGAGTTGCCGCCGCCGTGAGCAGCAGCCTTCGACGCGGCGCCCTCGCCGCCTCCGCCATCGTCTTCTCGATCGCCTCGCTCGCCGCCTGTGGCGCCGGCAACAACTCGCAGACCCTGGGGATCAAGCCGGACAATGCTGCGACCTCGGTCGGCAACATCAAGGTCCAGAACGCCACGGTCATCACCCAGCCCGAACTGAAGGCGACGGGCCCGGCCGTGATCTCCGCGACCCTGTTCAACGCGGGCAGCACGGACGAGACCCTGCAGTCGATCACCATCCCGGGCAGCACCGAGTCGGTGAAGCTGACCCCGGCCAAGGGCGGCAGCCTGACCGTCCCGGCGCACGGTTCCCTGCTCCTCGGCGGCAAGGGCAACGCCTCCGCCGAGATCCCGAGCGGCCGCGAGGCCGTCCAGGACGGCAACGCCCAGAAGGTCACCTTCACCTTCAGCAAGACCGGTGCGGTGAGCCTGCGCGCCTTCGTGGTGCCGGCCGCCGGCTACTTCGACAAGTGGGGCCCGAGCGAGATCCCGTCCGCCTCGGCGACGGTCACCGGGGCCCCGGGCGCCACCGCCTCCGGCAGCGCCAAGCCGGGCAAGCACGGCAAGGCCACCCCGTCGGCGACCGCGACCGACACCGCGACCACGGGCGCGACCCCGAGCGACTCGGCCTCGCAGTCGGCCGCCGGCCAGTGACCAGCCGTACGACCCACTGAGCAGCAGCAGTGAGAGCCGCCGACCAGCCGTACGCACGAGGGCGGCACCCCTACCGCGGGGTGCCGCCCTTCGTCGTACAGCCGGTGCGACCGGTGGTGCAGCCGGTGTGTATGCCGGTTACGGCTTACGGCTCGAACTTGTAGCCCAGGCCCCGGACCGTCACCAGGTACCGCGGCGCGCCCGGGTCCGGCTCGATCTTGGCGCGCAGACGCTTGACGTGGACGTCGAGGGTCTTGGTGTCGCCCACGTAGTCGGCGCCCCAGACGCGGTCGATGAGCTGCATGCGGGTCAGCACGCGGCCGGCGTTGCGCAGGAGCATCTCCAGGAGGTCGAACTCCTTCAGGGGGAGGTCGACCTTGGAGCCGGAGACCGTCACCACGTGGCGGTCGACGTCCATGCGGACCGGGCCGGCCTCCAGGGCCGCCGGGGTCACCTCCTCCGGCTCGCCGCGGCGGCGCAGGACGGCCCGGATGCGGGCCACCAGCTCGCGCGAGGAGAAGGGCTTGGTGACGTAGTCGTCGGCTCCTATTTCCAGGCCCACGACCTTGTCGATCTCACTGTCCTTGGCGGTCACCATGATCACGGGGACGTTGGAGCGGCCGCGCAGCTGGCGGCACACCTCGGTGCCGGGCAGCCCCGGCAGCATCAGGTCGAGGAGGACGAGGTCGGCGCCGTTGCGCTCGAACTCGTCGAGTCCGTCGGGGCCGGTGGCCGCCACGGCGACCTCGAAGCCCTCCTTGCGGAGCATGTACGACAGGGCGTCGGAGAAGGACTCCTCGTCCTCGACGACGAGCACTCGGGTCACGGAAGGACCTCCGGGGCAGGAAGCGGTTCGTACGGGGGTGAGTCGGGGGCGCCGTCGGCCTCGTCTTCGTCGTCGAGGTCGGGGTGCTGTTGTGCACGGTCGCGGGCCGCACCCGCCTCCGGCAGCCTGAGGGTGAACGTGGAGCCCTGGCCTTCGGCGCTCCAGACCGTGACCTCCCCGCCGTGCGAGGCGACCACGTGCTTGACGATCGCGAGACCCAGACCGGTGCCTCCGGTGGCCCGCGAGCGGGCCGGGTCGACGCGGTAGAAGCGCTCGAAGATGCGCTCCTTGTCCTTGTCGGAGATGCCGATGCCCTGGTCCGTCACGGCGAGTTCGATCATGTCGCCGCCGGGCGCGTTGACCCGGCGGGCGGCTATGCCGACGCGGGTGCGGGCCGGGGAGTAGTTCACGGCGTTCTCGACCAGGTTGCCGAGGGCCGCCGCGAGCTGGCCGCGGTTGCCCCAGACGTGCAGGTCGGCGGTGCCGCCCGCGGCCATGGTGATCTGCTTGGTGCCGGCCTGGTGGCGGCAGCGGTCGACGGCCTCGGCGACCAGCTCGTCCACGCGGACGGGCTCGGCGTCCTCCAGCGGGTCGTCGTTCTGCACCCGGGAGAGGTCGATCAGTTCCTGGACCAGGTTGGTCAGGCGGGTCGCCTCGATCTGCATACGGCCCGCGAAGCGCTGTACGGCCTCGGGGTCGTCGGAGGCGTCCATGACCGCCTCGGACAGGAGGGAGAGGGCGCCCACGGGCGTCTTCAGCTCATGGCTCACATTGGCCACGAAGTCGCGTCGTACGGCCTCGATCCTCCTGGCCTCGGTCAGGTCCTCGACCAGCAGCAGGACGAGGCGGGAGCCGAGCGGGGCCACGCGCGCGGAGACGGCGAGGGCCTCGCCGCGCCCGGTGCCACGCCGGGGCAGGTCCAGCTCGACCTGACGTATCTCGCCGTCCCTCCTCGTGTCCCTGGCCATCTGGAGCATGGGCTCGACGGCGAGCTTGCCGCCGCGGACCAGCCCGAGGGCGTAGGCGGCGGAGCTTGCCTTGACCACGGCGTCGGCCTCGTCGAGGACGACGGCCGAGGAGCGCAGCACGGACAGTACGGTGTCCACGCCCGGCGGGAGTACGGGATCGGTGTGCAAAGAAGTCCTGGTCGGTCGCTTCTGGTCGCGTTCGCTCCAGCGGAACGCCAGCATGGCGATGACGCCGGTGAGCACCCCGGCGATCGCTGCCGCTGCGGCGACCGCCGCGTTCACGTCCATGCACCCAGGTTAAGCAGGGCCTACGACATGACTACAGCCGTCGGGGTGCGACCTCGGACACTCGTCGCCCAGAGTTCACCTTGGGGCCAGGATTGGTTCATTTGGGGTGGCGGAAACGGACGCGTGTGGCGCAGAACGTGGGAGCGTGGGGACCAAGAACACCTATGAGAGGGAACCTGATGCGGGACGCGTACCACGAGGAACTTGACTCGATCGGCGACGGTCTGGTGGAGATGGCCCGGCTGGTCGGGTCGGCGATCGGGCGCGCCACGACCGCCATCCTGGACGCCGACCTGAAGCTGGCCGAGAGCGTGATCGAGGCCGACCAGAAGGTCGACGAGCTCCATCACGACCTGGAGGCCCGGGCCATAGCCCTGCTCGCCCGGCAGCAGCCGGTGGCGACCGACCTGCGGATCGTCGTCACCTCCCTGCGCATGTCCGCCGACCTGGAGCGGTCCGGCGACCTCGCCCAGCACGTGGCGAAGCTGGCCCGGCTGCGCTTCCCCGAGCGCGCGGTGCCGAACGACCTGCACGCCACGATCCTGGAGATGGGCCAGCTCGCGCAGCGTCTGATGGCGAAGGCGGCCGAGGTGATCATCACCAAGGACGTCGACCTCGCGCTGCAGCTGGAGCAGGACGACGACGAGATGGACCTGCTGCACCGCACCCTGTTCCAGCACCTGATCGACGAGCGCTGGCGGCACGGCATCGAGACGGCGGTGGACGTCACCCTCCTCGGCCGCTACTACGAGCGGTACGCCGACCACGCCGTGGCCGTCGCCAAGCGGGTCGTCTACCTGGTCACGGGCGAGCACGCGGACGAGCTCCAGCCGGACATCCAGCCGGTGACGGGCGTCGAGGGCGCGTAACCCTCCGGGGCGGGCAGGGGCCGGGTCCGCTCGCCGGGTGGCGTCGGGGGCGCGTGGACGCCTCCGTGCGCCGTTGATGCGCCCAGGGAAGCGGGCATGCAATAGGCGAGGGCATCCCTGCCCCAGCGTCTAGGAGGGACCCATGGCCGAATCCCCCAGCACCACGCCCGACCCCACGCAGGAGCGCGAGACCGACCAGCCCGCCGAGACCAGGAGCCTTCCGCTGATCGGCGCGTGCGGCTGCGGCTCGGGCTGCGGTTGCGGGTGCCAGTCGGGCGGCCCCTGCCAGTGCGGCTGAGGGCCGGTACGACGTCGTAGAGCCTGTCGAGGGCCGGTGTGAACCTGATTCACACCGGCCCTTCCCATGTCACACCGGCCCTTGCCCGTCGCCCTGACGAGCCTGCGCCCGCCGGTGCAGGTCCTCCAGGGCATCCCGGACGGTGGTCGTCCGGTACCAGTCCAGCCACGCCCCCGCCTCCCGGGCGACCCGGTCCAGCGCACCGAGCTCGGCCCCCGTGTAGGCGTGTCCGGGCTGGTCGTGGTGGGTGGAGAACACGCCCTGCGGCCGGCCCGCCGGGCCCGGGATCGGGGTGCACTGCAGCGAGCGGCTGTGCGCGGCCAGCATCACGGCGCGCGCCGTCTCGTCGAAGTCCGGCGCGGTGGCGACGTCCTCGACGACGACCCGTTCGCGTTTGCGCGCGGCGTGCCCGCACGCGGTGGTGGTGTCGTCGGTCACGGCGAAGAAGTTCACGAACTCGGTGGGCAGGCCGCAGTGGGACTCCAGCCACAGTGTGTTGTCGCTGGCGTCGATGAGCTGGACGTCGGCCATGCCGGTGCGGGTGATCGCGCAGACGGCGTCCCGGAGCGCGTCGAGGAACACCGGCAGGGACGGCGGCCGGTCCGACGCGGCGGTGACGAACTCGACGACGGGCGGTGGAAGCCGGATACGGCCGGGGAACCAGGGCTCGTGGGCGCGCGGCGGCCGCGACTGACCGAGGGCCGCCGCGAGCCGGACGGTGCTGAGCCCGTGCGCGCGGCCGACGGCCCGGAGCAGAGCGGCCGCACTGCGGGCGTTCCACAGGCCGTACCGCTCCATGAGGATGCCCTGCGCGCGGGTGACCAGGGCGTGCGCGAGCAGTTCGTGGCGCAGTTCCACGGCGTACGGGCGCAGGTGGGGGCCGTACGGGGCGGCGGCCGAGGTGAGGAGGACGCTCATGGCGTCGGACACCGTCGGATACACCCGGCACCCGGTGCCGCCGGGCAGCCGCGCCCCGGCCAGCACGGCCGCGGCCTCGGCGGGGCAGGCGGCGAGGAAGAGCATCCGGCCGTGCTCGGCGGAACCCTCGGCGAACCGGTACAGGGCCCGCGCGGCGGCGGGGGACAGCCGGCGCAGTCCGCTCAGGTCGAGGACGAGCTGAGTGGGACCGGGAGCGCGCAGCGCGGTGTCCAGGTCGACACCGGAGTCGGCGTCGCCGAACAGCGCGAGGACGGTCAGCCTGCCGGTCGCCAGTCCGGGCATGCCCAGTTCCGCCATGGTCCGGCAGGAGAAGTGCTGCATTTCGGGCCCCTGCCTGCACACCACGGGATCGCCCGGGTCCCGCGGCTCGGCCCCCGTCTCAGCGTAAGTCGCACGGGCGAGGGCGTCAGCTCTGCGGGACCTCAGGTCTCCGTCTCCGCCCCTGTCTCTGTGCCGAGGAAGGCGTCCGGGGGCAGGGCCCGATGGACCACGGCGTGCGCGGTGTCCACCAGGCGGCCGCGGTGGCCGTCGGCGTAGCCGCGCAGGACCGCGCGGGCGTCGGCCAGGGAGAGTTCACCGGCCTCGGCCTCGGCGAGCTGTTGTTCACGGCCCATCACCGTTCACCGTCCCTTCCATCTGCCTCGTCCCCGCCGTCGCGTCCGTCCTCGCCGGCGTACTCCCTCCGGTCACCGCCGTCGTCCGCCTCCTTGCGGAAACGGAACTTCCGGGACAGGACCTCGCGGGCCAGCTGGCTGACCGTGCGGCCCTCGGCGTACGCGCGGGCGCGCAGCCGGTCCAGAGCCTGCTCGGGGTCCAGTTCCAGCTGCACCATCACCATGCCGACCGCCTGGTAGACCTCGGTGTGGTCGGCCTCGGACGCCGCCACCCAGGACGCCACCTCGTCCTCCGTGTCCTCCTCGGCGCTGTCGTGCCGGGTCGCCTGGAGGCTCATCAGCGCGTAGGTGACCGCGTCGCGTACCCACAGCGCGGTCCGCATGTCCTGTTCGGTGAGTCCGCCGGCGCTGTCGCTGTACAGGTCGAGGGTGCCGATCGCGGCACCGCTGACACCGAGCGGCAGCGAGAAGACCGCGCGGACGCCGAGGCCCACCGCCTCGTGCGCGAAGATCGGCCATCGGCGGACGTCTGGGCCGTCGGTGAGGTCGGCCGCGACGACGGGGGCGCCCTGGTCGAGAGCGGTCTGGCAGGGCCCGTCCCCCACGGTGTACTGCAGCTCGGCGAGCCGGGCGGCGACCCGGTCGCTCGCGCACCAGATGACGCGTACGCCCTTCCCACCGGAGATCGACACCGAGGAACCGCTGACGGGCAGCAGCCGTACACACGCCTGACACAGCGCGCCCGGTACCGCCTGCGGGTCGTCAGCCCCCCTCGCGGCGGCGGCCAGCGTCTCACTGACCCGCAGCCGTGCCTGCCCGTCCGGCGGCACACCGCCACCGGCCTGCTCCTCCGACCGCTCGGGTGCCATGGTCATCACCCCCGTCGCGGCGCGCCGTCAGCACACATGATCCACCAGCATCCCGTCCGACACCCCCGGACCGACTGCTCCACACTCCGGGTTCCCACTCGGAACGAACTCACGTGACGGTTTCCCGACAGCCGATCCGGGCACCGGGACGCGCGTCAACGAGCGCCTGTACGCTGGCGGTTGATCTTCATCCGACTCAGTGGGGGATTGGGCATGCCGAAGGTCTACATCGTCAATCGCACGTGGGAGGCCGACGAAAAGGTCTGCATCGTGAACCAGGCCTGGGAGGCGGACGAGAAGATCTACATCGTGCATCGGACCTGGGAAGCCGACAAGAAGGTCTACATCGTGAACCGGACCTGGGAAGCCGACAAAAAGGTCTACGTGGTCCAGAACGCCTGGGAAGCGAACTGAGCCCCAGCTCGGCGCCCGGCCATCGCTCAACCGCTTTCGCTCGGTGTTACGGGCTCGTCGGCCGCGCCGTACAGGTTGACGCGGAGACGTTCTTTGGCCGCTTCGAGTCGTGCGCCGTAGTCGGGCATGAAGATCTCGCTCAGCGCCTTGTCCAGGGTGCCCGAGATCGCGTAGATCGGTGACCAGACGGCTCGGTCGCGGACGATCCCCGCAAGGTCCTCGGACTCGAACATCGCTTGGTAGAACCAGTCCGACAGTACGAACGCTTGATCGCGTGTGAGTCTGATGGTGATCGCGTCATCGTCCACGACCTCAACCTAGCCACCTCACGCTTTCCGTCACAGATCCACCCGGGTCTCCGCCTCTCGGTCTCCCTGTCGCCCTCCCTGTCGCTGTCGCAACACGACATGTGCCGGTCTGAACGGCAGGCTGCAGCTTGGGAAGCGACGGCACTTGTGCCGCGAACCGGCCCTTGATCCGCCCCACCCGCTGTCGTGGCCCGACCTTCCCCGTGCTAGGTTGCGCCCCTTGATCGTGAAGGTTATGTGGGGGCCTTTCATGAAGCTGGCGCGATTCTCGTCGCTAACCGCCGCAGCGCTGCTCGTGGGACTGACGACTGGCATCGGTCCCGGCGCGGTCGACACGTACGCGGCGTCGGACGTACCGCTGCCGATCGCGCACTTCTCGCACATGGTCGTGGACGAGCCGCACGGACACCTGTTCATCAGCGGCGGCGCCGGCACCGACGGCATTCTGACCACCGACCTCGACGGCGGGAACCCGAGGATGATCAGTGGTGAGCCGGGTGCCACCGGTCTCGCCCTCTCCGACGACGGATCCGCACTGTACGCGGCTCTCCCGGACCAGGACGCGATCGCGGCGATCAGCACGGAGAAGCTGACCGAGTCTGCTCGTTACGGCACGGGCGCGAACACCCATCCGGACTCGCTGGCCGTCGCCGGGAGCACCCTCTGGTTCGGCTACGGCACAGCGGGCGTTGGCGGCATCGGGTCCGTCGACGGATCCGGTACGGTCACTTTGCGCCAGGACTCCGGCAGTTGGGCAGCAGCGCCCATGCTGGCGACGACCCCGACGCCCTCCGGCGTACTCGCGGCCGCCGTGCAGACGGGCGATACTTCCGCCTTCGTCACGTACCGGGCCGAGGGCGGTGCGCTGACCCGGCAGGCCGCGAAGGCGCTGCCCGTCCCCCACCTGAGCGACTTCGCGGTCACGGCGGACGGGCCGCATTTGGCGGTTCCGTCGTTTCAGGACGCGACCGCCAATCGGTATCGCACCTCGGATCTGGCGGTTGACGGGCAGTTCGCCACGGGGGTGTACGGCAAGGCCGTCGCCGTGGCCCCGGACGGGACCATGGCAGGCGGCGACCGAGGAGTCGTGACGTTTCCGGAGACGGGCGAGGGCTATTACACCGAGTACTCCTACGCCCCGGAACTGAACTCCGCCGCACACGGCCTCGCCTGGGCGCCGGACGAGAGCCGGGTCTACGGCATCGCGGTCGACGCCGCCGGGGGAACACCGACGCTCCACATCTCTCGTAACCCGGAAATCGCGCCGGTCACGCTCCACGGAAGCTGGACCACTCCACTCGCCCCCGGCGAGGCCTACTCGTTCGTGGTGTCGCCCGATTCGAGCCTCAGCCTCAGCGGGGGAGAATCCATGATTCCCGGCACCGTACGCATCACGCGCTACGACGACACCGATCCGGACGGCGTGCTCGTCCCGCCCCCGACAGCCACCCCGGCAAAGGGTCCGGTCAGCTTCTTCGGCTCCTACCGCGTCGACGGCACGGCACCCCTCACCGGTCAACTGAGCTTGCGCGTCGACTACTCCGGAAGTGGCCACTACGGACCGGCCAGCCGCCCCTTCGACATCCCGGTGGCCAAGTACGCGCCCACCATGGCGCTGGCCGCTCCCTCCTCCGCCGGTCGTGCCGCACCGCTGACCGTCACCGGTCACCTCACCTGGCCGCATGCGCATGTGACGACCGGCGCGGTCGACGTCGTCAAGACCGACCTGGCGCACCCCTCCGGCTACTCGGTGGGCACCGTGCCCGTCGCCGCCGATGGCAGCTTCGCCTTCCACGACACCCCGCAGGTCGGCGGCGCGAACACGTACGCCTTCACCTACGACGGTGGCACCTCCTACCTCCCGGTCACAGCGTCGGCGAAGGTGCAGGTATCCCGAGCCACTCCGACCCTGAGTGTGGCGACTGACGCGAAGTCGTACCACTCCGGCGCGACCGCCAAGGTCACCGCGCATCTGGGGACCACGTACAACTCCCGCTCCGTGACGCTGTACGTCCAGCCCGCGGGCAAGCCGCGGACGCAGCTCAAGAGCGGCAAGGTCGACGCGCAGGGGAACCTCGTCGCGTACTACAAGATCACCCGCAACACCGTCTTCAGCACGGCCTTCGCGGGGGACTACCGCTACGCGCCACGCACGGTGACCACTAGTGCGACCCTCACGCCGACGGTCCGGACGGAGATGCAGTGGCCGCTCTCGACCACGCGCATCGGATCCACCACCTACCAGGTCTTCTACAAGTCCGAAGTCAACATGAGCTTCAACCTGCAGGTCACTCCCCATCAGTCCGGCGGCTGTATGTCCGTGTACGTCGAGCACTACTACTCGGGTGCCTGGCACCAGGTCACCTCGCAGAGTTGCGTGCCCTTGTACTCCGACGGCTGGTACGGCTACGGCCGGGCTCTGAAGCTCTTCGCGAGCAACGACCACTACCGCATCCGCGGCCACTACACGCCGCCGGCCAAGGGCGCACAGACCGGCAGCGTGTGGAGCCAGTGGACCCACCTCACCGTCCGCCCCGGCAGCCCCTCATGAGGCCGGGCAGTGCGGAGACGGTTGGTGGTCAGCTCCGATTTATGGCACCCGAGTAAAAGCAGTCCGGCTTCCCATGACCAAGCGGCTGATCTTCGCCGGACCGCGCGGCGGCCACGTATGGCGCACGTCCTCGTTAGGGGGCGCCACGCTGAACGATCTCCCCCTCACAGTGAAGGCAGAGACACCAGTGCGAGGACCGTGCCGAGCACATCAGCTTGGGAAGCTAAGGTGATCTGGGACTCGCCGCACGGCTGGCCTGCAGCGGAAGGGTTTCGACGCCTGGTGGTGGGTCCGTTGATTCCCTGGTGTTCCCCGTGGTTCCCCGCAGGATCTGGCACGCGTCTGGCACGGGACCTCTTCGTCCCGAACTCTCGGCCGGACGGCCATTGCGGTCCAAGGCGATGGTCGTGCGGTCATCGGCAGCCGTTGATGGCTACCTGCGGTCGCGGTGGTTGCTGTACTTCGCTGCTGTACAGATCTCCACCATGCGGGAGAAGCAGGCAGAGGTTCAGATAGCCGCTGGCGCCGGGCTCTCTGGCCCCTATCGCCGGACTGTCCGATCAATCAGCTGCCTGCCCAGAGCTGGGCCCAGCCCACTGAAAGGCCCCCTCCTTGCGGCGGAACGGCAGGGAGGGGGCTTCTTCAGGACGGGTTACTTCTTCTTGCCCTGGGTCTTGCCGGGGATCTTGGGGAGCTGGGTTCTTGCAGCTCAAGAGAGCTATCGCTGAGCGCCTGGCAGTCGTCGTTGGTCGTTGTTGGCCGCTGTCGAGCGACCTCGGACGGCCCAGAGACGGCCCAGCGTGGATCACATGGACGGCGTCAGCTGGCGGAAGCGGCGTGCCACTGCGCGGTGATGCACCCCTCTTCCATCTCCCACCATTCCTCGGCCACACCGTGGTTGAGCAGTCTGCGCACCTTGGCGAGATCGGCGGTGGGCGGGACGTCCAAGGCGACCATGCCGAATCGCTCTATGCCCTCGCCATCGACGCCGAGTTCCTTGAAGGCGTTGATCACGCTCTGCCGCGCCGGTCCTGACCCGCCGTCACGGAACACGATGAGGCGGATGGTGCAGTTCTCCGAACGCCGAACCACTTCGCCGACCCATCGCACGCCTTCCTCGTCGGGCTCGGTGGCCACGATGTCCCCGCAGGCGATGCCTCGGACGAACCAGGGGATGTTGTCGAGCCGTGCCGTGCCGTCGCCCTGGTCAACCGCCCACAGGCTCTCTACCGATGCCGGGGGCCAGTCGTCCTCGATCTCAAGCCGGAAGTGCACCTTCACGTACGGGCCCTCTGGGTTCGTCATGGTGCCCAGGATGCACAGCCCTGCCGCACCGGCCGCGGGTGGGTGACCGGAGACGTCTGCTCACAGGTGGACACGGGTTCGTCTGCGCCTCAGCCGACGACAGTCAGCCACAACGGCGGGTGCGCCGACCAACCAGGCGCGCGTATGCCTCGCTGCACCCCCACCGGCCTCCGCCACGCTGCCGGTGCCGTCGACCAGAGCAAGCCGGGACGGCCGCCCCGTAACGACGGTGCCTGAGCCCTCAGCTTGGGAAGCTGCGATCATTCGGGGCCGGTTCAGGCGCTAACCTGGGCGGACGCTCGCGGCGCGGCTCCATCGGGCTCGGCTGCTTTCCCCGTGATTCCCCGCTGTTCCCCGCCCGTTCTGGTGCGGTTGTGGTGCGGCACTCGTCATCCACGCTTCGGGGTCACCTACCGCTTTTGCGCTCTGTAGCGCTTCATCAGCGCAGTGATCCGAGCGTGGTCCGCCTGGCCGTTGAGCTCGGCCACGAGATCGTCAGGACACAACTCGTAGAGATCGCCCCACCATCGACGTCCACGGTTGTCCCAGATCCGGTAACCACCCGGTACGCCCCGGGCGACGTAGCGTCTCCTGCTCATAGTCCCCCGTTCCTGGCACAGCCCCGTGCCGTCCTCAGCGCGTCATCCCCGACGCGCGACCATACGCGGGCTGCGATCAACCGGCGAGGGAGTATGCAGCTGCTGCCCCACACGCTTTCCAACTGTGGTGGTGGACTCGGGGGCCTCGAACGGTGCCGTTCACCTGCGTTCATGGGCGGTCGGTCGTCGGGGCGGCTACTGCCTCCGGCCTCGTCTGAACGGCCGTGAACGGCGCTGAATGAGACGGAAACTGAGACGGGCGGCGGGGCCGGGCTCGCTAGCATCGTGGCTGTTGAAGGGGGAGCCATGGCACTGGTCCGCAAGGGATCACGACGGATCGTTGTGGACGGCACGGTCTACCGCTGGCGTCTGCGAGGCAGGCCGACGTACTTCCAGGGCTTGGCCTGGTCGCCGTGCTCATTCGCGGTCGAGCACGCGGACACCCCGGGTGCGACCCTCGTGGTCACCACCGACCAGCCGCATCCGAGCAACTGGGTCGGTCGTGAGGCTGAGCCTGTACTGCCGTCCGGTGTGGCTGCAGCTGTTCGGCTTGCCCTGCGTGAGGGTTGGACTCCGACGGCTCCGGGCTCCGCGTTCCACCTCGACCAGTCCGCCGGCTTCACACCTTCGAACTGACCGGATCCGGGGGATCGTTGGTGCTCGTACCTCAGCCGACGACAGTCAGCCAGGATGGCGGGTGCGTCAACGGACCAGGCGCGCGTGTGCCTCGCTGCGCCCCCACCGGCCTCAGCCACGCTGCCATGCCGTCGCTGAGAGCAAGCCGCGCCGACCGGGCCGTGGGACGCCTCAGGGTCCGCCGACTCAAGGCCCTCAGCTTGGGAAGCTCGGGTTCTTTGCGGGTGGTTGCTGGACTGACCTGTGGCGGAGCAGTTGCGGGACCTGACTGGGCGGCGGCCTGGTCCCCACTCTTCCCCGTGGTTCCCCGCACGATCTGGCACGGTTCTGGCAGGACCTCTTCGTCCCGAACTCTCGGCTGTAAGGCCATTGTGGTCTGGGACGCTGGTCGTGCGGCTATCGGGGGCCGTTGGCGGCCGACTGCGGTTGCGCCGGTTGCTGTACTTCGCTGCTGTACAGCAACCAGCGCCCGGCGCTTGGAGGGCTGGCGATCAGGCGCGCCCGATCAACGGGCCTCCCAGGCCTCGGACGCTCGTGATCCCCCGCTGTTCCCCCACTCACCCGAAGACCAGGTCGAGGCAGTGGTCGCCGCTCTCCACGATGCGGAAGAAGCAGGCAGAGGTCAGGCAGTGGCCCAGCCCCCGAAAAGCCCCCTCCTTGCGACGGAACCGCAGGTAGGGGGCTTCTTCAGTGTGGGTTACTTCCTCTTGCCGTGGGGCTCGTGGTGGCCCGGCTCATGGTGGCCTGGTTTGTGGTGCCCCGGCTCGTGATGGGCCGGATCGGGGTCAATGGTGGTCGGGTCGGTGGCGGTGTGGGTGGTGGTGTCGCCGCCACCGGTGACGGTGACGGTGTTGGTGACCGTGCCGCTGGCGGTGCGGGCGACGCGGACCCTCAAGGTGATGGCCGGGTAGGTGCTCCCGACGGCCAGGACGTCACTGCGGGTGCAGGTCAGGGTGGAAAGGGTGCAGCGCCATCCGCGGCCTGTGATGCTGGCGGCGGTGAGCCCTGACGGGAGAGCGTCCTGGACGGTGACCGTGGTGCCGTTGGTTGCGGCAGTCCCGTTGTTGCCGACGGTGATGGTGTAGGTGCCCGTCCGACCCGCGATGAAGCTCCCGGTATGGGTCTTGGTGATGGTCAGGGACGGCTGAGGGACGCCGCCGCCCAGGTAGCGGGCCAGCGCGAAGTCGGTGGTGCCGCCCGCGTTGCTGGATCCAGCGGCAACGATCTTGCCGTCGGTCTGCAGCGTCACCCCCCGTGCCACGTCACTACCGCCGAAGTTGGTGGTGACTTTGCCGCCGGTGCCGAAGGTGGTGTCCAGGCTGCCGTTGGTGTTGTAACGGGCCAGCGCGAAGTCGAAGGTGCCGCCCGCGTTGGTGATGCCTGCGGCGACGATCTTGCCGTCGGTCTGCACCGCCACCCCGAAAGCCTCGTCAATAGTGCCGCCGAAGTCGGTGATGACCTTGCCGCCGGTGCCGAAGGTGGTGTCCAGGCTGCCGTCGGTGTTGTACCGGGCCAGTGCGAAGTCGTTGGTGCCGCCCGCGTTGGTGAAGCCTGCGGCGACGATCTTGCCGTCGTTCTGCAGAGCCACCCCGAGAGCCTGATCGTTGTCGCCGCCGAAGTCGGTGGTGACCAAGCCGCCGGTGCCGAAGGTGGTGTCCAGGCTGCCGTCGGTGTTGTAGCGGGCCAGCGCGAAGTCGAGGGTACTGCCCGAGACGCCGGATCCGGCGGCGACGATCTTGCCGTCGGTCTGCACCACCACCCCGTTGGCAATGTCATTGTCGCCGGTGCCGAAGTCGGTGACGACCTTGCCGCCGGTGCCGAAGGTGGTGTCCAGGCTGCCGTCGAGGTTGTAACGGGCCAGCGCGAAGTCGAGGCCACCGAACGCGTTGGTGGAGCCGGCGGCGACAATCTTGCCGTCGGCCTGCAGAGCCACCCCAAAAGCCACGTCTTCGCCGCCGCCGAAGTCGGTGGTCACGGCGCCGGTGCCGTTGAAGGTGGTGTCCAGGCTGCCATCGGTGTTGTAGCGGGCCACCGCGAAGTCCGTGTTGCTGAAGCCGGCAACGACGATCTTGCCGTCGGTCTGCACCGCCACCCCGCGAGCCCCGTCGACGCCGCCGAAGTTGGTGGTGACTTTGCCGCCGGTGCCGAAGGTGGTGTCCAGGCTGCCGTCGAGGTTGTAGCGGGCCAGTGCGAAGTCGAAGTCACCGCCACCCGCGTCGCTCTGGCCGACGGCGATGATCTTGCCGTCGGCCTGCGCGGCAGTGGCAAAGTCGTTGTTGCCGCTGAAGTCGGTGGTGACCTTGCCGCCGGTGCCGAAAGTGGGATCCAGATCGCCCGGGGCGGCCAGCGCGACCCCGGGACAGAACAACACCAGCGCCGCACCCAGGGCCGCTACCGCCCCGACCCGGCTGTGCCGCGTCCACTGCCGGCCTCTTGCCCCTCTGGTGCGTCTGAACGCGAAGAGCAGGTCGAGAAGAAACCTGGGCATCTCCATTCAAGCTGCCTTTCATCTTCCGGCCGTCGCCGGCCATCGCACATCCGGTGGTCATCGCCGCGGCGGCATTTCCTCGCGGGATACCTCATGCGGCCGTTCAAGGCGGGGCCGGTCGGACACAGGGCCCCGGCGACCCGGCGCCTAGACAACTACCGCTTCTTCTCTTCGTGACCCCGATGGCGCGCCTTTTGTTCGGCCAAGCGAGTCCGGACGACGCTTGATCAGCCCAGTCGCCCTCTTCGGGCCCGCCGGTCCATGCCGCGATAATCAAGACGAACTCCGACCGCGTGCTCGTGGCCGCTTCCGGCCCCTCTGGCTCGGCTTGACCGACGTCATTGGGGAGCGCGCCGACCGCCCCAGCCACGACGTACCCCTTCTCTGGCCGCAGGCCGACTGATTGCCATGAGCGCGGCACGGGTGCCGGCCGGGCTGGAGCGGGGCGGAGACAGGAGCGCAGGCCCGGCCGGGGGCCGGGCCGCGCGCGGTGAGCGGAGCGAGCCGCCTTGAACCAGTAGAGAAAGTTGTAACTCAGTCTGTCTGGCGAGGCTTGAAGTCGTGTGCACACGCCGGGAGTTCGGCCGTCTGACGGTGTGCGAGTGGCAGGAAGAGTACCGGCCGGATCGTCCAGGTGACGCGGGTCTTGGCGTGGTTCACTGACACCGTGCACGGCTCGGCGCGCAACAAGGCTCGTCGGGTCTCGATGCGGCCCTCGTACAGCCACTCCCACGCCTCATCGGATGCATCCGCGTCCAGGGCCGGTGAGATCGTGCGGAGTGCGACCGCTACCCAACGGTCAGCCTGGGGTGCCGAGTAGGCGTCGAACGATGCCAGCAGCGCCGGCCCCCACTGCTCGGTCAGGTCCTCGGTCCAGCACTCGCACCAGTAGCCCCACTGCGGCGGCTTCAGCATGGGTGGCCTCCCAGCCGAGTGTCCGTGTACAGCTCCGCCGTGACCGTGTGGCCCTGGTCGCTGTCGTGCACGACGACTCGGTGAGCGATGGCGCTGACCATGCCCAGCCCGCGGCCGTGCTCGGCGTCCTGGTTCTGGTGCTCGGCCTTCGGGGCCGTGGCCGTACCGCCGTCATCCGTGACCGACACCGCCACCACTTGAGCCGAGACCGCGACGGCCAGGTGGAAGCTGCCGTACTCCCGGCCACTGGCTGTGTGAAGGATCGCGTTCGCGCTCAGCTCGCTCGCGATCAGTTCGGCGTCTTCGGCTAAGGGGGAGCCGCGCAGGATGTCGCGGGTCCAGCGGCGGGCGCGGCTCACTTCTTCTGGGAATCCTGGGCAACTCAGTCCCCAGACCCGGGCTGTACTCATATACTCGTGCATACAAGTTCCTTCGTGCTGGTAGGCCGCCATGTGCAGCGGGTTCGGGCTAGACGAGTTTCACGCCGTCATGGGCGCGGATGGCCGGCGGGATCGTCGCGTCGAGTGCGTCAAGGACGCGGATCGCGTAGGCCTCGTCGGCAAGCTCGGTGACCTCTTCGCGGGTGGCCCAGCGCAGTGCGCGGGTCTCGTCACCGGTGGTGGGCACACCGTCGGCGGCTTCACAGCGGAAGACCAGCGAGACGATCAGGCCCTTCATGTTCTTGTAGACGCCGGTCAGAGTCGCGGGAAGCGCGATCTTGATGCCGGTTTCTTCGAGGACTTCGCGCTGGAGGGCTTCCGGGATGGTCTCCTCGCGTTCGAGGACGCCGCCCGGCGGCTCCCACTTGCCGTTGTCCCGGCGCTGGATCAGGAGGGCCCGGCCGTGGTCGTCCACGACGACCCCGGCGACGCTCACGGAGTGCGGGCGTTCTGTGCTCACGTTCCTCGGCCCTCTCGGCTGGCTAGGCTCTCCACCGTAGCAACAACACTCGCCCACTCGTCTAGATACCTAAAGGAGTACTCCAGTGAGCCCTCTCCCTTCCGGCCTCCTCGGCGATCTCGACCCCACGAGCGATCGTGCGGTCTTCCGGCAGATCGCCGACCAGCTGCGCGAGGCCATCGACCGTGGGCGATTCCGCGAGGGCGAAAAGCTGCCATCCGAAGCTGAGCTTGTCGAGCACTACGGGGTGTCCCGGATGACGGTCCGGAACTCCTTCTCCATCCTTCAGGGGGAGGGCCTGGTGCACGCCGAGCACGGCAAGGGCGTCTTCGTCCGGCCTCGGCCGCCTGTGCGGCGGCTCGCCTCCGACCGGTTCGCCCGGCGGCACAGGGAGCAGGGGAAATCCGCGTTCATCGTGGAGGCCAACGCGGCCGGTAGTCACCCCCAGGTCGACAGTCTTGAGGTCAAGGAGGAGAAGGCGAGTCAGGACGTCTCCACCCGGCTCGGGTCCGTCCGGCGCGTGCTCGCCCGGCGGCGCCGGTACCTCCTCGACGGACGGCCCGTCGAGTTCGCCACCTCCTATCTCCCCCTGGACATCGCCCGCGGGACCCCAATCGCTGAGCCCAACCCCGGCCCCGGCGGCATCTACGCCCGCCTGGAAGAGCTGGGCCACCGCCTCGACCACTTCGAGGAAGAGATCCGCGCCCGGATGCCCTCCCCCGCCGAGGTGAAGACGCTGCACCTGGCGGCCGGCGTGCCCGTGATTCATCTGATCCGAACCGCCTTCGACACCGAGGGACGGGCCGTCGAGGTCTGCGACACGGTGATGGCGGCGGACGCGTACGTCCTGTCGTACCAGCTCCCGGCGACCTGATCATCATGGTTTGCGGTGGTGCGCGGGGACGCCTTCCCGAACTCGTACACCCCAACACGCTTACTCGTATAGACGAGTGGGCAAGTTGTGTGGCACAGTGGTCCGCACGAGCCCGGGAGATCGGGTTCCCAGACAGGCTCTTGTATAGACGAGTAGATAGGGGAACTCCCTTGCGCACCATCCGCGTTGAGACCTCCGCTGCGACGATCCTGCTCACCGAGGCGCCGGAGCCGAAGGTCCGCGACCGGCAGACGGGCGAGATCGCCAAGGACGCGAACAGCGGTGAGGCCCTGATGACGATCGGCGTCGTCTACATCGAGGACGGCGAGTCGTCGCTGATCAAGGTCACCGTGCCGGAGGGCGGTATCTCCGAGGGGCTGACCCTCGGGGCACCGGTCTCGCTCCCGGGGCTGGTCGCCCGGCCGTGGGAGTCCGTGTTCAACGGGCAGCAGCGCCACGGCATCGCCTACCGGGCCGCCGCCGTCACCCCGGCCACCTTCCCGGCCGCCACCGGGGCCGCCGCCTGATGACCGACCTGACGACGCTCCTGGAGGTGGGTGGCCCCCTCGCCGCGCTCGGCGGCGGGGCCGCCTACACCCGGGCCAAGCATCCGGCGGTGTACTGGTCCACGGTCGGCCTGCCAATATCCACGGCTCGGCTGCTCGGCTCGTACAGCTCGGTCATGGAAGCGTGCGGCCTGACCGTGGCGCCCTCCCGGCTCCGGGCCCTCGCCGTCAAGGCCACGACCAACCGTGAGGTCCGGCCCGTACCGCCCCGCCGGGGACTCATCCGGCCCACCTCGACCGGCCTCCGCATCCGGCTCCGGCTCGCGCCGGGACAGGAACCCGCCGACGTCGCCGCCTCGGCGGAACGGCTGCGGCACGCGTGGGGCGTGCACGCCGTGTACGTCACGACCGTCAAACCGGGCGTGGTTGAACTGCGTCTGGTCGGCTACGACGTTCTACGGCGGGTACGGATGCCCCGCAAGGTCGGCGGCAGCCTCCTCAAGGTGCCGGTCGCGCTGCGGGAAGACGCCACTCCGTTCGTCCGGGACTACCGCACCATCCCGCACCAACTCACTCTCGGCGCCACGCTGTCCGGCAAGTCCATGTACCTGCGCCACCTGATCGCCGGACTCGCCCGACAGCCCGTGGCCCTGGTCGGCATCGACTGCAAGCGGGGAGTGGAGCTGGCACCCTTCGCCGCTCGGCTCTCGGCGCTGGCCACTAACCCGGAACAGGCGGCCGAACTACTGCCCGTACTGGTCAAGGAAATGGAGGACCGATACGACCTGATCAAGGCCCGGCAGGGGATCGCCCCGGACACGCCGGACGAGGAGATCACCTCCGACATCTGGGGCCTGCCCGAGAAGCAACGCCCGGTGCCCATCGTGCTGTTCGTGGACGAGGTGGCAGAGCTGTTCCTGGTCGCCACGAAGAAGGACGAGGAACGCCGGGACGTGATGGTCACCCAGCTCATCCGCCTCGCCCAGCTCGGCCGCGCCGCCGGCATCTACCTGGAGGTGTGCGGGCAGCGCTTCGGCGCCGAACTCGGCAAGGGCGCCACCATGCTCCGGGCCCAGCTCACCGGGCGTGTCTGCCACCGCGTGAACGACGAAGCCTCCGCCAAGATGGCGCTCGGCGACATCGCCCCCGAAGCGGTCTATGCCGCCTGCGCCATCGCCCCTGAGCGGCCCGGCCTCGCCGTGGCCGGGGACACCTCCGGCGGCTGGTCCCGCATCCGCACGCCGTACCTCTCCCTCGGCGCCGCTGCCGAGACCTGCCGCGAGTCGGCGCACCTGGTGCCCGACCTGCCCGCACTCAAGCCCTTCCGGCCCGACGTGCCCGTACGACCGGTCGAAGCGCCTGTCTCGCTGGTGAAGCCGCGTCCGGTGACCGACTGACCTTTCCCCAACCCGGTCGGCGTGACCGCCTCACGCCACGTCCCTACCCCTCCCATGCCCGAACCCGAAAAGGAGCCGCAGCATGCGCGCCCACCTGGCCCGCGTCGACGCGGTACTCGTCCAAGCTGTTATCGCCGCCGCGTTGTCCTTCGCCCACCTGCACGACATCGCCTCGGCCGCCGGGCAGGCCGGGTGGAAAGCGTGGGCCTACCCGATCAGCGTTGACCTGCTGCTCGTCGCCGCCTGGCGTCGACTCCGGTCCGGCGACACGAAAGCCGCCGGATGGTGCTGGTTCATCATCGCGCTCACCGCATCCCTCGGCGCCAACGTCGCCACCGCCGGACTTCTCGACATGCACCAGGTGCCGTCATGGCTGCGCATTCTCGTCGCGGGCTGGCCTGCGGTCGCCTTCCTCGGCGGCACCCTCCTCGCCCACACCGCACCCAAGCCGCAAACCGACACCGACGAAGGGGCCATCGAGGACCAGGAGGACGACCCCGAACCCGCCCCTGAGGCACCCGCCCAACCGGCCGCCAAGGAAGCACCGGAACGCCCCGCGCAACCCGCCGTGCCCGTCCCGGCCGCCCTCGTCGAACACGCCCGCAAGGTTGCCGCCGACCACCACACCCGCACCGGGGCCACCATCGACACCCCGACCCTGCGCGCCCGCCTCGGCGTCCCCGCGCCCATGGCCGAAGCCATCGCCGCCCAACTCACCCCGACACGGAGCTGACCCGTGCCCCTCTTCACCTTCAACACCGCCGCGGACTACCTCCAGGCCGCCCACGAGATGGCCGCAAGCGGCCGGACGACACTTGCTCGGCTCCTCGCCGAAGCCGCCGCCGAGCTCACCCCGGACCCGACCGAAGCCGCCCGCATCCTCAACGCCTTCCCCGGCCCCAGCCTGCGACAGGAGGACTGAACCCATGCCCGCCAACCGCCGCTTCCGTGACGTCACCCGCATCGGCCCCGTCCAGGTCGGCACCGCCTACGACAACCGGGGCCGCGAGAAGCACACCGCCGCCTGCACCGCCCCGCGCTGCGGCTTCTCCGCCGACTACGACAGCCGCGCCGCCGCCGAACTCGCCGCCCGAACGCACCGCTGCCCCATCCGCTGAAGGGACTCCGCACACCGTGACCGTCAGCCTGCCGCTGGTCTTCGTCCTCGGCCTCTTCGCCTGGGGAGCGGTCAAGTTCCTCGGCGTCCGCCCGTGGATCGTCGTCCTGATCGCCCTCTTCGGTTTCTGGCTCTCGCACACCTTCATGGCTCCGGCCATCGAGTCCGGCACGCGTTCCGGCGTGACCGTCATAAACGGCACACACGACTAGACGAGTAGATGAGGAGGACCGCCGTGTTCCTGCCCAAGTACCCCGACAATCCGACCCCGCCGCCCGCGCACACCCACGCCCCCGCCTCGGCTGAACCGGCCCCCGTCCGGCGCTCGCTCCCGTCGCTGTCCATCGACAACAAGACGATCGCCACCGTGATCGTCGGCGGCGTGGTTCTCACCGCGCTCCTGGCGGCCGTCGCCGTCACGGCCATCTCGGTGGCCGTCGCCGCCGTGGTCCTGCGCTCCCTGCTCCGCGAGCAGCACCGGCGCTGAAGAACAGCGCCCGACACCCGGGGCGGCCCGATACCGCCAAGCATCCGCCGCCCCGGGGTCCCTCCCTCCCGACCGAACCAGTCAGTCAGAAGGAGACCGCCATCTTCACCCGCACCACCCCGCCCCCGCTCCCGGAACTCGCAAGGCTGGCCGAACACGGCACCCTGCCCGGTATCCTCCGGCAGCTCTCCGGCCTCGGCGGCTGCACCCACCCGATCCGCCTCGACGGCCACCGCACCGAGTACGACGTCGAGACCACGACCGGTGAGATCGGCCGCGTCCTCCACCGCCTCGACTCGACCGCCCTCCCCGCCGGCCAACTCCTCGTCCGCTGCAACAACCGCCGCACGACCCGGTGCCCGGCCTGCGCGGAGGTCTACCGGCGCGACACCTTCCACCTGATCACCGCCGGACTGCGCGGCGGCAAGGGCACCCCGGAACAGGTCGCCGCTCACCCGCGCGTCTTCGCCACCTTCACCGCACCCGGCTTCGGCCCGGTCCACAACCGTCGCGCCGACGGCCGCCCCTGCCGTTGCGGCACCCATCACGACCAGGACGACGACGCCCTTGGCACCCCGCTCGACCCGGATACGTACGACTACGAAGCCGCCGTGCTCTGGAACGCGCACGCCGGGCAGCTCTGGCGCCGCTTCTCGACGTACCTCCGCCGAGAGGTCGCCAAGCGCGCGAGCCTGTCACAGCGCCGGTTCCGCGAACACGCCCGCGTCTCCTTCGCCAAGGTCGCCGAGTACCAAAAGCGCGGTGCGGTCCACTTCCACGCGGTCATCCGCCTCGACGGCCCCGGCGGCGGAGACACCCCGCCCCCGCCCTGGGCAACAGCCGAACTCCTCACCGACGCCATCCGGGCCGCTGCCGCCAAGGTCCGCGTCGACGGCCCGGTCATCGACGGCCGCGCCCACACCTTCACCTTCGGCCGCCAGCTCGACGTCCGCACCATCCGCTCCGCCGACTTCAATGACGGCCAGGAGCTGACCGAGCGGGCCGTAGCGGCGTACATCGCCAAGTACGCCACCAAGGGAGCCGAGACCGCGACAGGCGCCCTCGACCGGCCACTGAAGTTCGCCGCCGAACTCGCCCAGCTCGACATCAGCGACCACGCCCGCCGCCTCATCCGAACGGCCTGGACGCTCGGCGCGCGGAAGGACTTGGAACACCTCCGCCTACGCGCCTGGGCCCACATGCTCGGCTTCCGCGGCCACTTCTCCACCAAGTCCCGCCGCTACTCCACCACCCTGGGCGCCCTCCGCGACGCCCGCGCCGAATGGCGCCGAGCACAAGCCGCCGCAGCCAACGGAGCAGAGACCCAGACGACGTACGTCCTCGCCCACTGGGTCTTCGCCGGCACCGGCCTGTCCGACGCCGAAGCCTGGCTTGCCGCATCACTCGAACCCGCCCCTGGAACGGAGGGAGAACCCACCCGTGGCTGACCGACGCAGCACAGTGGCGCAGGCCGAACCGCGCGCCCTGCCCTCCCGGTTCCTGACCCCTGACGACCTGGTGGAGATGTTCGAGCTGCCGAGCGTCGAGACGGTCTATCAGTGGCGCCGCAAGCGCACTGGTCCGCGAGGATTCCGGGTCGGCCGGCATCTCCGCTTCGACCCGGACGACGTACGCGCCTGGGTTGAGTCCCAGATCAAGGGGGCCGCTGCCTGATGGCCGGACACATCCAAGACCGCTGGTACAAGGAAGGGAAGGGACCGGACGGCAAGACTCGCAAGGTCAAGACCGAGCGCTATGGCACGGGCATGCGCTACCGCGCCCGCTACGTCGGCCCGGACGGCACCGAGAAGTCCAAGAGCTTCCCCGACCGTCAGAAGCGGCTCGCCGAACAGTGGCTGGCGCAGACCGAAGCGGACATGGCGCGGGGGCAGTACATCGACCCCCGCGCGGCCCGGATCACCTTCCAGCAGTACGCCGAGAAGTGGGTGACCCACGCACCGGACCCGAATACGCAGGCTTCGATGGAGTCGCAGCTTCGGTTGCACGCCTACCCCTACCTGGGGTCGCGCCCCCTCGGCTCCTTCCAGCCCGCTCACATCCGCGACTGGGTGCGGCAACTCCAGGAGAACGGCGTCCGCGGCTCGTATGCCCGGACGATCTACTCCAACGTGCGCGCCGCCCTCAGCGCGGCCGTGGACGACGGGCACCTTCCCCGGAACCCGTGCGCCGCCCGCTCGGTTCGTCCACCGACTGTGGACAACAAGCGCGTCGTGCCCTGGACGCCGGAACGGGTCTTCGCCGTCCGGGCCGGCATGCCCGAGCGCTACCAAGCCATGGTCGACCTGGGCGGCGGCTGCGGCCTTCGGCAAGGCGAGATCCTGGGCGTGGCCGTCGACGCGATCGACTTCGAGTCGGACACCCTCCACGTGGTCCAGCAGCTCAAGCTGAGCCGCAGCAAGCCCGTCTTCGCTCCGCCCAAGGGCGGCAAGCTGCGGGACGTGCCGCTCCCCGGACCTGTCGCGGACGCCCTTCGGACCCACATGAAGCGGTTCCCGCCCGTCGACATCACCTTGCCGTGGAAGGTGGCGGACGGCCCTCCGATGACGAAACGGCTGATCTTCACGGGGCCGCGCGGCGGGCACGTCTGGCGTACGTCGCTCAACGAGGAGGTTTGGAAGCGGGCTCTCGCCTCGGCTGGGGTGATCCCCGAGCGGAAGCCGGGCGGGTCGTACGCCCAGTCCCGCGAGAACGGCATGCATGCCCTCCGCCACTTCTACGCCTCGGTGCTCCTGGACGCGGGCGAGAACATCAAGGCCCTCGCCGAGTACCTCGGCCACTCGGACCCGGGCCTGACCCTCCGCGTGTACGCGCATCTCATGCCGTCGAGCCAGGAGCGCACCCGCAAGGCGGTCGCCGCCGTCTTCGACACGGCCCGGTCGTCCTCCTCCCGCACCTGACGGCCCAGAGACGGCCCAGAGGCAGCGAAAAGCCCCCTGCCAGCGGAGAAACCGCAGGCAGGGGGCTTGTTCGTGGGCGGTTACTTCTTCTTGCCCTGGTTCTTGACCGCCTCGATCGCCGCCGCGGCCGCCTCGGGGTCGAGGTACCTGCCGCCGGGGGTGAGCGGCTTGAAGTCGGTGTCGAGTTCGTAGACGAGGGGGATGCCCGTCGGGATGTTCAGGCCCGCGATGTCGGCGTCGGAGATGCCGTCCAGGTGCTTGACCAGGGCGCGCAGCGAGTTGCCGTGGGCCGCGACCAGGACCGTGCGGCCGGTCAGGAGGTCGGGGACGATGTCGTCGAACCAGTACGGAAGCATCCGGTGGACGACGTCCTTCAGGCACTCCGTCTTCGGCCGCAGCTCCGGCGGGAGCGTGGCGTAGCGCGGGTCGTCGAACTGGGAGAACTCCGAGTCGTCCGCGAGCGGCGGCGGCGGGGTGTCGTAGGAGCGGCGCCAGAGCATGAACTGCTCCTCGCCGAACTCGGCCAGCGTGGCCGCCTTGTCCTTGCCCTGGAGGGCGCCGTAGTGGCGCTCGTTCAGGCGCCAGCTGCGGTGGACCGGGATCCAGTGGCGGTCCGCGGCCTCGAGGGCCAGCTGGGCCGTGCGGATCGCGCGCTTCTGCAGGGACGTGTGGACCACGTCGGGGAGAAGGTCGGCGTCCTTCAGGAGCTCGCCACCGCGGACTGCCTCCTTCTCGCCCTTCTCGTTGAGGTTGACGTCCACCCAGCCGGTGAACAGGTTCTTCGCGTTCCACTCGCTCTCGCCGTGGCGGAGGAGGATCAGCTTGTACGGTGCGTCGGCCATGGGAAAGAGCGTAATCCACGGGTTCGCGCCGCTGCCCGGGCCGGTCAGTGGGTGGACGGTTGACGGCATCTGTTAATCGAGTGGCCGCCGGCAGACCTCGTATGTAAGTTGTGCTTACCGCGTGAGCCGCTTACTGATCCATGGGGGGTTTTGTCATGTCCGGCGCCCGTCTCCGACGTGCCGCACGGGAGAGCGTCTCCGGGCTCCCCCGCGAGTTCTGGTGGCTGTGGACCAGCACCCTCGTCAACCGGCTCGGCGGGTTCGTGGCCACCTTCATGGCCCTCTACCTCACCCTCGACCGCGGCTACTCCGCCTCGTACGCCGGTCTCGTCGCCTCGCTGCACGGGCTGGGCGGGGTCGTCTCCTCGCTGGGGGGCGGGGTCATGGCCGACCGGCTCGGCAGGCGGCCGACCCTCCTCATCGCCCAGTCGGCCACCGCCGCCTCCGTCGCCCTGCTCGGCTTCATGACGGACCCCGTCGCCATCGCCGCCGCCGCCTTCCTCGTCGGCATGGCTTCCAACGCCTCCCGGCCCGCGGTACAGGCGATGATGGCCGACATCGTCCGGCCCGAGGACCGGGTGCGGGCCTTCTCCCTCAACTACTGGGCCATCAACCTCGGCTTCGCCGTCTCCTCCACGGCCGCCGGGTTCATCGCCGAGTTCAGCTATCTCGCCGGCTTCCTCATCGAGGCCGGGATGACCCTGGCCTGCGCGCTCGTCGTCTTCCTCAAGGTGCCCGAGTCCCGGCCGGCGGCACAGGTGAAGGAGAGGGACAGCGCCGTCAGCCTCGGGACCGTGCTGCGGGACGGGCGGTACATGGCCGTCGTCGGGCTGTCCTTCCTGGTCGCCCTCGTCTTCCAGCAGGGGTCCGTGGGGCTGCCGGTGGCCATGGGGCGGGCCGGGTTCTCGCCCGCCGACTACGGCCTCGCCATCGCCGTCAACGGCATACTGATCGTCGCCCTGCAGATCCCGGTCACCCGGTTCATCGAGCACCGTGACCCACGCACCCTGCTGGTCGTCTCCTCGCTGCTCGCCGGTTACGGCTTCGGGCTCACCGCCTTCGCCGGCTCGGTCGGCGTCTTCATGGTCACCGTGTGCGTCTGGACCCTCGCCGAGATCGTCAACGCCCCGACCCAGACCGGACTCGTCGTACGACTCTCGCCGGTGCACGGGCGCGGGCGCTACCAGGGCGTGTACACACTGTCCTGGTCCGTCGCCGCGCTGGTCGCCCCGCTGATGTCCGGCGCGGTCATCGACCGGCTGGGCGCGGAGTGGCTGTGGGGGATGTGCGCCGCGGTGGGGACGGTCGCCGGGCTGGGGTACGGGGTGCTCATGCGGGGGCTGCCGAAGGAAAGCCCGGCGGTGGCGGCCCCGAGGTCGGACGCCGAGCCGGAGGTCAGCGCCGCCTGATCGGACGAGGCGCCCGGCAAGCACCCCCCTCGCACGACCCAGCCCCCTGCCAGGACGTTCTCCGTCGGCAGGGGGCTCGGTACGGCGATCGCGACGATCAGCGCCTTCGGAAGGATCAGAAGGCGAGGTTGACGCCGATCTGGTGCGGCTGGCTGAGGGCGCTGACGGCGCCCATCACCTGTCCCTGGACGGCGCCGAGCTGGGACAGCGCGTCGGCGGTGCTCAGGGTGGTGGAGTCGGCGGTGAGGCTGGCCTCGGGGGCCAGGCCACCGGAAACGGTGTCGAGTTCGGCGTCGGAGATCTCGACGGTCTGGATCTGGTGAGCGGCGTTCATGATGAGACTGCCCTTCGCACGGATGGTCCACATGGTCCAAGGGAAAGCGGCCCGTTGGGGACAGATGGTCGGGCCGCGACCGCAGGCGTGCGCCGTCCCTTTCAGGACACCTGGCGCGATCCCGGCGGTGCGAGCGATCAAACCACGGAGCTCGCCGGGCATCCAGTCAAGCGCCGCTCGCACCCGGTCAGTTGGCCGTCCCTGATGACGCATCCGTGCGGGTACGGTCACGCGTTGGGGCCAGTTCCTCCACATGCCACGCCGCACAGGCAGGCCACAGCTCTTGCCATCGCCGCGCCGACCGGGACAACTCCCCACCAACGGAACCCACCCGGCCCGCGGATGCGTACGCATTGTGCAGATTCGGTTCACGGATGGATCCGCGGCCCCGGGCGGTGAGCAGATCGCCCGGAGGGCAGGACGAAGAGCACGGCGGCGGACACCCGGGCGAGCCCGCCCCGACGATCCGGTGACCTAGGTCACACTCGGCCCGGTCACATCTCCCCGGAGGGATCCGTCAGGGAGGTGCAGGCAACGAAAAACCGCTCGGAGACCACACGGGAGCACACCATGGACGCTCGTCTGAACATCTTCGCCAACCCTGTCACCGGCAAGTTCTTCAAGTACCTCAACTCGGCGGGGAAGGTGGTCACGGACTCCCCCCTGCCGGCCGCGACGCAGGAGCTGGTGAAGATCCGGGCCAGCCAGATCAACGGGTGCGGGATGTGCCTCGACATGCACACCAAGGACGCGACCGCCGCCGGGGAGACCGCACAGCGGCTGAACCTGGTCGCGACCTGGCGGGAGGCCCAGGTGTTCAGCGAGGCCGAGCGGGCCGCGCTGGAGCTGACGGAGCAGGGCACACGTATCGCCGACGCCGCCGGAGGCGTCCCGGACGAGGTCTGGGCGAACGCCGCCAAGCACTACGACGAGGACCAGCTCGCGGCGCTCGTCACGCTGATCGCCCTGATCAACACCTACAACCGCCTCAACGTCATCGTCCGGCAGCCCGCCGGCGACTACCAGCCCGTCATGTTCGACTGACCCCGGCCAAGGGCCTCAGGGGTGCATGCGCGCGCCCTTGAGGACCTTGTCCACTCCGCCCCGCGGGCCGTACACCGCCAGCCCCACCAGGTCCAGCTCCGCCGTCGGTACGGCCCGCACCGCCGCGCGGTTGTCGCGGTCGTTGCCCGTGGCGAACAGGTCCGAGGTGAAGACGGCCCGGGGCAGGGCGCGGCTCAGTGCCCTGCCGTGGGCCGCCTCCAGGGTCTCCTTCGAGCCCTCGAAGACCAGCACCGGCTGGCGGAACATGGGCAGGTACGCCACCCCGTCCGCGTCCTCGTACGGCTCGCCGATCACCTCGGGGATCTGGCTGCCGAGGCCGCTGACCAGGAAGGCCGTCACATTGAGGCGCTGCCAGGGTTCCAGGTCCTCGCGCAGCAGCACGGCGATCTTCGTGTCGAAACGGATGGGTTCAGGGCTCATGGAATGAGACTGCCAACCGCACCACGACGCCGTCTTGTACGTTCTTTGCATGGCCGCCCGGCAGGAAGTCAGCGCGTGGCGCCCCAGCGTTCCGGGCGTCACCGAGGTCTTCCACGCCCACTTCACCGAGTACGCGTACCCGATGCACGTCCACGACGCCTGGACGCTGCTCATCGTGGACGACGGGGCCGTACGGTACGACCTCGACCGGCACGAGCACGGCACCCCGCACGACACCGTCACGCTGCTCCCGCCGCACGTGCCGCACAACGGCTCCCCGGCCACCCCGGACGGCTTCCGCAAGCGGGTCGTCTACCTCGACGGCAGCCGGCTCGGCGAGGATCTCATCGGGCGGGCCGTCGACACGCCCGATCTGCGGGATCCGGTACTGCGGCGGCGCGTGGGGCAGCTGCACTCCGCTTTCGCCCGGCCCGGCGACGAACTGGAGGCGGAGAGCAGGCTGACCCTGGTCGGGGAGCGGCTGCGCGGCCATCTGCGGGGGGCGGCCGGCCCGGCGCACCGCCCGGATCCCGTGCTCGCCCGTTCGCTGCGGGAGCTGCTCGACGCGCGGGTCGTGGACGGCGTTCCGCTGGAGGAGGCCGCGCGGCTGCTGCACGCCCATCCCGCCCATCTGGTACGGGCGTTCAGCGGGGCGTACGGCATCGCCCCGCACCAGTACCTGATGTCCCGCCGGGTCGGGCGGGCGCGGCGGCTGCTGCTGGACGGGCTGGCGCCGGGTGAGGTGGCCTCGGCCACCGGGTTCTACGACCAGGCCCATCTCACCCGGCACTTCAAGAAGCTGGTCGGGGTGACCCCGGGGCGCTATCGCAGCAGCTCGCGCTGAGCGTCGTACAGATTGCGCGGGCGTACGGCGTCCGTGGTGCCGTACAGCTCCAGCCGGGAGCGCAGGTCGCCGGTGAAGTCGGGGACGTCGATCTGGTCGAACTCGGTGACCGTGTTGAGGCCGACGGTCGCCGAGCAGGGGGCCAGGCCGTCGATCTTCATCAGGCCCGCGCGGCCGTTGGTGACCCTGATGTTCCAGTGGGTGAAGCGGGCGCCGAAGAGCGGGCCCGCGTTGGCGTCTCCGCCGTGCCGGCCGTTGTTGTTCACCGTGATGTCCGTGCGGACGTTGGCGAAGGGCAGGCCGCGGTGGCTGTCGAAGGTGCCCATCTGCATCCGGCCGCGCGACCAGACGTTGTACGAGGAGAGTCCTTCGACGTTGATGCCGTGGAGCTGGGTGTTCGGCGGGGCGGGCACCGTGCGCTGTTCGACGGTGAAGTCCTCGATCAGGTTGTCGTGGGAGCCCTCGCGGCAGAAGTACGGGTGGTGCGAGCCACGGCCGGCGACCCGGGTGCGGCGCAGGGTGCAGGCGGAGGCGGCGACCAGACCGAAGCCGTTGTCGACGTTCGTCACCGTGACGTCGTCCACCCAGCAGTCGTACGCACACTGCAGGACCACGCCGTTGTAGCCCTTGTCGAGCAGGTGCGGGGACTGCGGGGTCTCGACCACCTCCAGGGTCAGGCCCTCGACGCCGGATCCGGTCAGCTCGGGGACGTGGGTCGTCAGCTGGGGGTTCCACTCGGGGCGTACGTCGAGCGGGAGGGGGCGTTCGAGGGTGACCCGGCGGCCCCGGACGCGGGTGATGCGCACCGGCCACTCGTAGGGGACGTACGACAGCAGCTTGGTCTTGTCGTCCCAGGAGTACGACGCCGGGCCCGGGCCGCCGCCCGCCATGTGCTGGAGGAGGGTGTGCGCGGGGTCGTCCGCGAGGCGGAGAAGGACGAGGCGGCCGGGGCGCAGCCCCTCCGGATCGGCGACGGTGATCGTCCACGAACCCTGCCGGGCCGGTTCCACCGCCGTCAGCGGCGTCCACTCGTCCCGCTTGTTGCCGGTCCAGCCCTCGAAGGGCCAGGCGCGGGACCGGATCGCGGCCACCAGGGAGTCCCAACGGGCCCTCGGCGCCAGCCAGATGAGGCCGCCCGCCCAGGACCACGCCGACTTGTCGCCGCCGTAGCGGGAGCCGTAGACGCCGATCAGCTCGGTGAGGGGCTGCGTCGCGTACAGGGTCGTACGGCCGCTGCCGGCGCCGCGCAGGACGACGCCCGAGTCGCCGATGCGGATCAGGTCGTCGATGCGGAAGGTGCCGGGCGGGATGGTGACCGTGCCACCGCCGGCCCTTCCGGCGGCGGCGATGGCACGGTTGATCGCGGGGGCACAGTCGGTGGTGCCGTCGGGTACGGCGCCGTACTCGGTGACGTCGGCGAAGTGGCGGGGGCGGGGGAAGCGGGCGGCTGCGCCGCGATGACCTGCGCGACCGATGTAGGGGATCTGCGGGTGGGTGAAGGGTGATCGGCCGAACTCGTCCCAGATCGAGGGGACTTCACCCTGTTCGGCGGCTGCCGCCCTGGCCTTCGTGGCCGCCGTCGCCGTCGCGGTCGTCGTCGCACCGAGCGCCACGGCTGTGGCAGCGGTCAGCAGGGTCCGTCTCGTGAGGTGCGTGCTGCTCATGTCCACCCGCCCCTTCGTATTCATGTTTATGAACGACGTTCAGGAATGCGTCGGCGGTGAGCATGCCACTGCCCACGGGCGGAGGGAAGGGGTCGTGCAGAGTGTCAGTCCGTCGGGCGCTCGATCAGATGCCTGAACGCGTCCAGGTTGCGCGTGGACTCGCCCCGGGACACCCGCCAGGCGTACTCCTTGCGGATGGAGGAGGCGAAGCCCAGCTCCAGGAGGGTGTTGAAGGCGCCGTCGGCCGCTTCCAGGATCTGGCCGAGGAGGCGGTCGATCTCGTCGGGGGTGACGGAGGCGAGGGGCAGGCGGGCGGTGACGTAGATGTCGCCGAGGCGGTCGACGGCGTAACTCACGCCGTACAGCTTGAGATTGCGTTCCAGGAGCCAGCGGTGGACGCCCGCCTCGTTCTCGTCGGGGTGCCGGACGACGAAGGCGTTGAGCGACAGGGAGTGGCGGCCGACGAGGAAGGAGACCGTCGTGGAGAGCTTGCGGGTGCCGGGGAGCTTGACCACGTAGTTTCCGGGCTCGGGGCTCTCCCACTCCAGTTCGGCGTCCTTCAGGGCATCTTCCAGGACCTGCCCGGCCTTCTCGACATCACCCATGGTGGGAGCGTACGCGACGGCGGTGGGACTGGGTCGCGGCCGTGTAGACGTCCGCGGTCTCGGCGGCCGCCCGGTCCCAGCCGAAGGACTGCGCGTGCCGTGCGGCGGCCCGGCCCATGCTCGCCGGCAGGGACGGCTCCTCGTCGAAACGGCGCAGCACGCGCGCGTAGTCGGCGGGATGGTGGCCGTGGACCAGGAAGCCGGTCTCGCCGTCGCGCACGGCCACCGGCAGTCCGCCGACCGAGGCCGCGAGCACCGGCGTACCGGCCGCCTGCGCCTCTATGGCGACCAGCCCGAAGGACTCGCTGTAGGACGGCATGACCAGCACGGACGCGGCCCGGAACCAGTCCGCGAGCTGTTCCTGCCCGACCGGCGGGCGGAACCGTACGACGTCCGCGATGCCGAGCCGGGCGGCGAGCTTCTGCAGCCCCTCCGGCTTGGCCAGCCCGCTGCCGCTCGGGCCGCCGACGACCGGGACGAGGATGCGGGAGCGGAGCTCCGGGCGCTCGTCCAGCAGCACCGCCACCGCGCGGAGCAGGACGTCGGGGGCCTTCAGGGGCTGTATGCGGCCGGCGAAGAGCGGGATCAGGGCGTCCTGCGGGAGGCCGAGCCGGGCGCGGGCGGCGGCGCGGCCGTCGGCGGGGCGGAAGCGGTCGAGGTTGACGCCCGGGTGGACGACGGCGACCTTCGCGGGGTCGGCGGAGTAGTGCCGTACCAGCTCGTCGGTCTCCTCGGCCGTGTTGGCGATGAGCCGGTCGGCGGCGGCCACGATCTGGGTCTCGCCGATGACACGGGCCGCGGGCTCGGGCGTGTCGCCGTCGGCCAGGTTGGCGTTCTTGACCTTGGCCATGGTGTGCATGGCGTGCACCAGGGGCACCCCCCAGCGCTGGGCGGCGAGCCAGCCGACGTGGCCGGAGAGCCAGTAGTGGGAGTGGACGAGGTCGTAGTAGCCGGGGCGGTGTCCGGCCCAGGCCTGCATCACGCCGTGCGTGAAGGCGCACAGCTGGGCCGGCAGGTCCTCCTTGGCCAGGCCCTCGTAGGGACCGGCGTCGACGTGCCGGACGAGGACGCCGGGGGCCAGCTCGACCGTGGGCGGCAGTCCGCCCGCCGTGGCCCGGGTGAAGATCTCGACCTCGATGTTGATGGCGGCGAGCCGTTGGGCCAGCTCCACGATGTAGACGTTCATGCCGCCGGCGTCGCCGGTGCCGGGCTGGTGGAGCGGGGAGGTGTGGACGGAGAGCATGGCGACGCGGCGGGGCCTGCGGTGCAGTCGTAGCCGTGACGCGGCCGACGGGGAGCGTCGCCCGAGCCTGCTGGCGTACTGGCTCACCTGGCGGTCCTCTCCTTGCTGCGGGCATGCCGGACGGAGGACCGACCTCGCCCTCCAAGGAGGTGCAACAGAGGCGGGGGCCGGGCCATTTCCCGATCAAGACGCTTTGCCCAATCATTACCATCGATCGAGCAACCGTTCGATACGACGACGGTCCGACGGTCCTTTGTCGGGGCGCGTCCCCGCTTACCCTCGTAGTCATGAAAGCCCGCGCAGCCGCCCGCCCCGTGGGAACGGTGACGCGCGGGACGACGAACCCCAACCGGCTCCGCCGTATGGACCGCTGGATAGCGGCGACCCACGGCGCCGAACTGCGCCGCGCCCACCATCCCGTGGCCATCGACCTCGGTTACGGCGCCGCCCCCTGGACCGCCGTGGAGCTGCTCGGCCGGCTGCGGACCACCGCTCCCCGCACGCACGTGGTCGGTATCGAGATCGAACCCGCGCGGGTCGCGGCGGCGAAGGCGTACGAGCGGCAGGGGCTGACCTTCCGGCACGGCGGATTCGAGGTGCCCGTGCCCGGGCGGCCGATGCTCATCCGGGCCGCCAACGTGCTGCGCCAGTACGACGAGGCCGAGGTCGCCACCGTCTGGGAGCGGCTGTGCGCACGCCTCGCCCCTGCCGTCGGCGGCTCGCGCGGCGGGCTGCTGGTCGAGGGCACGTGCGACGAGATCGGACGCCGGCATGTGTGGGTGGCGCTGGGCCCGGAGGGCCCGCGGACCGTCACCTTCGCCACCCGGCTGGGCTCGCTGGAGCGCCCCTCCGACCTCGCCGAGCGGCTGCCGAAGGCGCTGATCCACCGGAACGTCCCCGGCGAGCCGGTGCACGCCTTCCTGCGCGACTTCGACCGCGCCTGGGCCGCCGCCGCGCCCTTCGCCTCCTACGGCGCCCGGCAGCGCTGGCTGCGCGCGGTACGGGACCTGACGGCCGACTGGCCGGTGACGGACGGCCCGGCGCGCTGGCGGCAGGGTGAAGTGACGGTGGCGTGGGGGGCCTTGGCGCCCCTGGGCTGAGATCACCCCTTCTGGGAGGCCGGACCGCCGGAGCCGGGATCACCCATTCGGGGAACCCGGAACGGAACGATCTCCGTGCGCCGTTCGTCACACCGGCGGGGAGATCGTCATAACGGCGCGAACTCGGGGGGAACACCTACCTCTGTCGTTTTGTGTCGTGACGTGACACCATCCCCGGAGCACCGTAAGTTACTGACGGTAAATCAGCTTTGGGGGCATGTGTGATGGGCTGGGGCAAGCGCAGCATCCTCTCGGCCGCCGTGACGGTGGTCTGCGCGGTGACCGTGCTGGCAGCGCCCGGCACGGCCTTCGCCATCCCGGCACCCACGCCGAGCACGTCCCCGACTCCCCCGCCGAGCAAGGACCTCGAACAGGTCCGCGAGAAGCTCGACACGCTCTACCACGACGCGGCCGTCGCCACCGACGCCTACAACGCGGCCGAGGAGAAGGCGAAGCAGCAGTCCGCCCAGATCGTCGCGCTGGCCAAGAAGATCGACGAGGGGCAGCAGAAGCTCGCGAAGCTCAAGGACCAGGCGGGCGCGGCCGCCCGCGCCCAGTACCGCACCGGGGGCATCCCGCCCACCGCCCAGTTCCTGCTCAGCGACGACCCCGGACAGGTCCTGGACGGGGCCGGGCTGGTGCTCCAGGGCCAGCGGGCCACGAAGTCGCTGATGAGCGAACTGGCCAGCACCCAGGATCAGTTGCAGGCATACGCCGACGACGCCACCGCGCAGTGGACGAAGCTGGACGGCGAGCGCAAGGCCAAGGCCACCGCCAAGAAGAAGATCGAGCAGCAGATCGCCGCCGCCGAGAAGCTCGAGTCCGAGCTGGAGAAGAAGGACAGGGAGCGGCTCGCCAAGCTGGAGGAGCAGGCCGCGCTGAAGGCGCAGACGGACTGGCTGGACACCGGCATACTCAAGAAGATCCACGGCAAGGCGTCCGCGGAGGGCGAGAAGGCGGTCGCGTTCGCCTCGGCCCAGCTCGGCAAGCCCTATGTGTGGGGCGCCGAGGGTCCGAAGTCCTACGACTGCTCCGGCCTGACCTCCCAGGCCTGGGCGGCCGCCGGCCATCCCATCCCGCGCACCTCGCAGGAGCAGTGGAAGCAGCTCAAGCGCGTCGCCGTCAAGGACATGCGCCCCGGCGACCTCATCATCTACTTCGACGACGCGAGCCACGTGGCCATCTACGTCGGCGACGGCGCGATCATCCAGGCCCCGCGCCCCGGGCGGACGGTGACGGTCGCGGGCGCCGGGTCGATGCCGATCCTGGGGGTCGTACGACCGGACGCGTAGGCCTCGCGGCCGGGCGGGTACGGCCTCACGGCCGGGTGCACGGGGCAGCACAGCGCCGTTGAGCTGCGCTCGGCGGCGTTCGCGCCGTGACCCACGCCACGTGACCCAACACACCACCAAACCCCGTTCAAACCCGGGCCGAACGTGAGCTTCGTCATCCCCCGCGCCTGGGTGCCGTGTCCAACTGTCGTACGGAAAGCGGCATATGACAGCGGCCTGCGCGGGAGCGACGCGGCTCACACCATTCCATCGGGCCGGGAGCACCCGCTATGGTCCCCGTCGGTGGCTTCGAGACCCTCGACGCCACCGTGCCCTCGGGGGGAGGGAAGGAACCCAAGACGATGCCCGTACCCGTACCGCGGCAGAGAGCGATCCCGGCCGTGGAGAGTGGTCAGGGGCAGGCCGCCTCCGCAGCCGGCGGCCCCCTCAAGGAAGAGGCCCACCGCGACGCGATGCCCACGAACGGCACCGGCGCCACTCTCACCCTGCTGCTGATCGAGGACGATCCGGCCGGTTCGCCGATCGTGCCCGACCTGCTGGACTCGGCCGGCAAGCCGATCCGTGTGCGTACCGCCCGGAACCTCACCGAGGCCGAGCGGCTGCTCACCGACGACGTCCACTGCATCCTGCTGGACCTGGCCCTGTCGGCGCCGGGCGGCGGCGACACCGACGACGAGCTGGCCGTGCTCAGGCACGTGCTCCGGCTCGCGCCCCGGCATGCCGTGCTCGCGCTGACCGCCTCCGGCGACGCCGAGCGCGGCGCCGAGGCCGTGCGCGTGGGCGCGCAGGACTACCTCTTCCGGGACGAGCTGGACGGCCGGCTACTCAGCCGTGCCATCCGGTACGCGGTGGAGCGGAAACGTTCCGACACGGCCGAGCGGCGGCTGGCCGAGGGCCGGCTGCGCGCGCAGGAGAACCGGCGCCTGGAGCGCGGACTGCTGCCCACGCCGCTGCTGGAGGGCTCGTCGCTGCGTTTCGCCGCCCGCTACCGCCCCGGCCGGTCCCGCGCACTGCTCGGCGGTGACTTCTACGACGCCGTCCGCACCCCCGACGGCACCGTGCACGCCATGATCGGCGACGTCTGCGGCCACGGCCCGGACGAGGCCGCGCTCGGGGTGGAGCTCCGCATCGCCTGGCGGGCGCTGACGCTGGCGGGCCTGTGTGGCGACGAACTGCTCGGCACGCTTCAGCAGGTGCTGGAGCACGAGCGGGCCGACGAGGAGATCTTCGCGACCCTGTGCACGGTGGACATCGCGCCCGACGGCCGCCGCGCCGGCCTGTGCCTGGCCGGCCACCCGGCGCCGCTGCTCGCCCGCCCCGGCCGGCAGGCCCGCCTGCTGCCCTACGACAACAACGGCCCCGCCCTCGGCCTGCTGCCCGGCGCCCGCTGGCCCCGGATGCAGGTGGAGCTGGGTTCCGAGTGGAGCCTGATGCTCTACACCGACGGCCTGATCGAGGGCCGCGTCGGCGAGGGCGGCGAGCGGCTCGGCCAGGACGGGATGGTGTCGATGATCCGCCGCCAGCTCTCCGAGGGCCTGCGGGGGGAGGAGCTGCTGCGGGCGGCGGTGAGTGAGGTGCGGGAGCTCAACGGTGGGGAGCTGACCGACGATGTGGCCGTGGTGCTCTTGAATCGGGCGCCGTGATCGGAGTCACGCCGTAGGGAGTACTTCGCCGTCGCCGGGTCCGGGTGTGACTGGGCCGTTCGCGCCCGTGCGGCGGAGCCGCACATCGACACAGCCCCGCGCCCCTGGGCGAGCCGCAGCTCGCCCGACTCCTAGCGGCCGCCGTTCCACGGCCCGTAAGGACCGTCGCTGCTGCTTCCCCTGCGGCGGCGGAAACCCTTTCCGCCGGAGACTTGCTGCAGCGCGGGGCGTACGTCCACGAAGAAGACGATCGTGGCGACCAGGCCCGCGAGCTGCAGGAACAGCATGGGCACGAAGAGGTTCACGGCAACCGCGATGCCGAGGATGATCAGCCAGAAGCCCTTGTTCTGCTTGTCCGCGGCGCGGTACGCGTCCTGGCGGAAGATCGCCGCCATCACGAACGCCACGATGGCGAGCGCCAGCATGGCGGTGAAGATCAGCCACATCACTCCGCCGACTGCCGTCATCAGCACAATGCCCACCACCCGAGTCGAGTCGTCCGTACAGCCACCGTACCCGTACAACGGGCCGGACACCCCCAAGGTGCCCGGCCCGCTGTCATCTCGGCGTGATCCCGCCGCTGCCGGTCACTTGGCCGGCGGCGTCGTCTTCTTCGCGGTGGTGGTCTTGCGCGGGGCCGGTGCCTTCTTCGCCACCGGCTTGCTCTCCACGGCGGGCTCGGCCACGGCCGGCTGCGGCTCGTCCTTGGCCTCGGCCGGCTCCGGCCTGCCCTCGACGGCGATCGCGAAGTCCTCGATCTCCTCGGCGGCCTCGCCGCGCCAGCTCTTCACGGCCTGCTCGCCGTGCTCGGCGACCTTCTCGTAGGTCTCGCGGGCCTTGACGGCGTACTCGGCGGCGACGCCGACACCACGCAGCGCGAGGTCCTGGGCCTGCTCGCCGAGCTTCTTCAGGTCGACGTCGAGGGTGCCGAAGAACTCGTTGACCTTGGTCTGGAGGGTCTCCTGCGCCTCCTTGGCCCGGGCAGCGGCCTTCTCCTGCACGGCCTTCGGGTCCGTGTTGCGTACGGCCTCGATACGGGCCGGCGCCTCGGCGCGCAGCTGCTCGACCAGGGCGGGCACCTTCTTGGCCTGCTGGAAGGCGAGGTCGGCGGTGCCGGCGGCGAAGTAGAGCGGGGTCGGGTCGCTGAGGGTCTTGCGCAGGTCGTCGGTGATGGCCATGGTGATCTGGTCCTCCCGGATTCGCGTTCGGCTGAGGTTGGTGTGGTCCGCGGTGGGAGCCGGCGCCCTGGTCCGGTTATCCGGCCGTCCGCCGCGGGCCTGCATCGGCATCGTGTCCATCGGTGGCGCCGGTGCCGGGCACGGTGGTGCCGTCGGTGTCCGCTTCCTGAGCGCTGTCCTCGTCGTCGGCGGGCTCGCCGATCCCGAATCCGTTCTCTTTCCGGAAGGACTCGTAGATCTGGAGCAGCACCTGCTTCTGCCGCTCGTTGAGCGAGGGATCGGCGAGGATGACCGCCCTGGTCTCCACTTCATCCCGGTCCCGCTCGGCGTCGAGGATTCCGGCGCGGACGTACAGCGTCTCGGCGGAGATGCGCAGGGCCTTGGCGACCTGCTGGAGCACCTCCGCGCTCGGCTTGCGCAGCCCGCGCTCGATCTGGCTCAGGTAGGGATTGGACACCCCGGCGGCGTCGGCGAGTTGCCGCAGCGACAGCTGTGCGTTCCGCCGCTGCTCGCGCAGGTACTCACCGAGATTGCCGACGTTGAGCGATGCCATGCCTCCACCTTGCCCCACCGTCGCTAACAATTGCAAGCACCCGCTTGCAAAAGTCTGTCGCGTCCCGCAACACGCGATCCACTCCGACCCCGCTGCCTGTCCGACCGACGGACGTCATGGATCGGCGAGCTCTTCAACAGGCGCGAGCCTGTGGGCCCCTGTGCGCTCAGGCGAGGTATCGGCGGTCCAGGCTCTTCGGGACCACAGCCGGGTAGCCGAGGAAACGACGGCGTGGCGGGGGCTGCTGCGATGGTGAGGGAACCAGCTCACGGCCCCCGGGGGCGATGGTCATGACCCGCGGCGCGAAAGTGACTGCGTGTTTCCGCGCGACAGCCTCCAGATGATGGACGACCCCTTCGTGCACCACGTTCTCGTCCCGGGTGGCCAGATAGACGAACGTCGGATCGACGTCCTGCAGCAGGGACTTTGGAATGCGGGCCGGCAGGGTGAGCGCGTAGTAGCGCGGCCACTCCCGCAGCCGGTGCCGTTCCAGCCAGGAGCGGCCGAAGGGGCGCAGGCTGGTGAACATGGCGAAGCTCCACTCGAGCTTGACGCCCGCGACGACGAGAAGGAAGTTCGCGGCGAAGGCCAGAGCGACGAGGCCGTGGGCGAAGGGCACCCAGAGCGAGGAACGGTTGGGGCCGGGCGCCGCGGACAGTACCGCCGTCGCGCACAGGGCGCCGTACACCACCCCCTGGTAGAAGTCCTTGATCAGCCAGCCGGCCGACCGGCGGCCTTTGGCGGTCCGTCCCGTGGCCGCGGACAGCAGGCCCACGAGGAACGCCGCCGCCCACAGGGCCCACGCCGGGCCATCCGGCTCGATCCGGCCGTCGGGTGAGAACACCGTCACCCAAAGGGCGAGCGCCACCACGGAGAAGGGGTAGTTGCCCGACACCCCGAAGGCCAGGTGCATCAGGATCGCGAGTCCCAGGGCCCACCGTTCGGCGCCGGGGACACAGGCGAGCACGCCGGCCAGCAGTTCGACGACGATCACCGAGGCCGGCACGGCCCGCACGAGCCGGGGGAAGTCCGGCAGGCCGAGCAGGCGCAGGTAGTGGGCGGTGACGACACGGCCGGCGCTGCGCTCGGTGAAGAGGTATTCGTCGTTGACCTTCAACAGGGCCGCGGTCAGGTACACGCCCGCCAGGAGATCCTCGGCGACCAGGGCGTGGAGGGGGCTCGGGGTGAACGCCATGACGGCCGCCGCCACCGCCCCGAGCCAGCAGTGGTCCGAGAGCCGGACCTGGGTGGCGAGCATCCACAAGGCGATCAGCAGGACCGCAGCCGTACGGCCGGCGAGGGAGGGGGTCGTCAGTGCGAGCAGCAGGGCCACCGGGAGGGCGGCCAGCTGTCCGGCCGCGGCCGTCCGGCGGGGCAGCCGGATCCCGAAGACCGGCGCATAGCGCTGCCCCGCGCTCGCGAAACCGTATTCCCACAGCCGATTGATCTGATGAAAAAGAAGCCCGGCGACAATCAGAGCCATGGGCGTGAGCCGAAAACCCACTCGCACCCCCCGTTTATTGCGTGAGTAATTCAGAGGATCACCCACCGCACTCGATCCTGCATGGCATTGCTCACGCAGTCAACAACATCTTTGAGACACCAAGCGGCGAGCTTCGGCCAATTCCGAACAGGACACAGCCTACGCACTGACACCCGCCTGAACTGCGTGTTCGCCCGCGCAGTTACGATAATTGGGCGCTAAGGTGCACCATGAATCGGCAAAATGAAACCCAAGGAACTCCAATCCATAAAGCTGCGGCGACAAAGTTGAGTAAAACATCCCGACAACACGAAACCTATTCCAGTCACACGGAGTCGCCGCCCGACACGAACCCGCCCAAATGAATTCCCTGGACACTCGACAGGCACAGTTGTAGCGTCCATTTGGCGCCACCGGGGCGCCGAAAGTTCCCTCATTTGATGAATGGGAGAAAGACATGGCTGAGGTCATTGCCGAGACCACCAGCGAGGTCGAGGAGATCGCGGGCGAGGACTTCGAGGTCCTGTTCGGCGAGACCCCGCTGATCATCACCGACAGCGAAGTGCGCAACTGACACAGCGGGCACACGGCGGTTCGTGCTGACTGATCCGCCCGATCCGGCTCGACCGCCGGCACGCCGTTGACGAAGGGGAGGGGCATGGCGGTACATGTGTTCGTCGGGCCGTCGTGCCCCGAACCTCTGGTGAGACAGCACCACCCGGACTTCGTGGTGCATGGACCCGTCCGGCACGGCGACCTCTTCCCGCAGGGGTACTCGGCCGGAGACGTCGTCGTCATCGTGGACGGGATCTACCACCACCGCCTGGCCCTGCGGCACAAGGAGATCCTGGATGCCCTGGCACGTGGAGTGACGGTCGTCGGCGCGGCCAGCATTGGAGCGCTGCGCGCCGCCGAACTCGACCAGTTCGGCATGATCGGCGTCGGCCAGGTCTACAACTGGTACCGCGACGGCGTCTTCGACGGGGACGACGCCGTCAGCGTGGCCCACAGCGAAACGGGCTCACTCGCCGGACTCAACGTGCCCTTGGTGAATCTGCACACCGCGGTCCTGGTCGCCCAGGAGGCGGGCATCCTCACGCAGCAGGCCGGCCGGGGCCTGACGGAGCGGATGGAGCGGGAGTACTACCCGCTGCGCACCCAGGAGCGGATCCTCGCGGTGGCGCGGGAACGTGGTGAGAGGGCCTTCGCGGACTGGTACACCGCCTGCCTCGCCGCCGATCCGGCCTCCTTCGACCAGAAACGGGCGGACGCGCTCGAGGCCCTGGCGCTGGCCGAGCGCCTCGGCTCACGCCCGCCCGGCACACGGCCCCCCGCCACGGCAGCCGGCCGACCGGCCCAGCCGCCGAAGGCATGCGCGGCACCGGCCCCGTCCGCGACGAGCGACCGGGACTGGCGCACCGAGTACCACCGGCGCTGGCGCAACCTGTTCGCGCCCGCCGATCCCACGCTGCGGCACCGGGTCGCCCACCAGCAGATCTTCGCCGCGTACTTCCCCGAGGTCTGGTGGGACTTCCTGCACCGCCGCGCGGAGGCGGCGGGCGCCGGCTCCCCCGGCGGCCTCCGGGACCACGTCCTGCGGCAGCTCGGCCCCACGGCCGCTCGATGGCATGACGACCCGGTCCTGCGCTCCCGCATCACGACCCTGCTGTGCCCGCTGCCCGACCTGGCGGACTCCCGCGAGGCGGACCTGTTGCTGCGACGGGAGTCGGCCGAGGACCGGGCCCGGGTCACCGACTGGCTGGAGCGCACCCGGCACCACCTGGACGCCCACCCGGAACGCAGCCTCGCCCAGATCTCCGACGCCACCTGCGCACGGTTGCTCCGCTTGATCTGGAACGTGCGCACGGAGGCCGAACTGAGCACGGAGTGCACCCGGCGAGGCCTACCGTCCCTGCGCCACGCGGCGGTCGCCCTGCGCCCCTTCGCCATCGGCTACCTGGGCTCCCGCACGGCGCAGCAGCCCTTCGGAGGCGAGGCAGGTGCATAAGCTCATACTGCCCGGCACACACCGCGCGGTCGCCCCCGAGACCACCTGGGAGCGTATCGCGCCCCGCCTGCGCCGCTACGGCATCACCCGGGTCGCCGACGTCACCCGCCTGGACAACATCGGCATCCCCGTATTCCTCGCCGTACGGCCCGAGTCGGAGACCCTGGCCGTGTCCCAGGGCAAGGGAGCCTCGCCGCTCCTCGCCAAGCTCTCCGCAGTCATGGAGTCCATCGAGCTGTGGTACGCGGAACGGCCGCCTCTCGACACCTTCACCGCCACGCCCGCAAGGCTGCGCCTGCCGTACGCCCTGACCGACCTGAACCTCCGGGTGACGGACGAGTGGACCCGGCGACTGCGGCTGCCGTGGGTCCGGGCCCGGTCGCTGACGGACGGCCGGACCGTACCGGTGCCCCTCGACCTGGTCCGGCTCTCCTACAGCGGACCGCACTTCTGGCGCCCGCGCCTTTTCGAGTCCAGCAGCACCGGACTCGCCTCCGGCAACACGTTCACCGAGGCCTGCCTGCACGCCCTGTACGAGGCGGTCGAACGCGACGTCCTGGCCGCCCACCCGTCCGGCGCCGACCCCAGGCGGCTGACGATCGCCCCGGACTCGATCCAGGACACACACCTGCGGTCACTGCTCAATCGGCTCACGGACGCCGGAGTGGACTTCCACCTCTCCTGCATCCCGAACCGCTTCGCCGTACCGACGTTCGCCGCCTTCGTGTGGTCGCCCCTCTTCCCCATCTGCTGCGCCGGCTCGGGCAGCCACCTGGACCCGGTGGTCGCGGTGTCCCGGGCCCTGACCGAAGCGGTGCAGAGCCGGCTGACCGAGATCAGCGCCACGCGTGACGACATCCCCTCGGACCAGGACACCTGGCGGGACGCGAGCCCGGAGCCCCCCTTCCCCGCCGGCCCGGACGCGGTGAGTCTCGATGAAGCGCTGCGCGGCCACGGAGCCGCTCACCACGACATGGAGGAAGAGCTGGCCGAGGTGACGCGGCGGATCAAGGACGTCACCGGCCATGCCCCGCTGGTGGTCGGGCTGTCCGACCCGGACGAGCCGTTCAGCGTCGTCCGGGTCGTCTGCCCCGGCCTGTCCTTCGCGGAGGGACGCACTCTGTCCGCCTGACGACCAGTGCCTGTGATGCTCAGGACCAGCCATTGCGAGGTTTCCAGTGAAGATTCAGCGGGACCGGTTCCGGCACCCGGAGGGATACGTCCTCGAGTACGAGGTGACCGTCCCCGACGTCGTCGAGAGCCCCTACCTGCACATCCTCTTCCACGGGTTCAGCCGCATCGAGAAGCACGTGCCGCCGGTCTTCGCGCGCAAGCAGTGGAAGCAGGCGGAGCGGTCCGTGTGTCTGTCCTTCTCCGACCCGATCCACCTGCACACCCAGGACTCGTGCTGCGGCTGGTTCCTGCTGGGCGAGGAGGAGTTCGCGCCACGGATGTACGACCTTCGTGCCACCCTGCTGGAACGCCACGGGCTGCGCGGAACCGTCTGGCACGGCCTGTCGTCGGGCGGCTATGCGGCGCTCAAGCACTGCATGCGGGCGGGCGGCGACGACCTCGCGTTCGTCATCTCCCCGCACGACGACCCGACGATCCTGCCCCAGTGGGAGCGCGAGGCGGTGCCCTTCACCCACCTCCCCGGCATGGCCGCACCGCAGAAGACGACTGACATCATCTCCGACTGGTCCTCGCCCGGGGCCGGCCGCTACCTCCACGCCCTGGTGTCGGAAAAGGACTCCTACTTCGCGCTGCACCACCTGCGGCCCATCATGGCCGGCCTCGGCGGCCACCCGAGCGCCCGGGCCGTCATGCTCCGGGACGGCCGGGGCCACGGCTTCATCCGGGACACCGACTACGACTCCCAGCTCCAGCGGGCCATCCAGATCTGGGAGGCCCACCGGGCACACCGCGACGCCGCGGCGGTGAGCACCGCCGAATGAGCGCAACCGAGCAGCACAGGAAGGAGGACGCTGTGTCCGAGGTCGAGATCGTCCTGTCCACACCCCTCGCCCGGTTCGCCGGCGGTGAGACCAAGTTCCAGGTGCCCGTCGGCACGTTCCGCGAGGTCATCGACAGGGTGTACGAACGTCATCCGGCGCTGCGACAGCGCCTGGCGGACGGCTCCGGGGGCTTCCTCCCCTTCGTGAGCGTCTACCTCGGTGAGGACAACATCCGCGACCTCAGTTCGCTGGACGTCGTCGTCACGCCCCGGACCACCGTGATGATCATGTCGGCGGTGGCCGGTGGCTAGCCCGGTACACCGACGGACCATCCGTGCGGCGACAGCGGCCGACGCCGGGGCCATCCGCGAGCTCTACGGGGGCGGTGACGTCGAGGAGTTCGTCCACCGGGTGACGGACCGCGCCATAGCACCCGGCACCACGCACTACGTCGCCGAGTCGGAGGGGCGGGTCGTCGCGGCCTTCGCCCTCACCTCGCTCGGCCGGCTGCGGCCCGGGGGAAAGAGCCGGCTGATGCTCCACGAGATCAAGCTCCGGCCGAATGTCCGGGGCACCGGCGTCGCCGAGGACATCTTCGACTGGCTGGCGACAAGCCTCGGCGTGGGCACCGACCTGGAGCTGCTGGCGCTGGCCTCGCTCGGCCAGCGCCCGTCCACCTTCGACACCTTCGGGCTGTCCGAGTCCCACCACGTGTTCCGGTGGCCGGTCCGGGAGGGGGGTGAGCTGCAGTGACGCACCGCGCTTCCCCTCCGGAGGAGTTCGCCGGCTGGCTGGCCGGGCTGCGGTCCTGGGCGGCCAAGTGCCGGGAGGACGACGGCATCTGGCGCACGGCGGCGGCCCAGGGACTGCTGTCCCTGGCCGTCCCCGAGCCCGCGGGCGGCAGCGGCGCCGGCTACGAGGCCGCGTGCCTGGCACTGGAGGCGTTCGCCGAGGAGAGCGGTCTGAGCGGTCCGCCCTTCGCCATGGCCGCACAGATGTGGGCCTGCCAGGAGCCGCTGCTCGAATTCGGCAGCAAGGGCCAACACGACCGGTACCTGACCCCGCTCCTCGCGGGCACCGCGGTCGGCGCCTTCGCGGCCACCGAGTACGACTCCGGCTCCGATCTGCTCTCCCTGCGCACCAGCGCCGACCGCGACGGCGAGGGACGCTGGCGGCTGAACGGCGCCAAGACCTTCGTCACCAACGGGCCGACCGCCGACGTCTTCCTCATTCTCGCCCGCACCGCCGAGGGAAGCGCCCTGTCCGGGCTCACCGCGTTCCTCGTCTCCCGGGGCACCCCTGGCCTGCACATCGGCACGGTCATCGACAAGACCGGGCTGGCGGGTGCGGACCTGGGCTCCCTGCACCTCGACAACTGTGTGCTCGACGACACCGATCTGCTCGGCGGCCCCGGCGGCGGGTTCGCCGTCCTCATGCACGCCATGCGTCACGAGCGGGCGTTCATCCTCGCCCCGGCGCTGGGGCTGATGGCCCGAGCACTGCGCCAAGCTGTGGAACACGCCCGGGCCCGCGGCCAGTTCGGGCATCCCCTCGCCTCCTACGACACGATCCGCCGGCGCCTTGTCCGCATGCACGTGAGCCTGACCAGCGCACGCGAGCTGCTCCACGCCACGGCCCGCCGCGCGGACACGGATGCCCTCGACCACGGCCGCTCCTCGCTGACGAAACTTCACGTCAGCACCGAGTTCAACCGGTTCTGCCAGGAACTTCCGGACGTGTACGGCGGCTACGCACTGCTACCGGAGACGGGGGCGACCGCCCTGCTGGCCGACGCAGTGGCCAGCAGGTACTACTCCGGGACCTCGGACATGCAGATGAAGATCATCGCGGAAGGGCTGGGTTTGTGATGGCAGAAGACTCCGCGCTGCGGACCGTGCTGGCCGCGGTCCGGGAGGTGGCGCCGGGCGCCGAGGTGAGCGAGGACACCCAGCTCATCGCCCACCGCATCATCGACTCCCTGTCGCTGTTGAGCCTGGTGGCGCTGCTGGAGAAGGAGTTCTCGGTCACCGTACGCGACTCGGAGATCCTCCCCGCCCATTTCGAGACCCCGCTCGCCATCCGGGCGTTCCTGAAGTCCAAGGGGCACTCATGACTTCCAGCCGATCACTGGTGGACGACCTGCGCACGACCGCTGCCCGCCACGGCGCCCGCACCGCCGTCATCGACGGCACCGGCACGCTCAGCTACACCCGGCTGGACGGTATGGCTGAGCGGATCGCCCAGGCGCTGCGCGCGGCGGGCGTCCGGCCCGGAGACTGCGTCGCCTGGCACGGCGCGAAGTCCCGCCTCGCAGTGGCGGCCGTGCACGGCATCCTCCGCTCCGGGGCGGGGTATGTGCCCGTCGACCCAGACGGCCCGATCGCCCGCGCCCGGCTCATCATCGACCGCAGCCGGCCCCGCGTCATCGTGACGGACACCCCGGCCCGCGACCAGTGGCACACGGTGGCCCCCGAACTCGCCTGGCAGACGCTGCCCACCGCATCCCCGGCGGACGCCCCGCTGTGGTACGCGATACCGGCGGCCGTCCCGCGCGCGCCATTACCAGATCTCGCCTACGTGTTCCACACCTCCGGGAGCACTGGCCACCCCAAGGGAGTGGTGCACACGCATGCGAGCGCCTCGGCCTTCGTCGACTGGTCCGTGGCCGAGCTGCGGCTCACCGAGCAGGACGTCATCGTCAACTCGGCACCCCTGCACTTCGACCCCACCACGCTGCACCTGTTCGGTGCCGCGCGGGTCGGTGCCGCCGTAGCGCTGATGCCCGCCTCGGCGGCGCCCTTCCCCGCCGCCTACATCGACTTCTGCCGTCAGGTTGGCGGCACCGTCTGGTACGCCGTGACCTCGACCCTGGTCTGGCTTGCCCGCCGGGGCAGTGACCTGCTGCCGCAGCTCGAGCCGCTGCGCGCCGCCGTAGTGGGCGGCGAGGTGCTGCCGCCGGGTGACGTGAACACCCTGTTCGCAGCCGTACCCGGGATACGGCTGCTCAACGTGTACGGACCGACGGAGAGCAACGTATGCACCTTCCACGAGATCCGGGGGCCGCAGCCGCTCGACGCGGTCATCCCCGTCGGCCGGGTGCTGCCCGGTGCCGAGGTCGTCGTGGTGGACGAGGAACTGGAACCGGTGCGGCCCGGCCGCCCGGGTCAGCTGCTGGTCCGCGGCAGCATGCTGATGGAGGGCTACCTGGACCCCGAGCAGACGGCCCGCGCCTTCGTGCGCACCGCGGACGGCCGGCAGTGGTACGCGACCGGGGACATGGTCCGGGAGAACGCGGCGGGTGAGCTTGAGTTCATCGGCCGCCGGGACGCCCAGGTCAAGTCGCGTGGGTTCCGGGTCGAACTGGGCGAGATCGAACGGCATCTGCACGCCCTCAACGGCATCCACGAATGCGTGGTCGTGGCCACCCCGGACGCACTCTTCTCCACGGTGATCACGGCATTTGTGAGCGCGGACGGCGTCGACGACGTCAAGGCGCTGCCCCAGCTGCTGCGGGACCGGCTGCCGCACTACATGATCCCGCAGCGCATCGTCCTGGCTGCCGGCGAGCTGCCGAGGAACGCCAACGGCAAGGTCGATCGCAAGGCGCTCGCCGAGCTCGCCGCCAAACCGGCCCTCGGCGACGGCCTCGGGCTGACGATCGTCCACTGAAGAAAGGCCGTTCTCGTGTCGCTTTCCTCATCGGCCGACGTCGCCCCCGACGAGTCCCTCGAAGTCCTCAAGGTCCCTGATTTCAGGCGGCTGTGGGCGGCGAACGGATTCCGGTACGCGGCCGCCGAGGTGGCCTCGTTCGCCCTGCCGGTCACCGCCCTGCTCCTGCTGCATGCACGGCCGCTGACGATGAGCGTGATCTTCATGTGCAGCAGGGCCGGGTTCCTCACCATCGGGCTGCCGGCCGGGGTGTGGATCGACCGCTGGCGTAAGAAGCCCGTGCTGATCTGTGCCGACATCGCGTACGCGGGCGCCTTCGCCAGCGTGCCGCTCACCTACTTCCTGGGCGTGCTCACCGTGGCCCAACTCGTCGCGGTGGCCTTGGTGGTGAGCCTGGCGGGCGTCTTCTTCGACGTGGCGCACAGCAGTGTGCTGCCCTACGTGCTCCCCCGGCGGCGCGTGGCGGACGGCAACGCCCGGCTGCAGAGCTCCGAGACGGCCATCCAGGCCATCTCCCCCAGCGTCGCGGGCGTACTGACGCAGAGCGTGGCGGCCCCGGTCCTGTACTGCTTCGCCGCGCTCGGCCACCTCGCGTCGCTCCTGATGCTGCGGCGGATCCACCCGCAGGGCGACATCGCGCGCGGGCCGGCCGACGCCGAGCAGAAGTTCGGGCGGGAGATCGCGGACGGGATACGCGTCCTGTTCCAGCAGCCGCTGTTGCGGCTGCTGCTCAACCAGGCCGCCCTCAACAACATCGGCGCGGGCATCCTCCTGTCGATGCTGCCGGTCTTCCTCCTGAAGGAGATCGGGGTAGCCACCTGGCTGTACGGGTTGCTGTCCACCCTCGGGGCCGTGGCCGGTTTCGCCGCCTCCCTGCTGGCGCCACGGCTGCGCCGGCGCTTCGGCGAGATCCGCATGACGCTGGTCTTCTCCGGCCTGGCCCCGTTCGCCGTGCTCTCGGCGCCGCTGGCCGGAGTGTTCCGGCAGGCCGCAGTACCCCTCATTGCCGTGGCGGAGGTCCTCATCGGCATCGCCATCGTCGGCAGGGCCGTCTCCACCGCCGGTCTCCGCGCACGCGTGACCCCTGACGCCTACATGGGCCGGGTGACGGCGGCCTACAGCGTCGTCATTCAGGGAGCAACCCCGCTCGGCGCGCTCGTCGGCGGTCTCATCGCCGGCCACTGGTCCACCGGTACTGCCCTGTGGGCCGGCGGGCTGGTCATGGCCCTCCCCCTCGTCCTACTGCTGTGCTCCCCCCTGCGCCGCCACCGCACGCTTCCGGCCGAGTGGGAAGTGTGACCGGCGCGCCCCTTTCGACACCCCAGAGACACGACGAACGGTTCTTTCGGAGACACACATGACCCCACTGGAGCAGGCCGCTGCCGAGTACGAGGAGCGCGGCTTCGCGATCATCCGCAACGTCATTCCCGAGGATCTGCTGGAAGAGGCGCGCAGCCACGTCGAGTGGCTGACCGCCAGGTATCCGGAGTTGCGCCCCGAGCACTTCCACCACCCGCTGATCCGCAACGATGCCTTTTGGGTACGGCTGGTGTCGGACTCGCGGCTGGTGGACATCGGCGAGCACTTCCTTGGCCCGGACCTCGCCTGTTTCACCGCGCACTACATTTGCAAGCCGCCGTACGACGGCCAGCCGGTGCTGTGGCACCAGGATGGCGCCTACTGGAAGCTGGCGCCGATGCGGGCACTGACGGTCTGGCTGGCCATCGACGAGAGCACCACTGAGAACGGTTGCCTGCGCATGATCCCCGGCAGCCACAAGCTGCCGCTGTACCCGCCGAACCTGCGCACGGACGAGCCCAACATGCTTTTCTCGGAGGCCGACACCAACCTGGTCTCCCGGTGGGTCGCGGAACAGGGCGTCGTCGACATCGAGTTGAACCCCGGCGACGTCTCGATTCACCACCCGCACCTCCTGCACTGCTCGGAGGCGAACACGTCGCCCAAGCGGCGTTGCGGGCTCGACATCGGATACATCTCGGCGTCCACCCGCATCGAGAGCCAGGGCCTTTACCTGGACCCGGTGCTGGTCCGCGGCAAGCCCGTCGACGGCGTGAACACCTACCGGAAGCTGCCCCGGTACACGCCGGACGAGACCATACCCTTCGCGGGGCACGAGACCTGGAACGACCAGCCAGGCGTCGCCGTGGGAGTGGCTTCGCCGCAGGAGGCGCCCCTCGCGACGACCGAGCGCATGATCGAGCGGCTGCAGGAGGGCACCGTTGCCCGCTGAAGCCCGCGCCGGCCAGAGGGTCGTCTACCTGCGTGACCGGGATGACGGCCAGCGCATGAAGGACGTCATCTACGTCCACCCGCCGAGCTACAAGGGGGCGGAGTTCCAGAACCCGGCCGGACTACCGCGCCCCGTGGTGGCCGGGCTGCCCTTTCCCTGGGTCACCCCCATGGGGGACAGCGGACCGCTCTTCCGGGAGGTCGAGCGGGTCAAGGCGGAGCTGTGCCGCCGCCTGTGGGGCTGTCAGGTCTGCGGAAACGACCTCGACACAACCGCCTGGGTGGCGCTGGAGAGACCCGAGGACGGATCGCCGGTGATCACGTCCGCCGCGATTCACCGCGCATGTCTGAGCCTCGCCGTGGAGCACTGCCCCGTCCTGGGCGACGCGGCCAACAACTACGCTTTCACCGAGGTGTTCGAGGACGACATCGCCGCTGCCGCCGACGAAGGCAGGCACGAGGGAGCTCCGAAGGCCCGGTGGTATCTGCGGCCGGTTTCCGAGACACCACGGCCCGACCGCATGAGAACCTTCCTCTCGCTTCGTCAGGTACTCGAACGGTCATAGAGGCAACCAGCGACCGAGCCCGCCTGGTCCGGGGGCGGGCTCGGCACCAGTGTCCTGTTGGGCGTGTTCCATGGCGACCAGCAGCTGGGCCTCTTCCAGGCTCTCAAACCGTGGAGCCGCCCGGTGGCCGGCAGCGGACTCAGGCCGGGCCGGTGCCTCTGCTCCCGCCGCCAGGTGAAACCCCGCATCGGGCCACGACTCGCCACCGGAACCTCCCCCAGGTGCCGAACCGGACCCGTCACCTCGTCCCCGGCGTACTTCCCCGTCGCAGTCCACCGGTCCGCCCAGCCCTCGGACAGGTCCAGGCCGTCCCGCCCGGCATCCCGTGAGACCGGGACCAGCAGATCCGTCCACGTACACCGTGTGGGACCACAACGGGCCGGGCCGATACGACGACGGCGCAGGAGGGCTGCCCCCGGCCCGCCGACAGCCTGGGAATCACTGCGACACCCACCGTGCTCAGTCCCAGAGGCAAACGGGTCGATGCCGGGCGAGTGTCCGGTCCCGGTATAGCTGCGGACCCGGCCCGGTCCCGAGGCCCACCGTCTGCTTCCTCGCCCTGGCGGAAAACCGTTGTGCGCTTCAACAGCACGGGGAAGCATGAAGCATGCGACCGGATGACTGGTACCTCACCGAAGACGTCGACGACTTCCTCGTCCGGGCCGGGGACTTTCTGCGCTCTCGGCCCGGCCCGCACGTCATGCAGCTGACCTGGGCCGAGAGAGTGAGAGCGCGTGGAGCGGAGGCGTTCGGCACCGAAGCCCCCGTCTTCGGCGTGCTGGAGCGAGCAGACGAGGTCCACGCCACCTTCTACCGCCTTACGCCCCGTGGTTTCGGCCTCTCCCCGCTCACGCCCGAGCAGGCCGACTCCCTCGCCGCCCGCCTGGCCGCCCTCGGGCACTCCGTCCCCTCCGTCAGCGCGGACCACAGCACGGCCACCGCCTTCGCCGAGGCCTGGCAGCGGCACACCGGCGCGACGCCGGAACTCCGCGACACGCGGCGGCGTCTGTACCGCCTCGGCACGCTCACCCCACCGGAGCCACTGCCGGCGGGCCGGGGCCGCGTCCTGGGCGAGCAGGACCTTGAGCAAGTCATGTTCTGGTGCGGCGAGTTCGCCAAGGCCGTCGGAGAAGACGTCTCCATCGACGCCGGCACGTGGGCCGGCACCCGCTTCGCCGACAAGCGCTACACGCTCTGGGAGACCCCGGACGGCACCCCCGTCTCCATCGCGGGCATGAACCCGGTGATCGGCGGCCAGATCCAGGTGGACATCGTCTACACCCCGGCCCACCTGCGCGGTCGCGGCTACGCGGGAGCCGTGACGGCGGAGGTGAGCCGGGCCGCGCTGGCCGCGGGCGCGCGGGACGTCGTGCTGTTCGCGGACCTGTCCAACCCCACCAGCAACGCCCTCTACCAGCGCCTCGGCTATCGCACGCTCACCGACTGGGCGGTGTACGACTTCTCGCGCGCCGCACCGGAAGCCGGTTGAGGACTGACGACGGGGGATCGCGCCGGACAAGGGACAGCTACCGGGCGAGTTCGGCCGGCTCGTTCAGGCGGGTCAGCTTGTGCGGGTTGCGGACCACGTGGATCCGGGTGATCCGGCCGTCCTCCACCGTGAGGCTCACCGCGGTCGGCTCGCCGTCGAGGTCGATACGGCCGGCCGGGGCGCCGTTGAGCCACACCGCCGTCGTCTCCAGGGTCTCCACCCGCCGGTGTGCGCGCGCGAACAGGTCCGCGACCACGCCGGCCCCGTGGAACGGCCGTACGGCGGCGGCCACCACCCCGCCCCCGTCGGTGACCATGACCACGTCCGGCGCCAGGATCTCCAGCAGCTCCCCCAGCTCCCCGGTGCGCAGTGCGGCCAGGAACCGTTCCACCACGGCCTGCTGCTCGGAGCGGCTCACCCGCACGCGCGGCCGCCGGGCCGCCACGTGCTCGCGGGCACGCCGCGCGATCTGCCGTACCGCGGCCGCCGTCTTCCCGACCGCCTCGCCGATCTCCCGGTACGGCAGCTCGAAGACCTCGCGCAGCACGAACACCGCGCGCTCGGTCGGCCCGAGGGTTTCGAGGACCGTCAGCATCGCGATCGACACGCTCTCCGCGAGTTCGACGTCCTCGGCAACGTCGGGGCTGGTCAGCAGGGGTTCCGGCAGCCACTCGCCGACGTACTCCTCGCGGCTGCGGGACAGGGTGCGCAGCCGGTTGAGCGCCTGCCCGGTGACGATCCGGACCAGGTACGCCCGCGGGTCGCGCACGCCGTCCTGCTCGACGCCGGCCCACCGCAGCCAGGACTCCTGCAGCACGTCCTCCGCGTCGGCCGCCGAGCCGAGCATCTCGTAGGCGACCGTGAAGAGCAGGCTGCGGTGGGTGACGAAGGGATCCTCGGTCATGAAACCGGCTTCTCCGGACGGGCGGCCAGGGGAATCTCGCAGGCGTCCGAGAAGCCCTGGGACCTGACCCCGAGAGCCGTGTTGTTCCTGGTCGCGAAGTTGGCGAAGGCGATCGACGCGGTGATCTCGACCAGCGCCGCCGCGCCGAGCCGGTCGAGCAGGCGCGCGGACAGCTCGTCGGTGACGGTCGGCGGCGTGGCCGACATCGCCTCGGCGTACTCCATCACGTCCCGCTCCAGCGGGGTGAAGACGTCCGACTCCCGCCAGCGCGGCACCTGGCTGGCCTTGGTCAGGTCCAGGTTCTTGTTCTGCGCCTGGAAGTAGTTGATGTCGAGGCACCAGCTGCAGCCGACCAGTGCGGCGACGGCCATGTGCGCGAACGACTTCAGGTTCTCGTCGGCCCCGTCCCACGCGTTCACCCGGGCCCCCATCTCCTGGCCCGCCTCGGCGACCTTGGGGTTGTGCCACGTGGCCTGGAGGGGTTCCAGCACGGTGCCGAACTGCTCGATCAGGACTTCGGTGATCTCGGGGCCGAGCTCGGCCTTCGGGACGCGGAGCGTCATGGTGTCCTCCTCATACGACTCAATGCGACTCATGTGCCGACCGGTCGTACGACCCATGTGCCGACCGGTTCGCCATGAAGACACCGCCGGGCTCCCGGGCGTGACATCCGGCTCGTCGGGCCGTCGGGATTGTCGTCAGGATTCGAGAAGCGCCGGGCGGCCCGGCCCCGCTACCGTGACCGCCATGGACGACGCCACCGCACCGCACGCAGCCGACAGCCACGACCTGATCCGTGTGCACGGCGCCCGGGAGAACAACCTCAAGGACGTCAGCGTGGAGCTCCCCAAGCGCCGGCTGACCGTGTTCACCGGTGTGTCCGGCTCCGGCAAGAGCTCGCTGGTGTTCGACACGATCGCCGCGGAGTCGCAGCGGCTGATCAACGAGACCTACAGCGCGTTCGTACAGGGCTTCATGCCGACGCTCGCGCGCCCCGAGGTCGACGTCCTCGACGGGCTCACCACCGCGATCATCGTCGACCAGCAGCGGATGGGCGCCGACCCCCGCTCCACCGTCGGCACCGCCACCGACGCCAACGCCATGCTGCGCATCCTGTTCAGCCGGCTCGGCAGGCCGCACATCGGCTCACCCAAGGCGTACTCCTTCAACGTCGCCTCCATCAGCGGTGCCGGCGCGGTCACCGTGGAGCGCGGCGGACAGCAGGTGAAGGAGCGGCGCAGTTTCAGCATCACCGGCGGCATGTGCCCGCGCTGCGAGGGCCGGGGCACGGTCACCGACCTCGACCTCACCCAGCTCTTCGACGACTCCCTCTCCCTCAACGAGGGCGCGCTCACCGTCCCCGGCTACAAGACGGGCGGCTGGAACTACCGCCTCTACACCGAGTCCGGCCTGTACGACCCGGACAAGCCGATCCGCAAGTTCACCAAGCGGGAGCTGCACGACTTCCTCCACCGCGAGCCGACCCGGATGAAGATCGCGGGCATCAACATGACCTACGAGGGTCTGATCCCGCGGATCCAGAAGTCGATGCTCGCCAAGGACAAGGAGGGCATGCAGCCGCACATCCGGGCTTTCGTGGAGCGTGCGGTCACCTTCACCGTCTGCCCCGAGTGCGAGGGCACCCGGCTCACCGCGGCGGCCCGGTCCTCGAAGATCGACGGCGTGAGCATCGCCGACGCGTGCGCGATGCAGATCAGCGACCTGGCCGCGTGGGTACGGGGGCTCGACGAGCCGACGGTGGCACCGCTGCTGGCCTCCCTGCGGCACTCCCTCGACTCGTTCGTGGAGATCGGCCTCGGCTATCTCTCGCTCGACCGGCCCGCGGGCACGCTGTCGGGCGGCGAGGCCCAGCGCGTGAAGATGATCCGCCACCTCGGCTCCTCCCTCACCGACGTGACGTACGTCTTCGACGAGCCCACCATCGGCCTGCACCCGCACGACATCCAGCGGATGAACGAACTGCTGCTGCGGCTGCGCGACAAGGGCAACACCGTGCTGGTCGTGGAGCACAAGCCGGAGGCGATCGCGATCGCCGACCATGTCGTCGACCTCGGCCCCGGCGCCGGTACGGCGGGCGGCACCGTCTGCTTCGAGGGCACCGTGGCGGGCCTGCGGGCCAGCGGCACCCTGACCGGCCGGCACCTGGACGACCGGGCGGCGGTCAAGGACACCGTGCGCAAGCCGACGGGGGCGTTGGAGATCAGGGGCGCGACGACGCACAACCTGCGGAACGTGGACGTCGACGTCCCGCTGGGCGTCCTCTGCGTCGTCACCGGCGTGGCCGGGTCCGGCAAGAGCTCGCTGGTGCACGGGTCGATGCCGTCGGGCGCGGACGTCGTGTCCGTCGACCAGACCCCGATCCGCGGCTCGCGCCGCAGCAACCCGGCGACCTACACCGGGCTGCTGGAGCCGATCCGCAAGGCCTTCGCCAAGGCCAACGGCGTGAAGCCGGCGCTGTTCAGCGCCAACTCCGAGGGCGCCTGCCCCACCTGCAACGGCGCCGGTGTCGTCTACACCGACCTGGCGATGATGGCCGGTGTCGCCACGACGTGCGAGGAGTGCGAGGGCAAACGCTTCCAGGCCTCGGTCCTGGAGTACACCTTCGGCGGGCGGGACATCGCGGAGGTGCTGGCGATGTCGGTGACCGAGGCGGACGAGTTCTTCGCCACGGGCGAGGCGCGCACGCCGTCCGCGCACAAGATCCTGGAGCGCATGTCCGACGTGGGCCTCGGCTACCTCACCCTCGGCCAGCCGCTCACCACCCTCTCCGGCGGTGAACGCCAGCGCCTGAAGCTGGCCACGCACATGGCCGACAAGGGCGGGATCTACATCCTGGACGAGCCGACGACGGGCCTCCACCTGGCCGACGTGGAACAGCTCCTCGCCCTCCTGGACCGCCTGGTCGACTCCGGCAAGTCGGTGATCGTCGTGGAACACCACCAGGCGGTCATGGCCCACGCCGACTGGATCGTCGACCTCGGCCCCGGCGCCGGTCACGACGGAGGCCGCGTGGTCTTCGAGGGCACCCCGGCGGACCTGGTGAAGACCCGCGCCACCCTCACCGGCGAGCACTTGGCGGAGTATGTCGGCGCGTGAGGGGGTGGGCCGGGCGGTGAAGCGCCGTTGAGCCTCGCGGCGGACGCCGGGGACTTCCTGGCCGGCCGGGCTAGCCGGCCAGCACCGTCTCGCACGCCGACCAGGCCGATGGGCTCAGCAGGGGCCGGACACGGGTGAAGAGACCGAGGAGGTCCGGCCCCCAGCGGCCGCGGAAGGCGGGGTCCAGGCGGGCCAGGTCGAGTTCGTTGGCGGCGGTCAGCTCAGCGAAGTCCCGGCGCGGGCCGGCCTCGGGGACATGGGCGCGACCGGTGAACCGGTCCTGGAAGACCCCGTCGTCCTCGGCGAGCGCCGGATAGGTGGCCGTACGGTCGCAGGAGCCGTACAGGTACACGAGGACCTCGGCCTCGGTACCGATGACGGCCGCCAGCTCGGCCCGCCGGCCGGGCGGCAGCAGGGCCTCGGGAAAGCCGTCGGTGCCGTAGCAGGCGTGGCACAGGCCGGCCAGCCGCAGGGCCGGGCGTGCGCCCCACTCGGCGAGCTGTCGCTCCACGCGCTGGAGATGCGCGAGGAGGGTGCCGCCCGGATGCGCGAGATCGGCGGCTCCCAGGTCGCGCAGGAACGCGACCGCGGTGGTCGGGGAATCCGGCACGGGTCTCCTCCGTCCGTGGGCCCGAAGAACATCGCCCTGCCGATCATCCGGCGGCCGGCGCAAGCCGGTCAATCCTCGGTTTTCCTCCGCCGGTCCAAGCCTTCGCTTCACCCGCTCGCCGGCCTGGGGCACTCGCCGCGCACCGCAACTCCCTCACGTCGGCCGGGTCGGCGGTCGCTCGGGCAGTTTCCCGCGCCCCTTCGGGGCGCTCCCGCAACCCGGGTTCGGCAACCAACCCCCGCCAACCACTCCTCCACCGCCCCGAAGTCCGCCTCCGTCAGTCCGTGCCGGTGGTCGACCCGGTGCAGCAGGGCCGGTCCGGGGTGGTGGACGGCAGTCCAGGTGCGGTCGGGGGCGGTGATCTCGTCGTCCAGCCAGATGAAGGGGCGGCCCGCCGCCCAGGCGACCAGGGGCCGGGTCTTCCAGTGCAGCCGGCCGGGGGGCTCGGGCGCGTCCGGCCACGGGACGACCGGGAGTCGCGGCAGGCCCAGCAGGGGCGCAAGGCAGGTGTTGGCCTCGTCCATCCAGGTCGTGGCCCACACCAGCTCGCAGCCGAGCGCGGCCAGCCGGTGGCCCAGCGCCGGATCGACCCGGTTCAGCAGCGGGTGCTCACCGACGGCGGCCGAGGGGCCGTCGTACAGCCGGTAGGGGCCCGCCCCGAAGGGGATGAGCGGGCCGTCGACGTCGAGGAAGAGCAGCATCACCGTCCAGGATCACCCCTGGAAGCCCCGCGCGGCGAGGATCTCGTCGATCCGCGCCCGGTGGGCCTTCTCCCAGTCGTCCAAGGTCTCCTCGGACTCCTTGGCGAGCTTGGCCTGCGCGGCCCGAAGGACCTCCTCCGCGCGGGATGCCGGCACGGCGACCACGCCCTCCTCGTCGGCCACGATCACGTCCCCGGACTCGATCCGTACGCCCCCGCAGCGCACGGGCCGGTTCAGCGGGCGTACGGCCTTCTTGGCACCGGGGATCGGGATGATGCCGCGGGCGAAGACGGGGAAGGCCAGATCCCGGACGTCGCCCAGGTCGCGGATCAGCCCATCGGCGACGAACGCGGCCACGCCACGGCGCTGGGCCACCGCGCACACGTTGCCGCCGGCCAGCGCGTAGCCGAGGTCGCCGGACTCGACCACGACGACCGAGCCGGGCTCGGCGCGGTGGATGGCCGCGTGCAGCATGAGGTTGTCGCCGGGCGGGCAGCTGACGGTGAACGCCGGTCCGGCCACCCGAGGGACCGGCTGCCACAGCGGCCGTATGCCGATGTCCATGACCTGCTCGCGGCCGAGGAGGTCGGCGAGATTTGTGGTGGGGACTTCGCTGAACGCTTCTGTCTCGGTCATGGCCCGCACGCTATCCCCTGTCAGAACACGCCATCCCCTGTTCAGAAGGGGAGCGCACGGGCGTGGACCACGTCCAGGCGGGAGACCGCCCTCGTCAGCACGACGTACAGGCGATGCGCGCCGCGCTCCTCCGCCTCCGCCACCGCCGCCGGTTCCACGGCCACCACATGGTCGTACTCCAGGCCCTTGACCATGCTCGCGGGGACCAGGGTCAGGCGGGCGCCGAGCGCGTCCGGGCCGGCCGGGTCCAGGCCCGCCGCCGTGAGGGCTGCCCGTACGGCGTCCACGTCCGCGTCGGCCGCCACGACGCCCACCGAGCCCTCGTGGGCCAGCGCCTCGCGCACCGCGGTCACGGTCGTGCCCGGCACGTCGTCGGTCGAGCGCAGTCTCAACTCTCCGTCCGCGCGGAGGGAGTTGGCCGGTGGCACCGACACGTCCAGGCGGGGCAGCAGGCGGTTGGCCAGGTCCACGACGGCCGCCGGCACCCGGAAACCGGTGGTCAGGGGGACCACGGCCGCGTCCGGGCGGCCGAGGTGGCGCAGTTGGACGGACCAGTCGCGGGCGGCCCACGCCGTGGTGCCCTGGGCGAGGTCGCCGAGGACGGTCAGCGAGCCGAAGGCCGCGCGGCGGGCGATCGCCCGGCACTCCATGGGCGAGAGGTCCTGCGCCTCGTCGACGACGATGTGGCCGTAGCCCTCCGGGTGCTCGATCAGCCCGGAGAGCTCGTCCAGCAGGACCAGGTCGGCGGCCGACCAGCGGGCCGACTTGTGCGAGCGCGGCGGGCGCGGCCACACCAGCGCCGCCTGCTCCTCGGCATCCAGCAGGCCGTCGGCGGCCCGCGCCAACTCGGCCGGATCGGTGAGGAGTTGGGCCAGCACCTCCTCGGGGCGGACCTTCGGCCAGACCAGGTCGAGGTGCTCGGTGAGCGGCCGGGCCCGTTCGACGCGGCGCTCCCAGGAGGCGGGCAGGACCCCGGCGCGCCGCTCGGCCCGTTCGCGCAGCCGCCGTACCGCCCGGGTGCGCACCCGCTCGCGGCCGATGGCGTACGGCGGCTCCTCGGTGCGCACCGCCTCGGCGATGGCGGCCAGTTCACCGGCGGGTACCCGCCACCAGCTGGAGCCGTCCTTCACGGCCAGGTCGGTCACGCCGTCGGTGGTGACGCGCCCGTACAGGGCCCGGCGCAGCACCTCGGCCATCCGGGGGTCGTGCTTGAGCGCGGCCGTGTCCGCCGGGTCGGTGCCGGTGACCGGATGCCGGGCGATCTCCTCAAGGAGCGTCGACTGGCCTACGCCGGTCTCGCCGAGCGAGGGCAGCACCTCGGCGATGTAGTGCAGGAACGTGCGGTTGGGGCCGAGGATCAGCAGTCCGGCACGCTGGAGCCGCTTGGGATGGGTGTACAGCAGGTAGGCCGCCCGGTGCAGGCCCACCGCCGTCTTGCCGGTGCCGGGCGCGCCCTGGACGCACACCGAGTGGGTGAGGGCGGTGCGGACCAGCTCGTCCTGTTCGGGCTGGATGGTGGCGGCGATGTCCCGCATGGGTCCGACGCGCGGCCGCTCGATCTCGCGGGCCACGATGTCGCTGGCCCGGGACTCGCCCCGGCCGAGGTGCTCGTCCTCCAGGCCGGTGAGGTCGGCGGACGCGCCCCGGCTGCCCGGCGCCCAGCCGAACCGTCGCCGCACCTCGACGCCTCGCGGGTCGCGGGCGCTCGCCTGGTAGAAGGCGCGGGAGACGGGGGCCCGCCAGTCGACCACGAGGGGCGGGGCGGCCGGGTCCTCGGTGATCCGGAGCCGGCCGAGGTGGTAGTTCTGCCCGCCGTGCTCGGGGTCGCTGTCGGCGAAGTCCAGGCGGCCGAAGAACAGCGGGCCGGGCGGCAGTTCGCGCAGCGCCTTGGCCTGGCTGCGCAACTGGTGGCCGAGGACTTCGGCGTCGGCTCCGGAGGCGGAGACGTCCTCGCCGATGACGACCTGCTCGGCGGCGCCCTCGACCATGGCGGCGAGTGCGGCACGGCAGCTGTCGTGGTAGGCGCGCTCGGTGTGCAGGGTGTCCGTGAGGGCGGGGTCGAGTGACGTCATGGCGACCAGCGTACCGCCATAACGTTACCGAGTTACATTTTTAACCGGGTATCACTCTTCACGTTTCAGCTCCGGCAGCCCCTCCCCCAGCCGCCGGAACGCCCGCTCGGCCGCCCCTACGGCGTCCGGCGCCACCTCCTCGATCCGCTCCCCCGCCGCGACCCGCCGCCAGTTCTCCTGGGCGAGGATGCGCTGCACGGCGACGATCTGCCCGGCGGCCAGCCGTGCGTCCAGCCCGCCCCCGAGCGCCTCCGCGAGCGCCGCCTCGGACCGCTCCAGATGCGAGTGCGCCCGCGCCACCAGGGCCGGGGTGCCGTAGAGCAGGGTGTGGAAGGCGAGCACCTGGGGGTGGTCGTTCAGCCCGGTGACCGGGTCGCGCCGCTCGAGACCGGCGAGGAAGTGCCGGCGCAGCGCGTCCACCGGGTCCGCCGCCCCGGCGACCACCCGCGCGGCCTCCGTCTCGTGGTCCGCGATCCGGTGCAGGACCAGGTCCTCCTTGGCCGGGAAGTACCGGAAGAGCGTCGGCTTGGAGATCCCGGCCGCCGCCGCGACCTCGGCGACGGACACCGCGTCGAAGCCCCGCTCCAGGAACAGCCGTACGGCGGTGTCCGACACGTCCTGGTACATCCGCTGCCGCTTGCGCTCACGCAGGCCCATCTCACCCATGGGGCGAGCCTACGCAGCGCCGCCCGGGCGGGTGGGCCAGGCCAGGGCGCGGGTGAGGTAGGGGTTGGTCCGGCGCCGCGACGACAGCCCCAGGGAGGCGGTGGCCGCCGCCAGGGTCATCGCGTACGAGTCCACCGCGCGGCGGACGTTGGGGGCGTCCAGGCTCGCGCCGGTGACCAGACGGTCGAGGTCGACGTAGGCGGAACGGACGATCTCGATCCACCGGTACACCCGCCAGTCCTCCTGCCAGTTCCTGGTGAACCGGTCCGGCAGCCGGCTCTCCCAGCGGCGGAACATCCGGTCGCGGATCTCCGGCCGGGTCGGGGTGAGGTGCATGTGCCGGACCAGCTCGTACAGCGGGTCGCCGACCACCGCCAGCTCCCAGTCGATGAGGGTCAGCGCCAGGCCGTCACCGCGGCGCACCAGGTTCCAGGGATTGAGGTCGCCGTGCAGCAGGGCGGCGGCCCGGTCGGTGACCTCGTGCCGGGCGAGGATCTCTCGCAGCCGGGCCGCGTCGGGCAGACCGAGGAAACGGGCCAGCTGCTGCGACTCCTTGGGCAGCCGGGCCACCAGCGCCACCAGCTGGTCGCTGAGCCAGGCGTAGAAGCCGGGCCGGCCGGCCAGCGGGTCCACCAGGGTGTAGTCGACCTCGGTCAGTGCGGCCAGCTGGTCGACCAGGCGGTCCGCCTCGTGCGGGAGCAGCCCGTGCACCGGGTGCTCGGGCCGGCGGCCCACGTCGGGCGGGCCCTCGTAGGTGTGGATGGCGAAGAGGTCCCCGGAGTAGGTCCGGATGGCGGACATGCTCTTGGAGTGGCTCTCCCCCAGCGCCAGCACCCGGGGCGCGGCCACCGCCGCCCCGGACCGCTCGATGGCCTGGAGCACGGCATGCTCGCTCAGGAAGCTGCGTTCGCGCCGGGTGACGTGCGCGACCTTGCGGCGTACGACGACCGGGAACGGGGTGCCGGGGACCTTGAGCACCGTGTTGAGGTGCGCGGTGCCCTTGAACACCCGGTGGGCCGGGGCCGCGCCCTCCAGGAGCAGGGCGTCGGCGACGGCGGAGTGCGGGAAGTCGGGGTGTTCCGGAACGCGCCGGTCCGGCTTCCAGTCGATCGCCCGGGCGACGGGACCCCGCCACGGCCCGCCGCCGGCCGGCGCCGCGGCACCGGACCCCGTCACGGCACCGGGCCGTACGGACGCCCGCCAGCGGAACAGGATCCGCTCGATCTCCTCCCGCCCCGGCACGCGGCCCAGCCGCAGCGGCTCCGCCGCCGCCTGCACGGCCCGGTGCACCCATGCCGTCGCCTCGTCCAGGCTCTTCTGGTCGAAGGACTCCTCCAGCGACTTCGCGGCCCGCATCACGTCGGGGTACACCGACTGCGCCCGTTCGAAGGCCACGTAGTGCCGCAGGTCCCGGGTCACGCCGTTGACCGCCGCCGGCCGCACCCGGCCCATCGCGTGTGCCCAGGCCTCGACGACCTCGTCCCACTGGTGGTCCGGATAGTGCATCCGCACCAGGTGGACGGCGAGGTCGTGCAGCGGGTCGCCGTAGGTGGCGAGCTCCCAGTCGACCCAGATCAGGGGCGCGTCACCGCCGTACGACATGATCACGTTGTCGCGGTGCAGATCGGCGTGGAGCAGGCCGTAGGGGCGGCGGGACATCGCGGGGACGCGTTCGGCCAGCCGGGCCAGGGCGTCCTCGGGGATGCCGAGAGCGGCGAACAGGCCGCCGAAACGGCGCCAGTTCGGCTTGCGGATCTGCAGGTCGGCCAGGTGGGCCAGGGTCTGCAGGAAGCCCTGGCTGTCGGTGTGGTTCCGGGGCCACAGGGACGGCAGGGGCGGCAGCGCGGGCTTGCGCACCTGGGCCGTCCGGGCGAGCAGGTCCGCCAGCGCCCCGACCAGCAGGCCGTCGACCGGTTTGCCGGCCCGGCAGACGCTGGAGAGCGGTACGCCTTCCACATAGCTGTGGATGGCGAAGCCGTCCCCTTCGAGCAGGCACTCGGGTACGTCGGGCAGCACGCCCTTGATGGCCCGCAGGATCCCCGCCTCGCTCCGCCAGGTCCGGATGACCACGGGCAGGGCGCCCGCGCGCGGCAGCCGCACGGTCACCAGGGTGCCCGCCTTCCGGCCGAGCAGCCGGGCCATGGGCTCGGTCAGCGGCAGCACGTAGTTCTGGTTGTGGAAACCGCCGCTGGTGCGCCCCCGCGCGGCGGCCTCCGCCACGAACGCCCGGCAGACGGCGTCGGGCCGGGCCCGACCGGTACGCACCCCGGCCGTGTCGCGGGGGACGGGTGGTGCGCCCACTGGCCGCTCCGGGGTTCGATCGCGCTGCGCTGGAGGGGGACGAGACAGGTGGGGAAACGCTAACTCCCCGGACGACGAACAACACAACCTGCAGGGCGGACGAGCAGCCAGGCGGGTGGTCCGCCACTCACTCCGCGCCAAGTCGCCGGGGCCGGCCCGTCGCCGTTCCCTACGCGAAAACCCGAGCGGTCGCTCAGACGGTAGGGCGGATGCTATCCCATCCCCGCCCCTGTCCGGGCCTCATCGCCTTGGGCTTCACCCGTGCCGCCGACACCGGCGGCCTCGTCCGTCAGCAGCTCCCACATGGCCTCGAACCACTTGGTCATGCTGTCCGCGAAGGTCGCCCCCGGAGAGTCCGTACGGCTGTCACGGACGTGGTGGGTGAGAGTGGCGCCGAGTCCGAGGACGTCCACCGCCTCGACCTCCTCGCCGGTGTCGAGCATCACCGGCCGGACGATCGGTATGTACGGACCGTGCAGCACCTCGGTGCCGTTGATGACGTAGAGCTTGAACGTGGGTGCGACGGGGGCGTGCCGGAACTCGTACTCCACCGACGGGACGAGCTTCTCGGTGCTCAGTTCGGTGAGGACCTTGTGCAGCGAGGCGGTGTACGTCTCGGCGATGCCGCGCAGCCGGGTCCGCAGCCGTTCGTCGTCCTTCCCGTCGCGCACCCCCCGCGGGTAGGGCAGGGCGTCGACCGCGGACGGAAGAATCAGGCGCAGCGCGATACGCCGGGGCGCGATGTACCCGGCGCGGATCCGTCCGGCCTGCATGTGGAGGTAGGCGCTCAGCGTCTCGGACGTCAACGTGTAGATGTCCAGGGTGACTTCGGGCTGCTCGAACGCCTCGGCGATCAGCAGTTCGAGAGTGAGCTGGCGCCGGGACCTGCTCGCCCGGGGCGCCGAGGACTGGACGTGCCGGTTTCTCAGCACCCGCGAGCCCTTGCCCTGCCGCGACTCGATCCACTTCTCGCCGCGCAGCACGTGCAGTGCCCGCTGCACGGTGTCCCGGGAGATCCCGAACTCCTTGGCGAGCGTGGTCTGGGAGGGCAGATAGCTGTCCACGGGGTAGAAGCCGTCGGCCATCCGCGCCCGCAGCTCCTCCGCGACCCGGAGAAACTCGTGGCCCCCGGCCTCGCCCGCCTCGTCGTTCCGCTCCACCGTCACACGCGGTACGTACCTCCCGCGCACCGGCGGCAAACTCCCGGCGGTCAGGCAACCAGTCAAGTCAACTGTCCGGTTACTGGATCTAGTTGCCCGGGCATGCTGCCACAAGCAGTCAACTTCGCCAGTCAACAGGTCGACTTGAGGGGTTGACCGGTTGCCGGGGGCCCGAGGGGGTGGAAGCCGTGACGATCCATGTGCTCGGGTTCGATGTGCAGATCGACGACGTGGGTCAGCTCGTCCTGTGGGGCGCGGGTCTGGCGGTGTCGCTGACGGCCTGGGTCCGCAAGCGGGTGCGGCGCCGGCCGCGGGCCGGGATTCCGGACGCCCCGCGGCCCGCCGTCACCAGCCGCGCAGCAGGCGCAGCAACGGCTCCAGCGACGCGACCACGCACCCGGCTCCGGCCTCCCGCAAAAGCTTCCCCTTCCGTTCGTTACGCGCGTAGCCGAGAAACGGCACGCCGGCGTCGTTCGCGGCGTCGAGGTCGGAGGTCGAGTCGCCGATCATCAGGGCCGCCGAGGGGGCGGCACCCATCGCGGCCAGCGCCCGGTTGAGGCAGTGCGGGTCGGGCTTGAGCAGATGCAGGTCGGTCGTGCGGCCGTAGATGTGATGGGCGAAGCAGTCGGTGAGCCCGCGGTCCCGCAGATAGGCGCGGACCACTCGGGGGGAGTTGTTGGTGGTGATGGCGAGGCGGGAGCCGACCGCGGTCCAGGTGCGTATCAGGGGGTCGGCGTAGGGGGTGGGCAGTGCGGAGCCGGCGGCGCGCAGCTCCTCCTGGGTGAGACGTTCCTCCAGCTCGGCCACGAGGTCGCTGCCGGGGCGCCGGCGGTCCACGGCGCGCAGCACCACATGCGGGTCCAGCGAGTCGCGCTCGGAGTCGCTGAGCAGATTGTGCAGCCCGCGCCCGGCCAGCCAGTCCACCAGCTCGCCCGCCACCCGTTCCGCTCTGTGGAGCGCGAACAGACGGCAGATCGGTCCGTCGAAGTCCCACAGGACCACCCGGGCACCTTCGATCAGATCCCGGAGCCGATCGGTCTCGTACGCGGTCTGTTCGGTCTGCGTCGTCTCAGTCTGCGTCGCATCAGAAGTCACTAGGAGAGTGTCAGGTCCGTGGTGATGGTTTCCCAGAGGGCGTCGAACCACTTCTGCGATTGCTCCACGAACGCCGCGTCCCGCTGTCCGGCCCGCTGCTCGAAGGAGAACAGCAGGGACTCCGAGCCGAGGGTGTCGTACATCTCCAGCATGCCGCTGTCGGTGGGCTCCTCGCGCCGCGTGATCATGTAGTGCGCGAACAGCGCCTCCACCCCGTTGAGCAGGTACAGCTTGACCGGCGGGGTGAACGGCAGTGCCCGGAAGGTGACATGGACGTCGATGTCGTGGGTGCCGCGCAGCGCCTGGAGGTTGTACTGCAGCACCTGGCCCTGGGCGTTGCGCATGGCCAGCCAGCGCTGGTGGACGGCGTCGTCCTCCTCACTGCCGGCGTCGACCGAGACCGGGAAGGCGAGGTTGATGTCGCGGGACGGCAGCAGGATGCGGGCATCGATCCGCTCGGGGTGCAGCCGGCCCTCATGGACCAGGCGAAGCGGCTCGCCGAGCGCGGGGATCAGGCTCTGCGCGGTCAGGCAGACGGCGTCGATGCGCACATGCGGCGCCGAGAACGCCTCGGTCAGCCGGGGCGCGAGCGCCACCATGGTCGGCTGCGGCTCCCCCCGTGCGGTCCGCGGCTCGGCGACCCGCGGCGGGCTGCCCTTGCTGACGTCGGCGAGCAGCCCGTCCTCCTGGAGCACCCGCAGCGCCTGGCGTACGGCACCGCGCTCGACGCCGAACTCCCCGGCCAGCTCGGCCTGGGTGGGCAGCCGTTCGCCGGGCTGCAGTCCGCCGGTGCGGATCCGCTCGCGCAGGGTGTCGGCGATCTTCTGGGGCGTGAGTCTCCTGCTGCCGTTCACTGCCACATGCTCCTGAGTCACGACCAAACGCTACAACTTTGATCCATCTATGGGGAGTTGCCGAGAAGTTGTTTATGAACTCGGACCAAGTGGGGACAACTTAGATGGAGTTGGTTACCAACTTTTCCGAGTTGGTCAATCTTCTGAAGGGGGAACCGCCGTGCCCGCCCTCGCTCTCCTCGTCGAGCAACTCGTCCAGTGCAGGTTCGGTCTCGCCGGCGCCGTCGGCCTGCTCCTGATCTCCGTCGGCATCGAGACCAAGAGCCACAAGGCCCTGTCCGCCGGCGCCGTCCTGCTCGCCGTGCTCCTCGCGGGCCCGGCGCTGTAGGTCCCGCCTAGGAACTGAGCAGAAGCTCCGAACTGATCGTCTCCCACAGCGCGTCGAACCATAGCCGCGACTGCTCCACGAACGCGGCGTCCCGCTCCCCGGCACGTCGCTCGAAGGCGAACAGCATCGAGCGCGTGCCGTCGGCGTCGTACAGCTCCAGATGCTCGTGCTCGATCTCCCGCTCCCGGCGCTTGAGCGTGTAGTACGCGAACAGCGCCTCGGAGCCGTTGAGCAGATACAGCTTGACCGGCGGGGTGAACGGCAGCGCGCGGAAGGAGACCCGGACGTCGATGCCGTGCGTGGTGAGCAGGGCCAGCAGGTTCTGCCTGAGCACCATGCCCTGGGCGTTGCGCTGGGCCAGCCAGCGACGGTGCAGCAGACCGTGGTCGTCGGCGGCCACCGGGGCCGGGAAGGCGAGGTCGATGTCACGGCTGGGCATCAGCACCCGGACGTCGATCTTGGCCGGTTTCAGCCGTCCCGCGTGGATCTGCCGCAGCGGCTCACCGATGGCCAGCGTGAGCGAGACCGCGGTCAGGCAGAGCGCGTCGATCCGCACGTGGGGGGCGGCGAAGGCCTCCTCTATCCGGGGGGCGAGGCCGACCATGGTGGGCTGGGGCGGCGCCGTCGGTCCGGCCGGCAGCCGGGCCGGCCCCGGCACGGCCGCCACGGTGGCCGGGCTGCCTTTGGAAACGTTGGTGAGCAGATGCTCCGACTGCAGGATGCGCAAGGCCTGGCGCACGGCCCTGCGTTCGACGCCGAACTCGACGGCCAGCTCCGCCTGCGTGGGCATGCGCTGACCCGGCTGCAGCACACCGGTCCTGATCCGGCTGCGCAGTTCGTCGGCGATGTCGCGATGGGACGTGTGGGGCCGCTGTGACCTCGTCCGTCCACTGGCGGAGGCGTGCTCCGGGTCCACGGACAAACACTACAACTTCCCGCCAACTTCCGGCAGTTCGCCGATAGCTGGTTATGAGCCGCTTCCTAGCGGACATAAGTACGGTGAAGTTGGCTGCCAACTTGCATGACATGGTCAAGCTTCCCAGTGGTTGGCCGACCGGGCTCCCTTCCGGAGGGGAGCCGGGAGCCCGGGCAGGGGACGGCCACCGAAGCGCACAGTCACAACTGAACACGACAGCGCACAGCCACAACTGAACATCGCCAGCACAGCCACAACTGAACAGCTCGCTACGGATGCACAGTCGAAGGCCGCCGGGAGAAGGGAGCGGTCAGAAGATGTCCGGGCACCACGGTGCCCCGGACGAGCGGAACAGGGCGTCGGCCTTCCGGGCGGCGCCCTCTCGTTCTTCCCGCACCCGGCCGAGCGCCGCGAGCCGCAGCACCGACTCACCGCCGAGCCACACCGAGGCCAACTCGCCGACGCCCAGCGTGAGATCGGCGCCCTCGGTGCCCGCCGGCACACAGGACGCCCCCTCGGGCGAGGCCTCCAGCCGGAACCGGCCCCCGGCCAGACCGGCGTCGTCCACGACCTCCAGCACCAGCGTGCCCGTCCCGTCGTACGTCCGTGCCTCCAGGGCCCGTACGACGTCCAGGATCCGCACCCACAGCCAGTCCGCGTGCCCGGTGATCCGGGCGGCGCGCGGATCGGGGAGGTAGCACGGCAGCAGGTCGTCGGGGCCGCGGAAGCCGCTCTTGACCTTCGTGATCCAGTCGATGGAACACAGGTAGTGCCACAGGGCGCGCTCGGCCGCCGGGGTGGTGGCGGTGAGCTTGAGCACGGAGGCGGTCTGGTCCGGCTGCTTGCCGTTCCAGGTGTCGTCCGACTTGTACGTCACCAGGCCCCGGACCTCGCCGTCGGCCGCGCGGTGGACGGCGTGGAACGGCTCGGTCCAGTCGGCGCGGAAGCGGACGGCCCCGGTGTGCGCCTGCCACCACAGCTCGTCCCGGCTGACCGCGCCGGGCTGGGCGCGCCGGAACCGCTCGTAGAGCTCCGGGCCGAGCTTGCGGACCTCCGCCCCGTCCACCAGGTCGATACGGCCCCCGTCGTCCGGGCCCGACCAGCGCGGATCGAGGCCGGCCCGGGGCACCTCGACGGTCCACTGGGTCGACCAGGTGGCGGGGCCGAAGCCGTAGCGGCCGTAGATCGGGTACTCGGCGGCGATCAGCGTGGCGACCACGTCGCCGCGTTCCTTCGCCGCCGCGAGGTCCTGGTTCATCATGCGGGTGAGCAGGCCACGGCGGCGGTGGGTGGGGCTGACGGTGACGTTGCTGATCGCGTCCGCCGGGACCAGTCCGCCGCCCACCGCGGTGAGCTCCTGCGCGAAGGACCGGAAGGTGGCGACGCACCGGCCGCCGTCGAAGGCACCGAGCAGCCGGCCCGGGACGAACTGCAGGCGCCGGGCGTCGAGTTCCCCGGGCGCCAGTGCGGGCGGCTGCAGGAAACCGGTGGCCAGCGCGCGCTGCCAGTCCTCGAAGTCGGCCTCGGTGACTATCCGGACGTCGCTCATGGAGCCACGGTAGGCGGACCGGCGGCCACCTGTCGTCACGTTTTCCGCAGGCGCCCACCGCCCTCACGTCAGCAGATCGTCAACCTGCGCCTCACCCACCCGATACCGCCGGGCGATCTCCCCACTGCAGTCGTCGGCCGTCCGCTGCAACCGCTGGCGGCGCCGTGAGACCTCCTGCTCGTAGCGCACCAGCCGGCCCATCGCGGCGGTCAGTTCCAGGTCGGTCCGCGCCTGCAGGTCCGACAGCTCGACCTCGGCGAGCATGTCGGCGGCCAGCTGCCGGTACTCCTCGTTGTGCGGGGTGCCGAGCGTGACATGGCGGGCCGAGGAGCGGTGCCGGGCCGGGGCGTCCTTGAGGATCTCCGGGAGCCGGTCGACCACGGAGCCGTCCGCGGGCGCCGGCACGGACGCGCGGCCGCGCCGGCACAGCTCCGCGCGCAGGATGTCGATCCGCCCCTGCAGCAGCCGCCGCACATAGCTGAGATCGGCCTCGTCGCGCTGGGCGTCGCGGCGCAGCACGCGCAGCTCCGGCAGGCTCAGCTGGGCCAGTTCGGGCTCGGGCGGCTCCACGGGCAGCGTGGGGCCCGTCGGGACCGCCGGGGTGGGCGGAGTGTCGGCGCGCTGGGCGGGCGGCCGGTACGTCCCCTGTGCCTCCAGCCGCCCGCTGGTACTCGGTGTGCTCATGTTGCTTCTGACCGTCCCCTCGACCGGCGTGTGCAAGCATCGTGCCACCCCAACTGGCCGCTATGTGACCGAGTGCCCCCGAACGGCCCCAGATGGGCGGTAAGAGATCCATATTGGACCCCCTGTGACCGCGTACCGGGCACCCGGCATGATGGTCCGCATGCGTGCGGTGGTGCAGAGAGTGGACGGCGCGAGCGTCGTCGTGGACGGAGAGACGGTCGGCGCGATCGAGGGCGAGGGGCTGTGCGTCCTGGTCGGGGTGACCCATGAGGACACCAAGGAGAAGGCGGCGCAGCTGGCCCGCAAGCTCTGGTCGATCCGCATGCTGCAGGACGAGAAGTCGTGCAGCGACGTCGACGCCCCGCTGCTGGTCATCAGCCAGTTCACGCTCTACGGCGACGCGCGCAAGGGCCGCCGGCCCACCTGGAACGCCGCCGCTCCCGGCGATGTCGCCGAGCCGCTGGTGGACGAGGTGGTGTCCCGGCTGCGGGCACTGGGCGCGACGGTGGCGACGGGACGGTTCGGCGCGCGGATGCGGGTGTCGCTGACGAACGACGGACCCTTCACGGTGCTGATCGAGGTCTGAGGCGGCACCGGGACGGCTGGTTTGCCGGACGGCCCGGCCGGGATACCCATGGCGCGTGATTCCCACCAAGGTCGATGGCACCCTGCCGGAGCCGGCGCCCTTCGTCCACGCCGTGCAGGCACGCAGGCCCCACGACGGCACGTGGTGCGAGGCGTGGACGGTACGGGACGTCCTGATCCACCAGACGGGCAATGCCGAGGAGCTGGCCCGGGTGCTCCAGGCGTTCCTCGACGGATCGCCGGTGGAGACCAGGGGTTTCGCCCGCGAAGAACCCTTCCGGCGGCTGTCCGACTCCGAACTGTGGGCGACGTTCCTGAACCGCTGCGAACGGCTCACCGAGGTGGCCGCGGCCGCCGCTCAGGACCTGTCGCCGGACACGGAGGTGCGGTGGACCGGCCGGACGGTGACGGTCCCCTTCTTCGCGGAGCACATGCGTGAGGAGCCGATCCTGCACCGCTGGGACCTGACCGGCGACGACCGGACCGCGGTGCAGGCGCTCGACGAGCCGTGGATGACCGAGCACAGCGTGGTGTCGGCCGGCCGGCCGTTGCTCGCACGCGGCAGCACCGGCCTGGATCTGGGACCCGGCGGACGGTTCGAGGGCCGCCTGCGCACCCCGGGTGCGGACGACATCGTGGTGGCCGCCGACGCGGACGGCAGCAGCATCCGGTTCGCCGCCCCCGAGGGCCCCGCCACGATCGAGAGCGACGCGGCCACCCGCGTCCTGCTGCTGTGGGGGCGGCGCCCGGCCGATCCGGCCTCGCTGGCACAGCGAGGCCGGCCCGGAGGCGCTGCGGGGTGTACGAACTCTCCTTAGCGGCTACTGACCCGCCAAGGCGCAGCGTCCCGAAGGGGCACAGGGAACTGCGCGACACAGCCCCCACGCTCCCGCAGCAGCGCGACTACGGCTCGACCACAACCTCTTGCGCCGCCGCCGTCTCCCCGGCGATCAGCCGCGCGTCCACCGGCACGTTCCGCTTCACCAGCGCCAGCGCCACCGGCCCCAGCTCGTGGTGCCGTGCCGACGTCGTCACGAAGCCGATCTTGCGGCCCTCCGGACCCTCGTCGGCGAGCCGGATCTCCGTGCCCGGCACCGGCAGATGGACCTCGCTGCCGTCCAGGTGGAGGAAGACCAGGCGGCGCGGCGGCTTGCCCAGGTTCTGGACGCGGGCGACCGTCTCCTGGCCCCGGTAGCAGCCCTTCTGCAAGTGCACGGCCGTGCCGATCCAGCCCAGCTCGTGCGGGATGGTCCGGTGGTCGGTCTCGAAGCCGAGCCGGGGCCGGTGCTGCTCGACGCGCAGCGCCTCGTGGGCGAGGAGGCCGGCGGCGGGCCCGTGCGCGGCCGCGAAGGACTCCAGGTCCTCGCGCGGCAGAAACAGATCACGGCCGTACGCCGTCTCGCGTACGACGACGCCCTCCGGTGCCTCGGCGATGGACCCGGCGGGCAGGTGGACGACCGCGAAGTCGGCCGTCCGGTCGGCGACCTCCACGCGGTAGAAGAACTTCATCGACTCCAGGTAGGCGATCAGCGCGTCCCGGGTACCGGGCTCGACATGCGCCCAGACGGTGCTGCCGTCGTCCACCAGGTACAGCGCGTGCTCGATGTGCCCGTGCGCGGAGAGGATCAGCGCCTCGGTGGCCTCACCGGCCGGCAGCTCGCTGACGTGCTGGGTGAGCAGCAGGTGCAGCCAGCTCAGCCGGTCCTCACCGCTGACGGTGACGACACCGCGATGGGACAGGTCGACGAAACCGGTGCCGTCGGCGAGGGCACGCTGCTCGCGGAACAGGTCGCCGTAGTGGGCGGCGACACCTTCGTCCACACCCTCGGCGGGGACGGCGCCGGGCAGGGACAGCAGAGGGCTCTTCATACCGTCAGCCTACGACGTAGTAGTTGAAGTCTTCAGCGAACAGTCCTTGCACCGGCCGAAGATCGCGAAGTGCTTCATGTCGGTGTCGAATCCGAACTGCTGCCGCAGCTTGGCGGTGAACTCGGCGGCCACGTCCACGTCCGCCTCGATCACGTTCTCGCAGTCGCGGCACACGAGGTGCAGATGGTGATGCCGGTCGGCGAGGTGATACGTGGGTGCACCGTGCCCCAGATGGGCGTGGCTGACCAGGCCGAGCTCCTCCAGCAGCTCCAGCGTCCGGTAGACCGTGGAAATGTTGACCCCCGACGCCGTCTTCCTCACTTCGCCGAGGATGTCGTCGGGGGTCGCGTGCTCAAGGGTGTCCACGGCTTCGAGGACAAGCTGCCGCTGCGGCGTCAGCCGGTAGCCGCGCTGCCTGAGGTCGCTCTTCCAGTCGGTGCTCACCACACCAAAGAGTCTAGGACCACTCGGACCGGGCCACTTGGGGAAGACGGGCCTACTTGAAGAAGGCGATCCCGTCGTCCGGGAGGTCGTCCGGGAGGGCCTTGGCCCAGCGCTCGACGTCCTCGGGGGTGACGACCTTCTTCAGGTGGGCCGACATGTAGGGGCGCAGCTCGACCTCGGGGGTCTGCTTCTCGCCGACCCACATCAGGTCGCTCTTGACGTAGCCGTAGAGGCGCTTTCCGCCGCTGTACGGCTGCGAGCCGGGGATGCGGGCCAGGGTGTCCGTGACCAGGTCGATCTGCGGCTTCTTGTCGGCCATCTCGCCGTACCAGATCTCGATGACGCCGTCGTCGCGGGTCATCGTCACCTCGACCTTGCGGGCGGCGTCGATCCGCCAGAAGCCGGACTCCGACTCCAGCGGGCGGACCTTGTTGCCGTCCTTGTCCAGCACCCAGGTGTGGGAGTGGTACTCCAGGAAGTCCCGGCCGTCGTGGGTGAAGCTGACCTCCTGCCCGAAGTTGCACTTCTGCGAGCCGGGGAAGTCGTGCACGCCCGCGCCGGCCCAGTTGCCGAGCAGGAAGGCGAGCGGGACCAGGTCCTTGTGCAGGTCGGACGGGATCTCGATCATGAGCGGAAGCTTTCCTGGATCTTTCCTGGACGTGGGGTCAGCGCTGGCCCTGGTACAGCTTCTTCACGGTCAGGTAGGCGAAGGCGAGCACGCCGACGCAGACCAGGACCAGCAGGGTTTCGAAGAAGATCTCCACGAGTGCTCCTTGAGCGAGGGTGCGGGCATACGACAGAGCCGGGGCCCAGCTTACGCGGCCGTGCCCCGGCTCTCTTTGCGAGGTGGTCCGTAGCGACCCGTGGTCTCAGTCGAGCAGCTGCTGCAGGACCACGACGTCGCCGGAGACGATGCAGGCCCGCCGCACCTGCTCGGCGCCGTACGGCTTCTGTTCGGCGAACTCCTCCACCAGGCCGTTCCCGTCGACGGCGGCCGTGGGGTACGACTCGTCCATCGCGTTGGAGGCAGTCCCGCGCCCGCGCCGCAGCCGAGGGGGCGGCTGACGCCGCCCGTGAGGGCTTACGCTTCCGGCATGGCGAAGAAGCTCGTGATCAAGGTGACGGCCGGGGCCGACGCCCCGGAGCGCTGCTCGCAGGCGTTCACCGTGGCGGCGGTGGCCGTGGCCAGCGGTGTCGACGTGTCGCTGTGGCTGACCGGGGAGTCGTCCTGGTTCGCGCTGCCGGGGCGGGCCGCCGAGTTCGAGCTGCCGCACGCGGCTCCGCTGCCGGACCTGATCGAGTCGGTCCTGGCCGCCGGCCGCATCACGCTGTGCACCCAGTGCGCCGCCCGGCGCGAGATCACCGAGAAGGACGTGATCGAGGGCGTCCGGATCGCGGGGGCGCAGGTGTTCGTGCAGGAGACGCTGGCGGAGGACACGCAGGCCCTCGTCTACTGAGACGCCCGGGTCCGAGGCAGAAGGGATGCCCCGCGGGATCGAACAGCACGCGGACGTCGTCCTGCGGCTGGTACGCGGCGAGCTCGGCCCCTTCCGCCACGGCCCGCGCCGTCTCACCTTCGAGATCGTCGACCTCGATGTCCAGGTGCAGCATCATCTGCTGGTCACCGGGTGTGCGCGTGGGCCAGGCCGGCGGGACGTACCCGGGTTCGGTCTGGAAGGACAGACCCGTGCCGCCGCCGGGCGGGCCGATGAGGACCCAGTCGGGTTCCTCGGCGCGGACCACGTATCCGAGCAGGCGACGATAGAAACCGGCCAGCATGTGCGCGTCCGAGGCGTCGAGCACCACCGTGGACAGCCTCGTGGGCGACATGCACGTCTTCCTACCGGGGCCCCTTCTTGCCGTCCAGCTCGTCCCACCACTCGTCGGACTGGGGGTCGCCGGACGGGTCGTCCCACCAGCGGTCCTCCGGGCCCCGCCGGTTGGCGATCATCGCGGCTACCGGGGGGATCAGCATGGCCACGACGCACATTCCCACGGCCGCCGGGACCGACCAGATGCGCACGACTCCCCAGGCCAGGACGAAGAGCCCGATGCAAGTCCCCATCATGGCGAAGTAGATGTGCCGCCGCCGCGCGTACATAAGACCAGGGTAGGCCGCGTCGTACCTGTCACAACTGATCCACAATCGCCGCCCTGGCGGCGCCCGCGGGGTTACCGTGACGTAGCCGAAGACCGCTCTCGTCCAGGGGGAAACACCACATGCGCGCCCTGCGAATAATCCTGATCCTCGTCGTGATCCTGGGTGGGTTGTTCGTGATCGCGGACCGGGTGGCCGTGCACTTCGCCGAGGGGGAGGCCGCCGACAAGCTGAAGTCGACGGAGAACCTGGCCTCGACACCGGATGTGAACATCAAGGGGTTCCCGTTCCTCACCCAGGTCGCGGGCGGGTCGCTCGACGACGTCGAGGTCGGGATCAAGGACTACGAGGCCGCGACCGGGACCGCCGGGAAGACGATCCGGGTCGACGATCTTCAGGCCGACATGAAGGGCGTCTCCTTCTCCGGCGACTACAGCTCCGCCACCGCGGCCAACGCCACCGGCACCGCGACGATCTCCTACTCCGAGCTGCTGAAGACCGCCAAGTCCGAGCCCACCGAGGTGGCCCCCGGCGTCACCGCGCGGGTCGTCGGCCTGTCCGACGGCGGCAACGGCAAGATCAAGGTCATGGTGGAGGGCACCGTCTCGTCCCTGGGGATCAAGCAGACCGTGCCCGTGCTCAGCTCCGTGACCGTCGAGAACGACAAGGTGCGGGTGCACGCCGACTCGCTGCCCAAGCTCGGTGCCGCCACGATCGCCGAAGGCCGTATCCGCGAGATCACCGACTTCCAGCAGGCAATCGACCGGCTGCCCGGCGGCATCAAGCTGGACAAGGTGCAGGCCGCGAAGGACGGCGTGGAGATCACGGTGATGGGTTCCGACGTCAGGCTGGCGGGGTAGGTCCACCGCCGGCGGACGGCCCGGAGAGCGGGATCGTCCGACTGGCGAGACGAGGGCGTCCGTAAATCAGATGCGAAGACCTGCGCGTGCGCCCGGGAGGTCGTGAGGCGGCCACCGGGCGCTTTCCTGTCCCGCCATACGGACGATCGCGTCTCGCCATATGACACACCGGTGACACGCCCACCCGGACGTCCCTACGATCGAGCCCATGAAGCGACAGGCGGATCTCACGAAGCGGCGGGCAGTGGACCTGTGCCGCGTTGCCGCCATGCTCTGTCGCCCCTTCTGAGCGAAAGTCCCCGACTTCCGCATCTCACCGCCGCCCTGCTGGAAGGGCACCCGTGCGCCGCCCGGCCATCACGAGCGCGCACCCCTGTACCCGCACACCCCGCCGCAACTGCCCCGGAGGAGAAAGAGCATGAGCCGCACCGACGTCCTGGTCGACGCCGACTGGCTGCAGGAGCACCTGGACGACCCGGCCATCGCCATCGTCGAGGTGGACGAGGACACGTCCGCCTACGACAAGAACCACATCAAGAACGCGATCCGCATCGACTGGACCAAGGATCTGCAGGACCCGGTCCGCCGCGACTTCATCGACCAGGAGGGCTTCGAGAAGCTCCTGTCGGAGAAGGGCATCGCCAACGACCACACGGTGATCCTGTACGGCGGCAACAACAACTGGTTCGCCTCGTACGCCTATTGGTACTTCAAGCTCTACGGCCACGAGAACGTCAAGCTCCTCGACGGCGGCCGCAAGAAGTGGGAGCTGGACGCCCGCGAGCTGGTCGACGGCACCGAGGTCCCCGAGCGCCCGAAGACCGCGTACACGGCCAAGCCGCAGGACACCTCGATCCGCGCCTTCCGTGACGACGTCGTCGCCGCGATCGGCTCGCACAACCTGGTCGACGTACGGTCGCCCGACGAGTTCTCCGGCAAGCTGCTCGCCCCGGCGCACCTGCCGCAGGAGCAGTCGCAGCGTCCGGGTCACGTCCCGAGCGCCAGGAACATCCCGTGGTCGAAGAACGCCAACGACGACGGCACCTTCAAGTCGGACGAGGACCTGAAGGCCCTCTACGCCGAGGAGAACGTGGACCTCGCCAAGGACACGATCGCCTACTGCCGCATCGGTGAGCGCTCGGCCCTGACCTGGTTCGTGCTGCACGAGCTGCTCGGCGTCGAGAACGTCAAGAACTACGACGGTTCCTGGACCGAGTACGGCTCCCTCGTCGGCGTGCCGATCGAGCTCGGCGCGAGCAAGTAAGCCCACCCCTCATCCATCCCGACCGACCTCCCGGTCAGACCCCTCTGGAGAAACAGCATGTGCGGAGCGAAGGCCGGCGGCCCGGACGCCTCGACGATCAAGCCCGGTGAGACCACGATCCAGGGTCAGGTGACCCGCGACGGCGAGCCGGTGACGGGTTACGTCCGTCTGCTGGACTCGACCGGCGAGTTCACGGCCGAGGTTCCGACCTCGGCGACCGGTCAGTTCCGGTTCTACGCGGCCGAGGGCACCTGGACGGTCCGGGCGCTCGTGCCGGGCGCCACGGCCGACCGCACGGTCGTCGTGGCGGAGAAGGGCGCGCTGGCCGAGGTCGCCATCGCGGTCTGAACGGGCCTGCGCGAAGCAGCAGCACAGTGACGGTCGAAGGGCCGCACCCCTGGGGTTGGACGCCAGTGGGGGTGCGGCCCTTCGGCATGCGCGCTAGCGCGACTCACGTCCTTGCGCCAGTAACGACACGCTTGCCGTCGGGGTAGGCACTTGTCATAAGATCATCCAAAAGGTCTAGCGGTGCATCAATTCGCCTTTTTCTGCGGTGACTTGACGCCCCTTCGGTGAACGACGAACGGCAGACAGGCGCCGTAATTCCCCCAATTGGTGCACAAAAACCCAGTCTCCGGCTATTTCCGACATGACAGCCATGGAGCTCGGCGAATACGTTCCATGACGACCGGCCGATGAGTCGGCGTCTCAGAGACTGGAGAAGCACCATGAAGATCACTCGTTCCACCGCTCTCACTGCCGCCGCAGCGGCAGCCGCGGCCCTGGCGGCGACCGGCGTCACCTACGCCTCGGCCGCCTCCGCGCCGGAGGCGGCGCCGGCTGCCCGGCCGGCCGTCGCGCCGGCCGCCGCCGCACCTCTCGGTGGTGCCGGAGCGGGCAACAACAACGGCAACAACAACGGCAAGGGCAACGAGGGCCGCGGCCCTGGCGGCCCCCGCGGCGGCGGCGGCCCCCGCGGCGGCGGCTGGTGGGACGGAGGCCGCATCGAGATCAACGAGCGGTCCTACTCCGCCCACCCGGGTGACTGCATCACTGTGATCAGTGGCCTGGGCGCCAAGACGCTGAACATCCGCAACGACAGCCGCTCGGTTGTCGAGGTGTTCCGCGGCGCGGTCTGCGACAACGGCGCTCCCGTCGCCACCGTCGGACCCCACAGCCAGAGCGACGGCGTGCGCGTCCACCACACGAGGGGCATCCACGTCAAGGACGGCGTCCTTGGCAGCTTCCGTGTGGTCTGCCCCTGGGGCGGCGGCTGGGGCGGCGGCTGGGGCGGCGGCTGGGGCGACGGCGGCTGGGGCGGCGACGGCGGCTTCGGCGGCGGCTTCGGCGGCGGCTTCGGCGGCGGCGACGGCGGCTTCGGCGGCGACGGCGGCGACGGCGGCGGGCGGTAACCCACAGCCCGCTGCTGACCCACAGCCCGCTGCTGACCCACAGCCCGCTGGTACCTCACAGCCCGCTGTATGAAATGGAGCCCCGGCCCGCCGGAATCGGGCCGGGGCTCCGGCATGTCCCCCGTCCGACAGTGGACGGGACGTGACCGAGGGGGAACAGCTCTAACCGAGCGCCCTTCCCAGCACCCACACAACGGGCGCGGCAGCCGACAGCGGCAACGCCACCCCGGCCGTGAAGTGCACGAACCTCGACGGGTAGTCGTAACTGGCCACGCGATGACCGACCAGTGCGCACACCCCCGCGGCCGCGCCCAGCAGCGCGCCCCTCGCGCCCAGTCCGGTCATCCCGCCCACGGCGATCCCCGCGCCGGCCGCCGCCAGCAACGAGACCACGACCGATGCCGGTGTCGGCAGCGGCAGGGCCCGGGCCAGGATCGCCACCGCCACCGCCGCGGCGCCCACGGACACCGCGTGCGCGTCGGCGCCCAGGTATCCGGTGGCCAGTACCGACAGGGCCGACGAGACGACCGTCGCCATCAGGCCGTACATCCGCTCGTCCGGCGAGGCGTGTGAGCGCAGCTGCAGGACCAGGGCCAGCAGGACCCAGATGCCGAGCGGGCCGAGGATGGCCGCGGGGGCGTGGTCGCGGCCGGCGGCCAGGACCGCCGCGTCGGCCGTCAGCCCGCCCAGGAACGCCAGCGCGATGCCCTGCCGGGCCGGCCACATGCCGTTCAGCCGGAACCAGCCCGCCGCCGTCACGCCCTGGAGCACCACAAGCGGCGCGAGGAGCGCGTGCGAGACGACCGGCGCCGCCGCGGCCATCAGCAGGCCCAGCAGCGCGGTCAGCAGCGCGGGCTGCATACCGGGCTCGATGATCGGCGAACGGCCCTCGATGCGCGCCCGCTGGGCATCCGTGATCCGGGCGTTCCCGGCGAGCGTGGCGGGGCCGTAGTCCGGCTCGGACTCCGGCACGGCGGCCGGCGCGGTGGCCGGGGCGGTGTGCGGCTGCGGTTGAGGGGCAGCCGCGTACTGCTGGTGGTGCTGCTGATACTGCCCCTCGTACGTCTGCGCCTGCGGCGGATACGCCGTCTCCGCCGACGCGGGCATCTGCACCGGGGTGTGCGCCTGCGTGTCCCAGGTCTGGCCCTGCCACTGCTGGGTGAGCTGGGGGTCGTAGCCCGGCTGCTGCGCGTACTGGTGGTCGTGGCCGGGCCAGGACTGCTGGCCGGGCTGCTGCTGGTGTTGCTGCTGGTACGGGTCGTAGCCCTCGTACGGGCCGCCCTGATAGGGGCCCTGATACGGCTGGTCGCTCATCGCCTCACCCTCCTGCGAACGGCGGGAGCACCTCGACCGTGCCGCCCTCGGCCAGCCGTACCGTCTCATGCGCGCGGGTCCCGACGGGGTCACCGTCGACGAGGAAGGAGCATCGCTGCAGCACGCGTGTGAGTTCACCGGGATGGCGCGCGCGCACGGCGGCCAGCGCGTCGGCGAGCGTGTCCGCGTCGTACGGCTCCTCGGCGACACCGGCGGCGGCCTTCGCGGCGGCCCAGTAGCGCACCGTGACCTTGGGCATCTGATTCCTCAATCGACAGCCTGAAAGAAACTAAAGAGTGCTGTCAGGCTAGCCCGCCTTGATGGCCGCCCATTCTCCGATCCGGACGAGCAGGGCGTCCTCCGCCGCGTGCTCCGCGTGGCCCATGCCCGCCTCCACCCAGAGTTCGCCGTGGTCACCGGCCGCCTCGGCGAGCATCCGGGGGTGGTCGAGGGGGAAGTAGCCGTCGCGGTCGCCGTGCACGATCAGCAGCGGGGTGGGGGCGATCCCCGGGACCGCTTCCGTCGGGGAGAGCGGGACGTGCTCCCACTCGCGGTGGTGGATGCGGGTGCGCAGGCCGTAGCGGCCGACCAGGCGGCCCTCGGGGCGGGTGACCAGCCAGTGCAGGCGGCGCATGGGCGCCGTGCCCCGGTAGTACCAGCGGGCCGGGGCGCTGACCGAGACCACCGCGTCGACCGTGCCGGGCTCCAGGGCGGCGTGCCGCAGGACCACCGAGCCGCCCATGGAGAAGCCGACGGTCGCCACGCGCGCGTGCCCGAGGTCGCGCGCCCACGCGACGGCGGCGGCGAGGTCCAGGACCTCCCTGTCGCCGACCGTGGAGCGGCCACCGGAGCGCCCGTGGCCGCGGAAGGAGAAGGTGACGACCGCGCCGTAACCGCGCAGGACGCCCGCCACCCGTCGTACGTGCGGACGGTCCACGCCCCCGGTGAACCCGTGGGCGACGACGAACACGAGGTCACGGGAGGCCGAACGGCCGGTGTCGGGATCGGATCCGGAGCTTTCGTATACGACGGCGCCCGGATCGTATACGGAATCGACCGGAATCCCGTCGGCGGTGCGCAGAAACGTCCGGATAGGCACCTGTCTGCGCGTCTCGCGATTCGGACGAACGGTGGAATGCGCCATTTGACCTGCCGAACGGTTCCTCATGTGGGCTATTCTGCTGGGCAGAGGACTCGGGCAGCGCAGCCCCCGGGTCCTTTTGTGCTTTCGGAAGCGTTGTATACGAAGCGGGAAACCTCAGGCGACCGCCGGTGTACGGGGCCTTCGGGATCGCAGAGCAGTGCCCGTCCGCACAGTCCTCGCAGGGACCGAGGAGGAACCAGACGTATGAGTTCTCTGCTGCTCCTGACCAACGCCCTTCAGCCGTCGACGGAGGTACTGCCGGCCCTCGGCCTGCTCCTGCACAACGTGCGGGTCGCCCCGGCGGAGGGCCCCGCCCTCGTCGACACCCCCGGCGCCGACGTCATCCTCGTCGACGGCCGCCGCGACCTGCCCCAGGTGCGCAGCCTGTGCCAGCTGCTGCGCTCCACCGGCCCCGGCTGTCCGCTGATCCTCGTCGTCACCGAGGGCGGTCTCGCCGCTGTCACCGCCGACTGGGGCATCGACGACGTGCTCCTCGACACCGCCGGCCCTGCGGAGGTGGAGGCGCGACTGCGGCTGGCCATGGGCCGCCAGCAGATCGTCAACGACGACTCCCCCATGGAGATCCGCAACGGCGACCTCTCCGTGGACGAGGCGACCTACAGCGCCAAGCTCAAGGGCCGGGTCCTCGATCTGACCTTCAAGGAGTTCGAGCTGCTGAAATACCTCGCCCAGCACCCGGGCCGCGTCTTCACTCGCGCCCAGCTGCTGCAGGAGGTCTGGGGCTACGACTACTTCGGCGGCACCCGGACGGTCGACGTCCACGTACGGCGGCTGCGGGCCAAGCTCGGCCCGGAGCACGAGTCACTGATCGGCACCGTCCGGAACGTCGGTTATCGATTCGTTACGCCCGAGAAGGCCGACAAGAGCGACCGGGCCGGCGAGGAGACCAAGGCCAGGGCGGAGCGGGCAAAGATGGAGGATACGGACACATCCGCCGTCCGTGACGGCTCCGGGATCCACGCCGAGGCCTAGCGCAGGCATGAAAGCCGTTCGGGCCGGGCATTGCTTCCGCACATCCAAGCACTGATACGCCCTGCCCAGAACGGGTCAATCCGCGTAGACTCCGCGCGTGGCCAAGGTGACTCGGGATGATGTGGCACGGCTGGCTGGAACCTCCACCGCCGTCGTCAGTTATGTCATCAACAACGGACCCCGGCCGGTCGCCCCGGCCACGCGCGAGCGTGTCCTCGCCGCGATCAAGGAGCTGGGGTACCGCCCCGACCGGGTCGCCCAGGCGATGGCCTCCCGGCGCACGGATCTCATAGGCCTGATCATCCCGGACGCCCGCCAGCCCTTCTTCGGCGAGATGGCGCACGCGGTCGAGCAGGCCGCCTCCGAGCGCGGAAAGATGGTCCTGGTCGGCAACACCGATTACATCGGTGAACGCGAGGTCCACTATCTGCGCGCCTTCCTCGGCATGCGCGTCTCCGGCCTGATCCTCGTCTCCCACGCGCTGAACGACCTCGCCGCCGCCGAGATCGACGCCTGGGACGCCCGGGTGGTGCTGCTGCACGAGCGCCCCGAGGCCATCGACGACGTGGCCGTGGTCACGGACGACCTCGGTGGCGCCCAGCTCGCCGTGCGCCACCTGCTGGAGCACGGCTACGAGTACGTCGCCTGTATGGGCGGCACGGCCGAGACCCCGGCCGTCGGCGACCCGGTCTCCGACCACGTCGAGGGCTGGAGGCGGGCCATGGCCGAGGCGGGCCTGTCCACCGAGGGCCGGCTGTTCGAGGCGCCGTACAACCGCTACGACGCCTACCGCGTCGCCCTGGACATCCTCTCCGGCCCCGAGCGGCCGCCGGCGATCTTCTGCTCCACCGACGACCAGGCGATCGGCCTGCTGCGGGCCGCGCGCGAGCTGCGCATCGACGTGCCCGGCAAGCTGGCGGTGGCCGGTTTCGACGACATCAAGGAGGCGGCGCTCGCCGACCCGCCGCTGACCACGGTCGCCTCGGACCGCTCGGCGATGGCCCGGGCGGCGGTCGACCTGGTACTGGACGACGGGCTGCGGGTGCCGGGCTCGCGGCGGGAGCGGCTGAAGACGTTCCCGTCCCGGCTGGTGGTGCGGACGAGCTGCGGCTGTTCGACCTGAGGCCTGAGCCTCACCGACAGGTCTTTATATCCGGCAAACGAGGTTCTGCCGGGCTTCTCAGCGAGCACTCAGGAAGCTCTCATGGTCACAGGGGAGGCTTCTTGGCATGACCGAGAGCCAGGGTGCCGACACCCAGCAGCCCAGCAGCAGCTACTCCGCTCCCGTGAACCCCGAGTGGCCGCCCCCGCCGCCGTACGAGCCGGTGACGGCGGTGGCACCCGAGCCGAGGAAGCGGCGCAACCGGGGTCCGGTGGCCCTCCTCGCGGCCGTCGCGATCGTCGCGGCGGCGGTGGGAGGCGCCACGGCGTACGGCTTCCAGGAGCTGACCGGCAAGGACACGGTCTCCTCCGCCGGTACGGCCACGAACGTGGTGCCGACCGGCAAGCGCGGTGACGTCGCCGCGATCGCCGCCGCGGTAAGCCCGAGCGTGGTCGAGATAAACGCGACCCTCGGCAACGGCTCCTCCACCGGCTCCGGCGTGATCATCACGTCGAACGGCGAGATCGTCACCAACAACCACGTCGTCTCCGGGGCGCAGTCGATCAAGGTGCGCACCAGCGACGGCAAGAGCTACACCGCCGATGTCGTCGGCACCGACAGCTCCAAGGACCTCGCGCTGATCAAGCTGCGCGGCGCCTCCGGGCTGAGGCCCGCCTCCCTCGGCAACTCCTCCGGCGTCCAGGTCGGTGACACGGTCGTCGCGATCGGCTCCCCCGAGGGCCTGACCGGCACCGTCACCAGCGGTATCGTCTCCGCCCTCGACCGGGACGTGACCGTCTCCACCGACGAGAACCAGGGTCAGGGTCAGGGCGGCGACGGACAGTGGCCGTTCCAGTTCGGCGGCCGGGAGTTCAACGGCGACACGGGTTCGTCCACGACCACGTACAAAGCGATCCAGACGGACGCCTCCCTCAACCCCGGCAACTCCGGCGGCGCCCTGATAGACGCGAGCGGCAACGTCATCGGCATCAACTCCGCGATGTACTCGTCGAGCCAGCAGTCCTCCTCGTCCTCGGACGCGGGCAGCATCGGCCTCGGCTTCGCGATCCCCGTCAACACCGTCAAGTCCGACCTGGCCAAGCTGCGGGCGGGCAACAACAGCTAGCGCGTCAGCACTGCACCAGTCAGCAGGGAGTACGTCATGATCACCAAGGTTTCGCACCAGATCGCCGACCACGGTCCCGCCGCCCTCGCCCTGGCGCTCACGGTCACCCGGGACCTGCACGTGCCCATCCCGGCACCTCGCAAGCCGGAGTCGGCTCCGCGCGCGCCCGAGGTGGTCACACCGTTCCCGGAGCTGATGGGCCTGCGCACCGGTCCTGTCCGCACCCACCGTCGGAAGGTTCCGCTGAACCGGTTGACCGCGGTGCGGGCCTGACGCCGGGGTGGGCCTGACACCCTGGGGGTGGGCCCACCCCCTCGGGTTTGGGCCTGACCCACGGGTCGGGCCCGGACCGCCTCCCAAGGCGACCGCCGTCCGGGCCGACCCCCGGCGGGTCTGCATCCCGGCCCGCCGGTCGTGGCAGGCTGAAAGGCAGCCGAGACGCAAACCGAGACGCAGAGCGACGCCCCGTACACCCCAACCACCGCACCCCGAGGAACCGCGAGCCATGAGCCCCGCCGAAGGCGACCGTGACCCCCAGCGCATCCTGATCGTCGACGACGAGCCGGCCGTACGCGAGGCGCTCCAGCGCAGCCTCGCCTTCGACGGGTACGACACGGAGGTGGCCGTCGACGGCGCGGACGCGCTGGAGAAGGCGACCGCCTACAAGCCCGACCTGGTCGTCCTGGACATCCAGATGCCGCGCATGGACGGCCTGACCGCGGCCCGCCGCATCCGCGGGGCGGGGGACACCACCCCGATCCTCATGCTCACGGCCCGCGACACCGTCGGCGACCGGGTGACCGGCCTCGACGCCGGCGCCGACGACTACCTGGTCAAGCCCTTCGAGCTGGACGAGCTGTTCGCCCGTATCCGCGCCCTCCTGCGCCGCAGCTCGTACGCGGCCGCGGTGTCCGCCGAGGCCCAGGAGGACGAGGCGCTGACCTTCGGCGACCTGCGCATGGACCTCGCGACCCGTGAGGTGACGCGGGGCGGCCGGCAGGTGGAGCTGACCCGCACGGAGTTCACCCTCCTGGAGATGTTCATGGCGCACCCGCGCCAGGTCCTCACCCGGGAGCAGATCCTGAAGGCGGTCTGGGGCTTCGACTTCGAGCCCTCCTCCAACTCCCTCGACGTCTACGTCATGTACCTGCGCCGCAAGACCGAGGCCGGCGGCGAGCCGCGCCTCGTCCACACCGTGCGGGGCGTGGGATACGTCCTGCGGCAGGGCGGCGCCGAGTGAGCAGGTTGGTACGGCGCTACCGGTCCCTGCCGATCAGGGCCCGGCTGGCGATGCTGGTCGCGGCGGCGGTGGCGTTCGCGGTGGCGGCGGTTTCGGTGACGTGCTGGTTCATCGTCGAGGGGAGGCTGTACCAGCAGGTCGACGACGAGCTGGAAAAGGCCATGGGCGGGCCCGGGCAGATCCAGCAGGCCTACATCGCCCTCAACAACTGTGTCGACACTCCGCAGGGCACGTCCCCCGGGTACCAGTTCCAGGACAGGTACTCGCAGGTCGTCACCGACACCGGCACGACCTGTCTCGTGGGCAACTCCCCGGACAAGATCAAGGTCACCCAGGCCGACAAGGACGAGATCAAGGCGGGGGACATCCGGCACCTGTACTTCCGCAACGGCACCGACAGCAAGGGCAACGACCTCCGGGTGGTCACCCGGCCGCTCGGCTCCACCACCGACCGGACGACGGGCCAGTCCGGCCCCAACGTCGGTCTGATCGTCGCCGCGAACCTCAAGGGCACCCACGAGACCCTCAACGAACTGGCGCTCATCCTCCTCCTCGTCTCCGGCATAGGAGTCATCGGCGCCGGCGCCGCGGGCCTCGCCGTCGCCCGGGCGGGCCTGCGTCCCGTCGACAAGCTCACCGAGGCCGTGGAGCACGTGGCCCGGACGGAGGACCTGACGGTCCGCATCCCCGTGGAGGACGACAGCGAGGACGAGGTCGCCCGGCTCTCCCGGTCCTTCAACTCCATGACCGCCTCCCTGGCCAGCTCCCGGGACCTCCAGCAGCAGCTGATCGCCGACGCCGGCCATGAACTCCGCACGCCCCTGACGTCGTTGCGCACGAACATCGAGCTCCTCACCCGCAGCGAGGAGACGGGCCGTCCGCTTCCGCCCGAGGACCGCAAGGCGCTGCTCGCCTCGGTGAAGGCGCAGATGACCGAACTGTCCGCGCTGATCGGCGACCTGCAGGAGCTGTCCCGTTCGGAGGGGCAGCGCGGCGAGCGGGTCCAGGTGGTGTCGTTCCAGGACACGGTCGAGGCGGCGCTGCGCCGTGCCCGCCTGCGCGGCCCGGAGCTGACGATCACGTCGGACCTGGAGCCCTGGTACGTCCGGGCGGAGCCCTCCGCGCTGGAGCGGGCGGTCGTCAACGTCCTCGACAACGCGGTGAAGTTCAGCCCCGAGGGCGGCACGGTCGAGGTGCGGCTCGCCGACGGCGTCCTGACCGTCCGCGACCACGGCCCCGGCGTCCCCGAGGACGAACTCCCACACGTCTTCGACCGCTTCTGGCGCTCCCCCAGCGCCCGCGCCCTGCCCGGCTCGGGCCTCGGCCTGTCCATCGTGGCCCGCACGGTCCAGCAGGCGGGCGGCGAGGTCACCCTGTCCCGTGCGCAGGGCGGCGGCACGGTGGCCACGGTTCAGCTGCCGGGGGCGCCGACGCCGCCGGAGACGCCGGAGACGACCGAGACCCTGGTCGGCTGAGCGAGCCGTCGCCTCACTCCGGCTTCGGCAGGTCGCGCAGACGCTGGATCTGGGTGCGGCTCAGTTCGTTCGCGCGGCGCATGTGGCGGATGATCGCCCGCAGTTCGTCCTCGCTGTGGTCGTCGAGCAGCGTCTGCCAGGTACGGCCGAGCTCGTCCCACACCGCGGTGACCCGGGCGATGCGCTCCGGCACCGGGGTCACCAGCACCCGTCGGCGGTCCCGCGCATCCGGCCTGCGGGCCACATAGCCGCCGCGTTCCAGCCGGTCCACCAGCCGGGTGGCCGAGCCCGTGGTGAGGCCGGTCATGTCGGCGATCTGCCGGACCGTGAGCGGTTCGGGCTCGGCCGTCAGCAGGCTCAGGGCCTGCACATCGGTGGGGTGCAGGCCGAGATGGTCGGCGACGGCCTGGTTGAACAGCACGTACGACGCCAGATGGCGCCGCGACTCCACCGACAACTCCTCGTACAGCCGGGCCCGGCGCGGGTCGGTCGCGTCCGTCACGTGGCTCGCCTCCAAAAAACACTGCACGACGCAGCAAAGCTCGGCTACTCTCCTGCGTGGCGCAGCTATTGCGTCACGCAGTAATCTGCGTCAGTCATCCTATCCACCGGGGGACACCCATGCTCACCGTCGCCGTCACCGGCGCCACCGGCGCCCAGGGCGGAGCCACCGCCCGCGCCCTTCTCACCGCCGGCCACCACGTCCGCGCCCTGACCCGCACCCCCGACGCACCGGCCGCCACGGCCCTGCACACCCTCGGCGCCGAGATCCACCACGCCGACTTCGACGACCGCGCCTCCCTCGACACGGCCCTCACCGGCGCGGACGCGCTGTTCGCGGTCACGACTCCCTTCGGCACCGACACCGACACCGAAGTACGCCAGGGCCGAGCCCTCGTCGACGCCGCTGCGGCCGCCCGCCTCGCCCACGTCGTCCTCACCTCCGCCGCCCACGCCGACCGGGGCACCGGCGTCCCGCACTACGACAGCAAGCACCGGATCGAGCGGTACCTGTGCGCCTCCGGCGTGCCCTGGACGGTGATCGCGCCGGCCGCCTTCATGGACAACTACGCCGGCGGCTGGACCCTCTCCGGACTGCGCGAGGGCGTCTTCGGCTGGCCCGTGCCCGCCGACCGGCCCTTCGCCCTCATCCCCGCCGCCGACATCGGCGCGTTCGCCGCACTTACCTTCATCCGCCGGGCCGCGTTCCTGGGCCGCCGTATCGACATCGCCTCCGACATCTGCGCCCCCGAGCAGATCGCGGCCGCCCTCACCACCGCCACCGGCCGCCCGATCACCCACCACGAGGTCGGCCTCGACATCGTCCGCACCCACTCCACCGACCTGGCGGCCATGTTCGCCTACTTCACGACGACCGGCCTCGACGTCGACGTCCCGGCCCTGCGCCGCGCGTATCCCGAGGTCGGCTGGCACACCTTCGCCGGCTGGGCGGCCGGGCAGGACTGGCCCGCCCTGCTGAACGCGCCCCGCACCGAAGGAGCCCCCGCATGAAACCCGTCGGCCACTGGCTCAACCGCACCGACAAGGCTCTCACCCGCGCGATGAACGGGGCGCTGTCGGAGTTCGGTCTCACCCGCCTCGACTGGCAGGTCCTCAACGTCATCCGCGACACCACGCCCGAGGCCACGGACTCCGCCGTCCTGACGGCACTCGCCGCCCACGCCGACGTTCTCACGCTGACGGCCTCGGTCGACGCCGTACTCACCGGCGGCTGGGCGACCCACACCGCCCCGCACCGACTGGCCCTCACCCCCGACGGCCGGCGCCGGCCGGCCGCTGTCACCGAGCGCGTCCAGGCGTTCCGCGACCTGTCCATGACCGGGATATCGGCGGACGAGTACCGCACCACCGTCCACGTCCTGCAGCGCATGACCCACAACGCCGAGACCGCCGCCTCGCCCGGTACCGCGACAGCGGCACCCGCGTAGACGCCCCGGCGCGTGGCCGCGGATCGTTTCGCCCACCCCGTCCGCACCGCCCCGGACAAGAGGTCTAGCCTCTCCTCGGTCGCGCACCCTTCCGGTGCGCCGGGGAGGGGATCTCCATGGACGACGGCGGGTCGGCACGGGTGTACCGAAGGCAGCGAAGACGGCCCCTGCAGGCCGCGCTGCTGCCACTCATCTTCCTGGGCAACGCCGCGCTGCAGACCATCCACACCCACCACGACCTGCCGATCTGGTGGGCCCCCGGCGCGCTCGCCGCTCTCGTGGCGGTCGGCGTGTGGGGCGCCCTGTCGGAGTGGCGGGCGCACACCGTGGTGACAGCCCGGGGAATCACCCGCCAGGGACCCCTGCGGGCACGCACCTGGACCTGGTCCGCCGTGTACGACATCCGGATCGAGAACACCGGCAACCAGCCCCTCCACGCCCATCCCCGGTGGCCGGCCTACCTGTACGACGCCGAAGGCCGCCGCTTCCTGCTCCCGCAGATCAACGAGTGGCAGCTGGACGATCCCTACGCCGAGGTCGCGGCCCTGCGCGAGGTCGCCTGGCGGTGCGGGATGCCCTACGGGCAGCGGGCCGAGACCGAGGAACGGATTCTGCGGCAGGCCGGGCGAAGACGGGGATGGCAGTGGGCGAGCGTCGCCGCGGTGGTGGTGTTCGCCCTCATGATCGTGGTCGCGGTGGCGCAGGACATCGCCGGGACACCGGCCAACCTCGTCCTGCTGCTCCTGGTCATACCGCTGGCCGCCTTCGGCGTGCTGGGGCTCCTGCTCGCCCCGTACTGCGCCGCCCGCGCCCTGCGGCTGCGGCGCTAGGGCTTCACCAGCGCAGGATCACCGTGTCGTCGCCCGTCGGCGCCGGTGCCGTCACCACCACCGGCAGCGGCTCGGCGAGCCGGGCGTACGCGCCGCCCCGCGCGAGGAGTTCCTCGTGCGTGCCCGTCTCCACCAGGCGGCCGTGGTCCACGACCAGGATGCGGTCGGCGTCGGGGGCGAGGGACAGGTCGTGGGTGATCATGATGGTCGTACGACCCGACATCAGGCGGCGCAGGGGCTGTACGACCTGGCGGGCGGCGACCGCGTCCAGGCCGGCCGTCGGCTCGTCCAGGACGAGGACCGGGGCCGCGCGGAGCATCGCGCGGGCGATGGCGATGCGCTGGAGCTGGCCGCCGGAGAGGGCGGCGGTGCCGGGGGCGATCAGGGTGTCGTAGCCGTCGGGGAGCGCGGCGATGAAGTCGTGGGCCGCCGCGTCCCGTGCCGCCTGCTCGATCTCGGTGCCGGTGGCGCCGGGGCGGCCGCAGGCGATGTTCTCGCGGATGGTGCCGTTGAGGATCAGGGTCTGCTGCGGCAGCAGGGCGACCTGCTCGCGCAGGAAGTGCAGGGGGAGGTCGGTGAGCGGCACGCCGTCCAGTGTGATCACGCCGGCCGCCGGGTCGTAGAAGCGGGTGAGGAGCTTGGCCAGGGTGGACTTGCCGGCGCCGCTCGCGCCCGTGATCAGCACCAACTCGCCCGGTTGCGCGGTGAATCCGACGCTCCGGAGGGAGGCGCCGCGGGCGCCCGGGTAGCGGAAGGAGACATCGTGGAAGCCGACCCAGCCGTGTACCGGCCACGGCGGGACCGGGTCGGCGGGGTCGGTGACGGCGGGCTCGGCGTCCAGGATCTCGCCGATGCGGCGGGCGCCGGCGGTGGCCGCGGTGACGGTCAGACCCAGTCGGCCGAGGTTGCGCACGGGCGGGTAGAGGTAGCCGAGGAAGGCGGCGAACGCGAGGAGTTGACCGAGGGTCATACGACCGGCGGAGATCTCCCAGACACCCAATCCGATCACCACGAGCACGCACAGCGTCTCGACGACCTCGACGAACTGCTCGTACATCTCGCCCAGCCGCGTCCCGCGCACGCTCGCCCGCAGCCAGGCGCGGGCCTCGCGGTCGAGCCTCTTCTCCTCGTCCCCCTGTCTGTTGTACGCCTGGGTGAGGACGACATTGCCGAGCGACTCCTCCACCACCGAGGTGATCGCGCCGTCGGCGACCCGCCCGTCGCGGGCAGCCTGTTCGATACGGCCGGAGAAGTGGCGCGCGGCGAGCAGGAAGAAGGGCGCGAGAACGAAGGTGGCCAGCGCCAGGTCCCAGCGCAGCCAGAAGGCGGCGGTGGCGTAGAAGACGGCGGCGAACGCGGCCGAGACCGCTCCCACGACGCCGGAGACCACCAGGTGCTCGATGGATTCGACGTCTCCGGTGAGCCGTTCGACCAGGTCGCCCTGCCGGTGCTGCTGGAAGAAGTGCGGCGGCAGGTCCTGGACGTGGCGGAAGACGGCCGCGCGCAATCGCAGCACGAATCTCTCGGCGGTCCAGGTGGCCAGGGAATTGCCGAGATAGCCGACCAGCGCGGCGAGCGCGGCCGCACCGAGCCAGGCGCCGGCCGGCCCCCAGAAGGCGGACAGCGAACCGGCCTTGAGGGCGTGGTCGGTCAGCTCGGCGAACAGCAGGATCGCGGCGGTCTCGGCGAGCGCGGAAACGACCACGCAGGCGATGATCACGCCGAGCCATGCGCGGTCCCCGCGGGTCAGCGGCCAGAACCGGCGGAAGGCCTCCCGGGCTTCCCCGAGCATGGACGACTCCTTTCCACAACTGTGGACACACGCTCTGCATTACCCGCCCGGGGCGGGGCCACCGGTCCGACCACGCGATAACCGGTGACCCCGCCTCACGACGATCCGGCTCAGCCCTTGTCCCCGACCGGGCGGCGCTTTGGCGCGTGTCCGGGCTTCTTCGGCTCCGGCTTCTTCGGCTCCGGAGCGGGCTTGCGATGCTTCTTGACCGGGGCGAGCTTGTGGAAAGACATAGCGATTCTCCGTTTTCCGTGATTCATGCCGGTGAATTCCGACACCGAAAACATTACGGCATTCAGAGGCCGGAAAAAGCCAATTCCGGTGAGACCTCAATTAAAGAGCGCTGTGAGTAATTCACAGGGATTTTCGGGAACCACGGCGCCATTCACATAGGTTTCACGGGGTGGCTGCCGTACCCTCTACGCATGAGCAGCGACGACACCGTACGGGCCTTCCCCGCCCGCTCCATCGAGACCCATTCCGCGCTCACCCCGGACCAGGCCGAGGCCGTGCGGGCCCTGCTCGCCGAGGCGGCCGCGGTCGACGGACAGCAACCGGTGTCCGAGCAGGGCCGGCTGCAACTGCGCGGCGGGGCCCGCGAGGGCGTTTCGCATCTGCTGCTGAGCGTCGACGGTGAACTCGTCGGCTACGCCCAGCTGGAGGACACCGATCCGGTGGAGGCGCCGGCCGCCGAACTCGTCGTACGTCCCGTGCACCGGGGGCAGGGGCACGGCCGGGCGCTCGGCTCGGCACTGCTCGCCGCCTCCGGCAAGCGGCTTCGGGTGTGGGCCCATGGCGGGCATCCCGCCGCCCGGCACCTCGCCCAGGTGCTCGGCCTGACCCTGTTCCGCGAACTCCGGCAGATGCGGCGGCCGTTGACCGATCTGCAGCTGCCCGACCCGAGGCTTCCGGAGGGCGTGAGCGTGCGCACCTTCGTGCCCGGCAAGGACGACGCGGCCTGGCTCGCGGTCAACGCGGCCGCCTTCGCCCACCACCCCGAGCAGGGTTCGCTGGCCCAGCGGGACCTCGACGACCGCAAGGCCGAGCCGTGGTTCGACCCGGCCGGGTTCTTCCTCGCCGAGCGGCGCGGTGAGGTGATCGGCTTCCACTGGACCAAGGCGCACGCCGAGGAGGGGCTGGGCGAGGTCTACGTCCTCGGGGTCCGCCCCGGCGAACAGGGCGGCGGCCTCGGCAAGGCCCTCACCACCATCGGCCTGCGCCACCTGGCCGGCCAGCAGCTGCCGACCGCGATGCTCTACGTCGACGCGGACAACCAGGCGGCGGTGTCGGTGTACGAGCGGCTGGGCTTCACGACGTACGAGACGGACCTGATGTACCGCACGGAAACCTGACATAGAGCTGCACAAGGGGCGGCCGGCTTGACGGCCGCCCCTTCCTTGCACCACCCTTTCACTACTCAATTAGTGAAAGGGTGGTTCAACGCATGGTCGAATACCGCATCGACCGGCACAGCGGGGTCGCCACCTACGTCCAGATCGTCCAGCAGACCAGACAGGCCCTGCGCATGGGCCTGCTCGAGCCGGGAGACCGGCTGCCCACCGCACGTGAGGTCGTGGAGGCCACCGCGATCAACCCCAACACCGTCCTGAAGGCGTACCGGGAACTTGAACGCGAGGGACTGGTGGAGGCGCGCCGGGGTCTCGGGACCTTCGTGCGGCGGGCGCTCGGCACCACCCCGGTCGACCCCTCCCTCCGTACCGAGCTGGAGGCATGGGCCGAGCGGGCCCGCGGCGCCGGGCTGGCGCGCGACGACGTGGCCGCACTCTTCACCGCCGTACTCGACACTCACTTCCAGGGAGAACGTTCATGAGCGACACGGCGATCGAGGCGACCGGCCTCGGCAAGCGCTTCGGGCGCCGGGGAGGCTGGGCGCTGCGCGACTGTGCCTTCCGGCTGCCCGCCGGACGGGTGTGCGCCGTCGTCGGGCCCAACGGCGCCGGCAAGTCGACGCTGCTCGCCCTCGCCGCGGGGCTGCTCCCGCCCACCGAGGGCCGGGTGCGGGTGCTCGGCACCAGTGCGGCCACGGCCCGCCCGCGGGTCGGTTACGTCGCCCAGGACAAGCCGCTCTACGCGCAGCTCACGATCGCCGAGATCCTGCGCATGGGCGCCGACCTCAACGCCGGGCACTGGGACGCTGCCGCCGCCGAGCACGTCGTCGCGGGCGGCGACCTGGACCCCCGGGCCCGCATCCGCTCCCTCTCCGGAGGACAGCGCACCCGGGTCGCGCTCGCCCTCGCCCTCGGCAAGCGGCCCGAACTGCTGCTCCTGGACGAGCCGATGGCCGACCTCGACCCGCTGGCCCGGCACGAACTGATGGGCACCCTGATGGCCGAGGCCGCCCAGTACGGCACCACCATCGTGATGTCCTCCCACGTCGTCGCCGAGCTGGAGGACTCCTGCGACCATCTGCTGCTCGTCGGCGGCGGCCGGATCCGGCTGTCCGGCGAGATCGACGACCTGCTCGCCGCCCACCTCCGGGTCACCGGCGCCGCCGACTCCGCCGGCCTCGACGCGCAGGCCGTGGTCGAGTCCCGGGTCACCGGCCGCCAGCTGACCGCGCTGATCCGCCCGGCCGGACCACTTCCCGCCGGCTGGCGCGCCGCGGCGCCGACGCTGGAGGAGCTGGTCCTCGCCCACTTGCGCAATCCCGAGGCCCCCGCCCTCACCACCGCTCCGGCCGTCACCGAGGAGAGTGCCGCGTGACCACCGACCCGACCGTCCTGCGTCCCCGCACCGCCCGCTGGCTGCTGCGGCTGCACCGCCCCGCGCTGTACGGCTTCGCCGGCCTGGTGATCGTCCTGACCGCCGTGCAGCTCGCCCTGGCCGGCCCGCTCGCCGACGCGGCCGCCGCGGGCTGGCGGCAGTTCGACGCCTGCGGCATGGGCATATGCACGTACGACCAGGCCTCGATCCTGCGCTACAAGGACTACTACGACTACGCCACCGACGCCCTGAACGCGCTGCCCTTCCTGGTGGCCGCCTGGGCCGGCGCCGCCCTGACCGGCCGGGAACTGGAGACCGGCACCGCCCGGCTGTCCTGGACCCAGGGCATCTCCCCGGCCCGCTGGCTCACCGTCCGGCTGGCCGTCCCGGCGGCCCTCATCGCCACCGGCACCTGTCTGCTGTTCTGGCTGCACCACCGCGCCTGGTCGGCGGGTCTGGGCCGGGTCGACTCCGCCAAGCGCTGGTACGAGCTGACGACCTTCCACGCCAACGGCCCCACCACCGCCGCGCTGGCCCTGGCCGGACTGGCGGCCGGCACCCTGGCCGGCCTGGTGCTGCGCCGTACCCTGCCCGCGCTGGTCGTCGGCACGCTGTTCACCGTGGGCGTCGCCGGCGTGGCCCAGCAGCTGCTGCCCCACCTGTGGCCGGCGGTCACCAGGATCGGCAACCTCCACCAGGGCTACCGCGGTGACGGCCTCATCGTCGCCCAGGGCCTGGTGACCAGGACCGGCGAGCATGTGTCCTGCGGTTCCGGGGCGTGCGACCGCGCCTCCGTGTACGCGGTCGGCTACTTCAACACCTATCACCCCTACTCTCACTACTGGCCCCTCCAGCTCACCACCAGCGCGCTGTTCCTGGCGGTCACCGGCCTGCTGGTGACCGCCTCCTACCTGGTGCTGCGCCGGCAGACCGGAGGGCTGCGGGCGGCCGGGACGGCCACGGAGGCGAAGGGACTCCTCGTCAGCGCCTGATCGCCGTTGGCCTGGGGGTGCGCGGGTGTCTGCGGGTCCGTGGTGGGCCGCTCGCGCCCGCGCGGCCGAGCCGCATGTCAAACACAGCTGCAGCGCCCTCACGGGGCGCTGCAGCTGCCGTAGGCTCATGCGCGCCGGCGGCCTCGCTTTCGCAACCAAGACCCCCGGGAGCCGCCCCGCGCTATCCCGCACGTCATGTCTCCGTAACCATCGATTCAGCCAGACTTGCGACGCTCGGCGAATGAAGCCCGCCGTGCCAGAGCCTTCGCCGCCCCCCGAGGGGCCCGCGGGGAACGGGGCCGTGACGCTCCCGCCCGCACGTTCCGACGCGCCCGTAATGCCCGTGGCGCGGAAGAATGGGGTCATGAGCCAGCAAGACACCCAGGCAGAGGTCCAGCGCATCCAGCCCGACGTGGGCTCCATAGCCGCGCACCGCACGCATGTCGCGCAGGGAGCGGTCTCCGACCTCGAACCCGACCTCGACGCGGATCTCGACGCGTACGAAGAGTCGAAGCCCGAGGACACCCTCCTCCCGCAGGGCCGCTTCCTCGACCGTGAGCGCAGCTGGCTCGCCTTCAACGAGCGCGTCCTGGAGCTCGCCGAGGACCCGAACACGCCGCTGCTGGAACGTGCGAACTTCCTCGCGATCTTCGCCAGCAACCTGGACGAGTTCTTCATGGTCCGGGTGGCCGGTCTGAAGCGCCGTATCGCCACCGGGGTCGCGACGCGCTCCGCCTCCGGGCTGCAGCCGCGCGAGGTGCTGGAGATGATCTGGGCCCGCTCGCGCGAGCTCATGGCCCGGCACGCCGCCTGTTACCACGAGGACGTCGCCCCCGCGCTCGCGGAGGAGGGCATCCACCTGGTCCGCTGGAGCGAGCTGACCGACAAGGAACAGGCCCGGCTGTTCACGCTGTTCCGGCACCAGATCTTCCCGGTCCTCACCCCGCTGGCCGTCGACCCCGCGCACCCCTTCCCGTACATTTCCGGCCTCTCCCTGAACCTGGCCGTGGTCGTACGCAACCCGGTCAGCGGGCACAAGCACTTCGCGCGCGTGAAGGTGCCGCCGCTGCTGTCCCGCTTCCTGGAGAGCAGCCCCGGCCGGTACGTCCCCATCGAGGACGTCATCGCCGCGCACCTGGAGGAGCTGTTCCCGGGCATGGAGGTGCTGGAGCACCACACCTTCCGGCTCACCCGCAACGAGGACCTGGAGGTCGAGGAGGACGACGCCGAGAACCTTCTCCAGGCCCTGGAGAAGGAGCTCATGCGGCGCCGCTTCGGCCCGCCGGTGCGCCTGGAGGTCGAGGAGTCCATCGACCGCGAGGTGCTGGACCTGCTGGTCCGCGAGCTGAAGATCAGCGAGGCGGAGGTGTACCCGCTGCCGGGTCCGCTCGACCTCACCGGCCTCTTCCGCATCCACAGCCTCGACCGGCCCGAGCTGAAGTACCCGAAGTTCGTCGCCGGCACCCACCGCGACCTCGCCGAGGTCGAGTCGGCGTCCGCGCCGGACATCTTCGCCGCCCTGCGCACCCGGGACGTGCTGCTGCACCACCCGTACGACAGCTTCTCCACCTCCGTGCAGGCCTTCCTGGAGCAGGCGGCGTCCGACCCGGACGTCCTCGCGATCAAGCAGACCTTGTACCGCACCTCCGGCGACTCCCCGATAGTCGACGCGCTCATCGACGCCGCCGAGTCCGGCAAGCAGGTCCTCGTCCTGGTCGAGATCAAGGCCCGCTTCGACGAGCACGCCAACATCAAGTGGGCGCGCAAGCTGGAGGAGGCCGGCTGCCACGTCGTCTACGGCCTGGTCGGCCTGAAGACGCACTGCAAGCTGTCCCTGGTGGTCCGCCAGGAGGGCGAGACCCTGCGCCGCTACAGCCACGTCGGCACGGGCAACTACCACCCGAAGACGGCGCGCCTGTACGAGGACCTGGGCCTGCTCACCGCCGACCAGCAGGTCGGGGCGGACCTCTCCGACCTCTTCAACCGCCTGTCGGGCTACTCCCGCCGGGAGACCTACCGCCGCCTGCTGGTGGCCCCCAAGTCCCTGCGCGACGGCCTGATCTCGCGGATAGAGAAGGAGGTCCAGCACCACCGCGCGGGCCGTCCGGCGTTCATCCGGCTCAAGGTCAACTCGATCGTCGACGAGGCGGTCATCGACGCCCTCTACCGCGCCTCCCAGGCGGGTGTGCCGGTGGACGTGTGGGTGCGCGGCATCTGCGCGGTCCGCCCCGGCGTCACGGGCCTCTCGGAGAACATCCGGGTCCGCTCGGTCCTCGGCCGCTTCCTGGAGCACTCCCGCGTGTTCGCCTTCGGCAACGGCGGCGAGCCCGAGGTGTGGATCGGCAGCGCCGACATGATGCACCGCAACCTCGACCGCCGGATAGAGGCCCTGGTGCGGGTCGTCGACCCCGCCCACCGGGCAGCCCTCAACCGGCTGCTCGACACCGGCATGTCCGATTCGACCTCCTCCTGGCACCTCGGTCCGGACGGCGAGTGGACGCGACACGCGACCGACGCGGACGGCCAACCCCTGCGCAACGTCCAGGAGATGCTCATAGACGCCCGGAGGCGCCGGCGTGGCACAGCAACACCTTGACCCGACGGACCCCACGGCCGAGGTGGTGACCGGGGACGCCCTCGCGGCGTATCTGCGCGCCCAGGCCACGGAGTTCCTCCGCGCCCTGCGCCTGCACCGTGAGACCGGCGGTGCGAACGGGGGCGGCTCCGCGCGAGCTCAGGCGAGCGCGGCGGAGAGCGGCGCGGGGGAGTCCGTCGACGCGGCGCGGGCACTGCGCCGTTCGGCCCGCCGCATCAGCGGCAGCCTGCACACCTTCCGCCCGCTCCTCGACCCCGACTGGTCCGAGGAGATGCGCCCCGAACTGGCGTGGCTTTCGGGCACGCTGGGCCTTGAGCACGCGTACGAGGCCCGGCTGGAGCGACTGTTGCTGGCGTTGCACCGGCTGTCCGGGGCGACGGCCTTCCCGGGCCAGGTGACGTCCGTCGAGCTGGGCGCGACGGCATCTCTCGACTCCGGTGGCCCGGCGAGCCTCACAGCGGAACGCGGCAACCTCACGGTGGGCGCGGCGAAAGCGGGCGCCCTGCTCGAACGCCAGCTGACCCTGGCCCGGACCCGGGCCCACTCCACGGCCCTGCAGGCACTCGGATCGAGCCGCTTCCACGCCGTCGCGGACAAGGTCGCCGTACTCGCCAGCGAGGTCCCCCTCACTCCCACCGCCCCCACGACCGGCCTGCGCCCCCTGGCAGCCGCCGCGGAGGAACGGCTGACAGACGCCATCGCAGGGCTCCCGCTGGTCGTCGCGGGCCACCCGTACAACGCGGAGGCCCTGGTGCACGGGCTGTCCCCGGACCCGGCACCGCACCCCCAGGACGGCCCCTGGCACCAGGTCCGGCTGCTGCTGCGGCTGCACCGGTACGCCCAGGAGGCACTGCGCGGCGGTGGGGGTACCTCCCAGCTCGAACGAAGCCGAGAGCCTGGGGGGCTGCCCGTGGACATGCGCCTGCTGGCGGCCGGGCAGGCCCTGAACCGGCACCGGGACGCCTCGGAGGCGGCAGCGGCGGCGGCCCAGGCCGCCCGTACGCCCCGGATCGCCCCGGCGACGGCGTACGCGCTCGGCGTGCTCCACGCCGACCAGCGGCACGAGGTGGAGGCCGCCAGGTTCGCCTTCCAGCAGGCCTGGCAGAAGCAGACCGTCAGCGCACCCTGAGTCCCCACGAGGAGGCAGTGTGAGCGACACCCTGGTGCGGGCGGCCGGCTGCGTACTGTGGCGCCGCTCGCCGGTCTCCGGTGACCTGGAGATCTGTCTGGTCCACCGGCCGAAGTACGACGACTGGTCGCATCCGAAGGGCAAGCTCAAGCGCGGCGAGGACGCGCTCGCGGGTGCCCTTCGGGAGGTCGCGGAGGAGACCGGGTACACGGCCGTGCCCGGCGCCGAACTCCCGACCGTGCGGTATCTGGCCAACGGCCGCCCGAAGCAGGTGCGTTACTGGGCGGCCGAGGCGGTCTCCGGGCACTTCACCCCGAACGCCGAGGTGGACCGCATCCTGTGGCTCTCCCCCGCCGCGGCCCGCAGCCGCCTCACCCAGCTCCGCGACCGCGAACTCATCGACGCCCTTCACCGCTCCGCCGCGTGAGCCGCCGCGTCCGTACGGGCCTGGCTGCGGGCCCGGCGGGCCGGACCCCGCCAGCCGCAGGTACAGCGGGCCGTGCAGAAACGGCCCTGTTCCGCCGTCGAGGTGAGGTGTTCCTGGCCCTGCCCCTGCCGGATGCCCTCCGGTCCCTCCTGCCGCGCCACCCTGACAACGTTACCGACACCGCGGTTAAAGGGTTCGTATGACCTTCCGCGCCCCCCACGGTGCGTGACGGTGCCCCCCTACCCGTCGTTAACCGGACGACAGGGGGCCCGTGACGAACGTACCGGCTTGGGGGTAGGCAGGCGATGGAACGGCGGCAGCACAGGACCGCGGGCAGGACGGTCGTCGCGGTCGGCATCATGCTCGGCCTCGGGGCGGGTGCCACGGGCTGTTCCGGCAGCGGGGCCGCCGCCGAGGACGTCAAGGGCGGGGGCGACGCGGTCGCCGTCCTGCACCGGGCCGTGGACACGCTGCGCGGGGCGGGCAGTTCCAAGGCCACCACCTCCATGGAGATGGCCACGGGCGGCACCCGGGTCACCATCCGCGGCCAGGGCGTCTACGACTACCGGCACCGGCTCGGCCGGCTCACCGTCGTCCTGCCCGAGGACCCGGCGGGCACCCCCGAACACAAGCCGATCACCGAACTCCTCGCCCCCGGCGCCCTGTTCATGAAGAACCGGGGCGCGGGCGTGCCCGCCGACAAGTGGGTCCGGGTGGCCACCGCCACGCTGTCCGACGGCAACCTGGTCACCGGCGGCGCGACCGACCCGTACGCGGCGGCCGAGGTGCTGCGCGGGACGCGGACGGCGACCTACGTCGGCAGGACCGAGGTCGGCGGGACCGCCGTACGCCACTACCGGGGCACGGCGGATCTGGGCAGCGCGGCCCGGAAGGCCTCCGCCGAGGACAGAGAGCCGCTGGCCGCGGCGGCGAAAGGGTTCGCCACGGCCGAGGTTCCGTTCGACGCCTATCTCGACGACCAGGGCCGCATCCGCAAGCTCAGGCAGCGCTTCAGCTTCGTCAACGGCAAGCAGAAGACCCCCGTGGCGGTCGCCTCGACGACGCTGCTCTACGACTTCGGTGCCCCCGCCGACGTACGGCTGCCGCGCCCGGCGGACATCTACGCGGGCCGTATCGCCGAGGACGGCGACTAGTCCCTGGCACCACCCCGTAAGTAGCCCGTCCGTGCCATGCGCGGCGTGTAGAGCCCTCCCTACTCTAGGAAGTCGGTGACGGCGGAGAAGAGGTGAGGCGGGTGGCTCCGGTCGGGGGTACGGCGGTGCAGGACCACGTGGCCCTCGCCGAGATCGAACTGTGCGGAGAGCTGATCATCGCGGCCTCCGCGGCCGAGGACCGGCTCAGCCTGGAGAGCATCGACCAGGTGCTGCGGGTGTCCGAGGAACGTGAGGACTAGCGCCCGGCTCTCAGGAGCGCAGGAGGCGGCCGATCGCCTTCGTCGCCTCGTCCACCTTGGTTTCGATCTCGTCCCCGCCCTTGAGGGCCGCGTCGGCCACGCAGTGCCGCAGATGCTCCTCCAGCAGCTGCAGTGCGAACGACTGCAGCGCCTTGGTGGAGGCGGAGACCTGGGTCAGTATGTCGATGCAGTACGTGTCCTCGTCGACCATCCGCTGCAGACCGCGGATCTGCCCCTCGATCCGGCGCAGCCGCTTGAGGTGCTCGTCCTTCTGCTTGTGGTAGCCGTGCGTGGCGTGCGAAGTGTGCGCGGTCTCACTCACGATCCCACTCGGGGTCTCGGAGGGAGCCGTGGCGCCGGCCTCGGTCGTCGTCATCGCGGGCCTCCATCTCGGGACGAGCTGCGGGACAAGCTGTGGACACAATCGGGGATACATACCCCTACTGGGTATATGGTAACCAACTTTGCGGGGTAGGGAGCCCTTGGTCCGCCCCCGTGCTGATCAAACTGCCCGATGGGCGACACTGGGATGCGGCCCATTAGCCGTGGCCGGATGATGCGCCTAGCATCAGCCTGACCGAAACCGAAGCACCCCGAGGACCCCACGTGCGCTTTCGTCTGACCCCCAGGGAGACGAGCTTCTATGACATGTTCGCCGCATCCGCGGACAACATCGTCACCGGCTCGAAACTCCTGATGGAACTGCTCGGGGCGGACGCACCTGCCCGAGCCGAGATCGCAGAGCGTATGCGGGCCGCGGAACACGCGGGTGACGACGCCACGCACGCGATCTTCCACCAGCTGAACTCCTCGTTCATCACGCCGTTCGACCGCGAGGACATCTACTCCCTCGCCGGGTCCCTGGACGACATCATGGACTTCATGGAGGAGGCCGTCGACCTGGTCGTCCTCTACAACATCGAGGAACTGCCGAAGGGCGTCGAGCAGCAGATCGAGGTCCTGGCCCGGGCCGCCGAGCTGACGGCCGAGGCGATGCCGAACCTGCGCACGCTGGACAACCTGACCGAGTACTGGATCGAGGTCAACCGCCTGGAGAACCAGGCGGACCAGATCCACCGCAAGCTGCTGGCTCACCTCTTCAACGGCAAGTACGACGCGATCGAGGTGCTCAAGCTCAAGCAGATCGTGGACGTCCTGGAAGAGGCGGCGGACGCGTTCGAGCACGTGGCGAACACGGTGGAGACCATCGCCGTCAAGGAGTCCTGAGGCGTCGATGGACACCTTCGCCCTCGTCGTGACCATCCTGGTCGCACTCTTCTTCACCTACACCAACGGCTTCCACGACTCGGCGAACGCGATCGCGACGTCGGTGTCGACTCGAGCGCTCACGCCCCGGGCGGCCCTCGCCATGGCCGCGGTGATGAACCTCGCCGGTGCCTTCCTGGGCTCAGGGGTCGCCAAGACGGTCAGCGAAGGCCTGATCGAGACGCCTGCCGGCTCGTCGGGGATGGGCATCCTCTTCGCGGCCCTGCTCGGCGCGATCACCTGGAACCTGATCACCTGGTACTTCGGCCTGCCGTCCTCGTCCTCCCACGCCCTGTTCGGCGGCCTGGTCGGCGCGGCCCTGGCGGGCGGCACGGCGGTCCACTGGAACGGAGTGCTGGACAAGATCATCATCCCGATGTTCCTGTCCCCCGTGGTCGGTCTCATCGTCGGCTACCTCGTCATGCTGGCGATCATGTGGCTGTTCCGCCGGGCCAACCCGCACAAGGCCAAGCGCGGCTTCCGTATCGCGCAGACGGTCTCGGCGGCCGGCATGGCCCTCGGCCACGGCCTCCAGGACGCCCAGAAGACGATGGGTGTCGTCGTCATGGCACTGGTGATTTCCGGCCACGAGACGTTCGGCGACCCGATCCCGGTCTGGGTGAAGATCGTCTCGGCGGTGATGCTGTCCCTGGGTACCTACGCGGGCGGGTGGCGCATCATGCGCACGCTGGGGCGCAAGATCATCGAGCTGGACCCCCCGCAGGGCTTCGCGGCGGAGGCCACCGGCGCCTCGATCATGTTCGGCACCGCCTTCCTCTTCAAGGCCCCGATCTCCACGACCCACGTCATCACCTCGGCGATCATGGGCGTGGGCGCGACCAAGCGCGTCAACGCCGTCCGCTGGGGCGTGGCCAAGAACATCGTCCTGGGCTGGTTCATCACGATGCCGGCGGCAGGGGTGGTCGCCGCGCTTGCCTTCGGCGTGGAGAAGCTGACGGTGCTGTAAAGCGGTCAGCAGGGTACGTACCCGTACCCATTGCGTGCCGAGGAGTCCGACGATGGCCGACGCCAAACGTTCGTATCCCTGAGGAAGCCCGGGACCGGCTCGCCGCCATAGCGGCAGCCGAAGGGATGTCGCTGCGCGCCTACCTGGCGCGGCTCGCCGAAACCCTGCTCACTCCCGCCGAGCGGGCCGATCAGGCCCGCGCCGCCTTGACGGAGTGGACCGGCTACGCACCCGGTCCCGCGGAGGAACGGGACCTCGACAGCGAGCGGGACCGCCGGCTGGCCAGGGCGGCGGCCCGGTGAGCGACGCGCTGCACATCGTCCTGGACGACACCGCCATGGCCGCGGCCGGCCGGGGCGACGTCCTCGTCTCCCGGTTGATCCTCCGCGCCCACGAGGCCGGCTGGTACCTGTACGCCCCGGCGTGCGCACTGGTCGAAGCCGACCGGGCCCGTCCCGGTACGGCAGAGCATCTCGCCGCCCTGCCGGGCATCTCCGTCCTGGACCTGGACCTGCCCGCGGCCCTGGCGCCGGACCAGCGGAACACCTGGGCCGCGGCGCACTGTCAGTGCGCTGCCCAGCCCACCCCGGACCGTCCCGACGGAGCGATCATCGCCACCACCACGCCGGACCGGTGGATCGGCGAGCCGGTGCGCGTGCTGGACCTCAATCCGTAAAGGCCGGTCCTGACGGCCGTCGGACACACCACGGCCGAGCGGCCACAGCGGCCCGGGCCGAACGCAATGGGCCCGCCCCCGGGAGCCAGGGGCGGGCCCTCCTGCGTCCTCGCGGTGGCACCGCCATGCAGCACCGCGAGGGGTCTACGACGCCGGCACCGGCTTAGCCGAAGCGGCCCGAGATGTAGTCCTCGGTCGCCTGTACCGACGGGTTGGAGAAGATGCGCTCGGTGTCGTCGATCTCGATCAGCCGGCCCGGCTGGCCCACGGCCGCCAGGTTGAAGAACGCCGTACGGTCCGAGACACGCGCCGCCTGCTGCATGTTGTGCGTCACGATGACGATCGTGAAGCGCTCCTTCAGCTCGCCGATCAGGTCCTCGATGGCGAGGGTGGAGATCGGGTCCAGGGCGGAGCAGGGCTCGTCCATGAGGAGGACCTTCGGCTCGACCGCGATCGCGCGGGCGATGCACAGGCGCTGCTGCTGGCCACCGGACAGGCCGGAGCCCGGCTTGTTCAGGCGGTCCTTGACCTCGTTCCAGAGGTTCGCGCCCTTGAGCGACTTCTCGACGATGTCGTTCAGCTGGCTCTTCTTGTAGTTGCCGTTCAGGCGCAGACCCGCCGCCACGTTGTCGAAGATCGACATCGTGGGGAAGGGGTTCGGGCGCTGGAAGACCATGCCCACCTCGCGGCGGACGGACACCGGGTCGATGCCGGCGCCGTACAGGTCCTCGTCGTCCAGCAGCACCTTGCCCTCGACGCGGCCACCGGGGGTGACCTCGTGCATACGGTTCAGCGTGCGCAGGAACGTCGACTTGCCGCAGCCGGAGGGGCCGATGAACGCCGTCACCGAACGCGGCTCGACGGTCATCGAGATGTCTTCGATCGCCTTGTGGGAGCCGTAGTAGGCGGTGAGTCCGCTTACGTCGATTCGCTTGGCCATGTCGTCTACTTCACTTCCAGAAATTCAAGCTCGGTCGCTGTATGGCCGCGTCAGCGACCGGTCTTCGGTGCCTTCCAGCGGGCGATGCCGCGGGCCACCAGGTTGAGGATCATCACGAAGGCGATCAACGTCAGGGAGGCCGCCCAGGCGCGGTCGTACGCCGCGCTGGCACCCGCGCTCTGCTGGTACTGCTGGAAGATGTACAGCGGCAGTGACGCCTGCGCACCCTCGAAGGGGTTGTTGTTGATGAACGGGTTGCCGAACACCAGCAGCAGCACCGGAGCGGTCTCGCCCGCGATACGGGCGATGGCCAGCATGACGCCGGTGGTGATACCGCCGATGGAGGTCGGCAGGACTACCTTCAAGATAGTCCGCCACTTCGGCACACCGAGCGCCAGCGAGGCCTCGCGCAGCTCGTTCGGGACGAGCTTGAGCATCTCCTCGGTGGAGCGGACGACGACCGGCATCATCAGGATGGCCAGGGCCAGCGAACCGGCGAAGCCGAAGGGCTGCATCTTGAAGATGAGCATCAGCGACAGGATGAACAGGCCGGCGACGATCGACGGGATACCCGTCATGACGTCGACGAAGAACGTGACGGCCTTGGCGAGCCTGCCCCGCCCGTACTCCACCAGGTAGATCGCGGTGAGGATGCCGATCGGCGCACCGATGACCGTGGCGAGGCCGACCTGCTCCAGGCTGCCGATGATGGCGTGGTAGATACCGCCACCGGGCTCGGAGTCGGCGACGACACCCATGGAGTGGGTGAGGAAGTAGACGTTGAGGACCTTCACGCCGCGCGAGATGGTCGTCCAGATCAGGGAGACCAGCGGGATGACGGCGAGCAGGAAGGCGACCCAGACGAGGGAGGTGGCGATCCGGTCCTTGGCCTGGCGGCGGCCCTCGACCTTGGCCGCGATGCCGTAGGTGCCGAGGACGAAGAGGATCGCGGCGATCAGGCCCCACTCGACCTTGCTGCTCAGCCCGCCGATCAGGCCGATGGCCACGGCCAGGACGATCGAGCCGGCGGCGATGGCCCAGGGGGTCCACTTCGGGAGGCTGGCGCCGCGCAGCGTGCTGTGGCGCTTGTGGGTGACGGCTGCGGTGCTCATGCGTTGGCCCCCGAGTACTCCTTGCGGCGGGCGATGATCATGCGGGCCGCGCCGTTGACCACCAGGGTGATGACGAAGAGGACGAGACCGGAGGCGATCAGCGCGTCCCGGCCCTGCTCGGTGGCCTCACCGAACTTGCTGGCGATGTTCTGCGCGAAGGTGCCGCCGCCCGGGTTCAGCAGGCTGGCGTGGATGACGTAGTCCGGGGAGAGCACGGTGGCGACGGCCATCGTCTCGCCGAGGGCGCGGCCGAGGCCGAGCATGGACGCGGAGATCACACCGGAGCGGCCGAAGGGCAGCACGGCCATGCGGACGACCTCCCAGCGGGTGGCGCCGAGGGCCAGCGCGGCCTCCTCGTGCATCCGCGGGACCTGCCGGAACACCTCACGGCTGACGTTGGTGATGATCGGCAGGACCATGATCGCCAGCAGGACGCCGACGGTGAGCATGGAGCGGGGGGCGCCGCCGTCCCAGGAGAAGATGCCGGTCCAGCCGAAGTAGTCGTTCAGCCAGCCGAACAGGCCCGCCATGTGCGGGACGAGGATCAGGGCACCCCAGAGGCCGTACACGATGGACGGCACCGCGGCGAGCAGGTCGATCACATAGGCGATGGGACCGCTCAGCCGGCGCGGGGCGTAGTGGGTGAGGAACAGCGCGATCGCGACGGCGATCGGGACCGCGATGACCATGGCGATGATCGAGGAGACGACCGTGCCGAAGGCCAGCACCGCGATGCCGAAGACCGGCGGCGTCAGGTTGGTGTTCCACTCGAAGGTGGTGAGGAAGTTCCCGTGGTCCTTGCTGATCGCCAGGGAGGCACGGTAGGTGAGGAAGACCGCGATCGCGGCCATGATCACCAGCAGCAGAATGCCCGAGCCGCGGGTGAGGCCGAGGAAGACGCGGTCACCGGGGCGGGACGCGCCGCGGGCGTTGCGCTTCTGCTCGGCCACCGTGGGCTGGGGCGAGGGGGGAGATGCGTCTGTTGTCTTGGTCGATATGTCCATCGGGTTCTCCGGTCTGCGGAGCCGGCCGGCCGGGTGGGGCGGCGACTCATGGCGGCGGTGCACCGGACGGTGCGGCCCGGCCCGTTCGGGCGCCGGGCCGCACTTTCGGATCAGATCAGCTCAGGCCCGCGATGGTGGTGCGGACCTTGCCGATGATCGCGTCGGGGATCGGGGCGTAGTCGTTCTGCGACAGCAGCTTCTGACCGTCCTCGCTGGCGATGTAGTTGAGGAAGGCCTTGGTGGCGGGCAGGGTGTCCGCCTTGTTGCCCTTGTCGCAGACGATCTCGTACGTCACCAGGGTGATCGGGTAGGCGTTCTCGGCCTTGGTGGCGTAGTCCAGCTTCAGGGACAGGTCCTTGCCGGTGCCGACGACCTTGGCGGCCGCGATGTCGGCGGTCGCGCTCTCGACGGAGGGCTTGACCGGGGCCTTGGCGCCGGTGTCGATGGAGACGGTGTTCATGTCCTTGGCGTAGGACAGCTCGAAGTAGCCGATCGCGCCGGAGTTCTGCTTGACGCCCTGGGCCACACCGGCGGAGCCGGAGGCCGCCTGGCCGCCCTTGGCCTGCCAGGCCTTGCCGCCGGAGTACTTCCAGTTGTCCGGGGTGGTGGCGATCAGGTACTTGGTGAAGTTGTCCGTGGTGCCGGAGTCCTCGGAACGGTGGAAGGCCTGGATCTTCAGGTCGGGAAGCTTCGCCGACGGGTTCAGCTTCTTGATCGCCGCATCGTTCCAGTTGGTGATCTTGCTGTCGAAGATCTTGGCGATGGTCGGGGCGTCCAGGACCAGGTTGTCGACACCCGGGACGTTGTAACCGAGGGCGATCGGGCCGCCGACCATCGGGAGGTCGATGCCCTGACCGCCGGAGCAGACCTTCTGGGAGGCGGTGACCTCGTCCGGCTTCAGCGCGGAGTCGGAACCGGCGAAGGCCAGCTGGCCCTGGTTGAAGGAGGTGACACCGGCACCGGAGCCGCCACCCTTGTAGTTGATCTGCACGCCACAGGCCTGGGAGAACTCCTTGACCCAGGCGTCGATCGCGTTCTTCTGCGCGGAGGAGCCGTCTGCGAGCAGCTGACCCTTGGCGTTGTCACACTTGATCGCGGAGTTGGCGGCAGCAGAACCCGACGGGTTGCTCGAGGCCTTGGAACCGCCACCATTGTCGTCGGAGCCGCACGCCGTCAGGGCCAGGGCGCCGGTCACGGCGATCGCACCGAGCGAGAGGGCGCGCAGCCGGTTCTTGCGCTGAAGCATCACTTTCGGGAGTTCCTTCCAGGAGCCGCCGCGGTCGGCGGCGTGCGAGGTGTATGGAGGTAGCGCGAGCGCATATGGCCGCGCTCCGCACCGTGCACGGCCGAAATTAGGCAGAACAGGTGAAGCCGCCAATGGCCGGAAGTGAACGGAGGGTGAACCCCTGCCGTCGGCCCGGTAAGGTCACGGAATGCTCACGGGGAGGGCACGTGGAGGTTCCGACAATCCAGTGACCCGCACACGTCTTCGGCGTTCGTTTTGCTGTGCGTGAACTGTTACGAACCAACGTGCCCGCGGGGTCGTCTCATTCCAGGAAAGGCCAAGGAGGCCTGCGGAAAGGCGACCCAGGACGATGGGCATGGAACGGCGTACGTTCATCGCGGGCGGCACGGCCGTACTGGCCGCGACCGCACTGACCGGCTGCAGCTCGGGCGCGGGCAGGTCCACTGCCTCGGCGAGCACGGGCTCATCCTCGCTCACGTCCCTCAAGACCACCAGCGCCAACGCCGCCGCGAACTGGACGGCCCTCGCCCACGACCTGGACGGCACCCTGGTCCGGCCCGGTGACGCGAGCTGGACCACGGCCCACCATCTGTACAACACCCGCTTCGACGGTCTGAAGCCCGCCGCGGTGGCTTACGTCGCCCATGCCGGCGACATCCGTACGTCCCTCGCCTACGCCCATGCCCATGATGTGCGGGTGTCCATACGCAACGGGGGTCACTCCTACGCGGGCTACTCCTCCGGCGACAACCGCCTCGTCCTCGACGTGTCCCGGCTGAACCGCATACGCGTCTTTGGCGGCCAGGCCGTCGTCGGCGCCGGCTCCAAGCTGATCGACGTCTACCGGGCGCTGGCCGCGAAGGGCGTGACCATACCCGCGGGCTCCTGCCCCACCGTCGGCGTCTCCGGCCTGGTGCTCGGCGGCGGCCACGGCGTCGCCTCCCGTGCCTACGGCCTGACCTGCGACAGCCTCACCCAGGCCACGGTGATCACGGCGGACGGCACCCAGGTGACGGCGAACGCGTCCTCGCACTCCGACCTCTTCTGGGCGCTGCGCGGCGCCGGCAACGGCAACTTCGGAGTCGTCACCGAGCTGCAGTTCAAGACCCACCCGGCCCCGCAGGCGGTGACGGCGTACATGACATGGCCGTGGTCCAAGGCCGCGTCCGTGCTGAAGGCCTGGCAGGAGTGGGGCCCGAGCCAGCCCGACGAGATCTGGTCCTCCCTGCACCTGCAGTGCTCACCGGGCCGCACCCCCACCATCTCCGTGGCCTGCTTCTCCCTCGGCACCTACGGCGAGCTCCAGAACGCGGTCGACCGCCTGGCCCACGCGGCCGGCGCGAACGCCTCCTCCGTCAGCCTGCGCCGCCGGGGCTACGAGGAGGCGATGGCGATCTACGCCGGCTGCTCCTCCTTCTCCACGGATGCCCAGTGCCACCTGCCGGGCTCCACGCCGGGCCGCTCCCCGCAGGGCAGGCTGGACCGGGAGACGTACGCGGCCCGCTCCGACTTCTTCGACCGCTCCCTCTCCCCGGCGGGCATCCAGACGGTGCTGCGGCAGATCGCCGCCGTGCGGGGCGGCGCGGGCAGCATCGCGTTCATCGCCCTCGGCGGCGCGGTCAACCGCGTCTCCCCCACGGCGACCGCCTTCGTCCACCGCCGCTCCCGGATGCTGGCCCAGTACATCGCGTCCTGGGGCGCGGGGGCTTCCGGCACCACGGCCCAGTCCTGGCTGACCTCGGCGCACGACGCGATGAAGCCGTACGCCTCCGGCGCGGCGTACCAGAACTACACCGACCCGACGCTGCGGGACTGGAAGACGGCGTACTACGGGGACGCGGTGACCCGGCTGGGGAAGGTGAAGAAGCAGTACGACCCGCAGAGGTTCTTCTCGTACGCGCAGGGGCTGTGAGACGGGGGCGGGGCGCTGCGGTGCCGTCGGCTACGCCGCGAGGTCCCGTTCCTCGGACTCCATCGACGTACGGGCGGCCGGAAGCGACGCCCCCTCACGCGCCCCGCTCACCGATCGCGTCCGCACGATCCACCCCGCCCGGGGCGACCGCTCCACCGCTCGCATCAGCGGGGTGAGCAGCGCCGAGGCCAGCGGGGAGAGCAGCAGCGCGACGGCCGTACCGAGCGCGAAGCCGCCGACGACGTCCGTCGGATAGTGCACGCCCATGTAGACCCGGCAGAACCCCTCCAGCAGCGCGAGCCCGATACCGGCGATGCCGAAGCGGCGGTTGGCGACGAAGAGGCCGACGCCCAGCGCCATGGTGATGGTCGCGTGGTCGCTGACGAAGGAGAAGTCGGTCTTGCCGGAGACGAGGACGTCCAGGCCCTGGTGATCGACAAAGGGGCGGGGGCGTTCCACGAAGCCCCGGATCGGAACGTTGACCAGCACCGCGATGCCGGCCGCGAGCGGCGCCCACACCAGCGCGGCGACGGAGGACGCGGCGTCCTCGCCGCCCCGGCGCCGCACGGACCACCAGCACCACAGCACGAGCAGCACCATGGCGACCAGCAGCCCGTACTCACCGACGAACTCCATGATCCGGTCGAACCAGCGGGGCGCTTCCTTGGCCAGGCCATTGATGTCGTAGAGCAGGTCGACGTCGGGGTTCGATCCGGATTCGGCGAGTACAGCCATGGTGCTGCGGCCCCTTCGTCGTCTACCGGACGCACCTCGTGTGCGCCGCTCCTACCCCTGTGGTTCGTAGATCCGCTTCCGCTGCACTGCCGCACTGCCCGTACCTGACGTCCGCTCGGCTACGTCAACAGGAACGCACGGTCCCCATCAATACGTTCCACTCTCCACTGAATGATCACGCAGACGTTATCGAAGAGAGACTCATCGTCGCAGTTCAGGGGGTTGGTTCACGCTCGGTCACACCGTCTCAAACCGTCGTGGGAAGCGCTTTTGCGCCATCTTCGGTGACGCGGGTGGCGCCGAAGTAATCCGGCGTATCGATCGGGTCGAACCGGATGACGGCTCCCGTCCTCGGCGCGTCGATCATGTAACCGCCGCCCACATAGATCCCCACGTGATGGATGGCCCGCGAGTCGCCGAGATCGGTGGAGAAGAACACCAGATCACCCGGGAGAAGCTGATCGCGCGACGGATGCGGCCCGGCGTTGTACTGATCATTGGCCACCCGCGGCAGCGTGATCGCGACCTTCGCGTACGCGGCCTGCGTCAGCCCCGAACAGTCGAACCGCCCGCCCTGCTCGGCCGACCCCTCACCACCCCACAGATAAGGCGTCCCCAACTTGCTCTGCGCGAAGGCGATGGCGCCGGCGGCTTGCTGGGTGGGGTCGATCCGGCCGGCAGGCGCGGCGAAGCTCTGCGCCAGGCTGCGGATCCGCTTGACGTAGTTCTGCGTCTCGCTGATGGCCGGAACCCCGCCGGCCCTTATCACCCGATAGGCACCGGCGTTGTAGGCGGCGAGCATGTTGTCGGAGACGTTGCCCGGCACGCCCTTCACGTACTTCGCCAGCTCGCAGTCGTACGAAGCGGCCGACGGAATCGCGTCGTTGGGGTCCCAGATGTCCCGCTTGCCGTCGCCGTTGCCGTCGATGCCGTGCGTGGCCCATGTGCTGGGGATGAACTGGGCGATGCCCCGCGCGTCGGCCGGGCTGACGATGGTCGGGTTCCAGCCGCTCTCCTGGTACAGCTGGGCGGCGAGCAGCGCCGGGGTGAGCGCCGGGCACAGGTTGCCCCACTTCTGCACGAGCGACTTGTAGGCGGCCGGTACGGCACCCTTCGCGAGCGCCCGGCCCCCCGAGCCGACTCCGTTGACGAGGTTCCCGGCGACGACGTACACCCCGATCACGAGAAGCATGACGAAGCCCATGCCGAGCCCGACGGCCGCCCCACCGATCACCCATACCTTCCGCACGGTTCAACTTTCCCCCATGCGGCGACGGTTCATGACGCACTCGGCGTGATGTGGCGTCATTTCACGGTGAAGCCGCCGCAAGCGATGCTGCTGTGGTCGGCAGGCGTACGGATGTGGAACCACTGGACGGTCCGGTCACCGGGATCGTTGACGAGCGGGATGGACGGCGTCGTCTTCTTTCCGTTCGGCTCCCAGGTGCGGAAGTCATCCGGGTACGTGAGGTATTTCCAGGCGGACTTGTCACCACCGTAGAGATCGATGGGCTCGCTGGTGTACCCCAGCGCCACGTTGGGCGAGAGCACCCCGGTGGCCGGCTTGCCTGTGCTCGGGTCGATCGAGTGCGGTGGCTTCACGCTGACGGTGACGTAGTGGGGGGCGTGAGGACCGGTCCCGCCGTTGCCGTTGACCAGAAGCCGATCTGCGCCTTGTGGCCGAGGGTGAGGCGCAGCCCGGTCCTGCTGGGGTCGTCCGGATCGGACACGGAGGTGATGAAGCCCTCAGGTGCCCGCTCCTCGGACGGCCGATCAGAAGAACTACGGCCGGGGCGTGCTGCTCTGCCTCCTCGCGACCGTGTCCTGGGGAGCGATGTTCCCCCTCATGGACGTGACCCTGAAGCACATCGACCCGTTCACCTTCACCTGCCTGCGGTACGCGATCGCCGGCGCGATGTTCCTGGTGTTCCTGCGGCTGCGCGAGGGCGCGGCCGGGCTCAGGCTGAAGGGCGAGCGGATCGGCCTGGCCTGGCTGTTCGGCACGGCCGGGTTCGCCGGATTCCAGTTCCTCGTGTTCTTCGGTCAGGACCTCATCGGTGCCCGGGGCGCCCTGAACGCCTCGATCATGATGGCGACCATGCCCATGATGGGCTTCCTGGTCAACTGGGTGTTGCGCAAGGTGGTTCCGCCCAAGGGCGCGCTCGCCTTCATCGCGATGTCGTTCGTCGGTGCCATCCTGGTGGTCTCCGACGGCGGCCTGTCCACGCTGCTCTCCCACCCGGGTGACTTCGGCCCTGACGCGCTGCTCCTCTTCGCCGCGCTGTGCTGGGTGATCTACACCTCCGGTGCGACCTACTTCCCGGGCTGGTCGCCGATCAAGTACACGGCGATCACCACGGTCCCGGGCCTGGCCAGCGCCGGCGTCATCACGGCGGTCATCCTGGCCACGGGCGGCGTCCCGGTCCCGAGCGGCCACGCGGTGGCGACGATCCTCCCCGAGCTCGCCTACATGAGCATCATCGCCGGTTTCGCGGGCGTCCTCGGCTGGAACTTCGGCAACCGCTACCTCGGCCCGCTCAACGGTGTCCTCTTCATGGACGTCGTCCCGATCACCGCGTTCGTCATCTCCGCGTTGACCGGCGTGATCCCGGCCGGCACGCAGGTGGTCGGCGCCTCGCTGACCGCGCTGGCGCACATCTTCAACAACCTGTACCTGCGCCGGGTCACCCAGCGCACGGCGGCGGCAGCGGCGGCGAAGGCCGCGACCGAAAAGCCGGCGGTGGCGGCGACGGAGGGGAAGACCTCGCCGGTGGCGGCGAGCCGCTGAGCGGCGGTCAGGCCATTCGAACGGCGGCTGTCGAAGGGGGCATCCCCCGCGGCAGCCGCTTGCGCACCGCCCGCACTTCAGGGATCGCCGATCGCGTCCTTGTACAGCTCGGCCGCCTTGCTGCCCAGTACCACGCTGTACGACACGTCATCGGTCGAGCCGCCCTCCTCGTGGCCGCCGAGGACGCCGACGACCTGCTGGTTCCCGTTGATCCAGGGGCTGCCGCTGGTGCCGCTGGCGAAAGAGGGGCAGTCGATGCGCTGCTGGGTGCCGCTGTGCGCGACCGGCTTGTTGGTGCAGCGGATGGGCACCTCACGCGAGTCGGGGTAGCCGATGAGGGTGACGGCGGTGGCCCCGGTGGCCGTACCGGGCGTGAACCGGTTGGCTCCCACCACGTCCTCGATCCGCCTGCCGTCCAGGTCGTCGACGGTGACGAGGGCCAGGTCGCTGTCCTCGTCCTGGTCCTTGGCCCAGCCGTCGGGCAGGTAACGCTTCCCGACCTTCCACACCCCGTACGGCGCCTGTCCGTCGCGGTAGCCCGGCACGAACACCAGGTCGCTGTCGGCGTCGCCCACGCAGTGCGCGGCGGTGACGAGGAGGTTGCCCCGCGGGCTGTGCACGACCGAGGCCGTGCAGAAGTGGCCGCCGGACAGATCGTAGGCCCGATCGGCGCCGAACAGCGCGCCGACCCGCACCGCCTGCCGAGTCGCGACGACATCGGCGGTGACCCCGAGGGGCCCCGGCCCGTCATCGGCGGCCGCCACGGACGCCGAGGTCATGGCGAGCATCACCACGGCGCCCAACAGCGCGGGACGCGAGGTGACCGTGATGCGTGAGATGCGCTTCATCAGACCTCACTGTTCCCCACGAACGTGAGAATCCCGCTGCGACTTAGCTGAGATTTTCCTGTGAAACCTCCTGATGGGCGCGGGGCTTGCCCACAATGTTGCTGTGATCAGGCGTGATTACGTCACGTCACGACTCCGGCGATCCGCCCACAGCAGCTTGCCATCCCTGGACGTCCCCGGCTAGCGCAGCACGGAGACACTCCAGGACTCGGCACACGCCCGCACGAGCCGCAGCCCCGACCCGTTTCCGCTTCCTCCATTACGACCACGGGCGCGGCGTCGCCCGTGAAGCCGGGCGGCACGCGGGGGTCACTGTGTGCAGGCTGACTCCCTGCCGGGCAGACGCAGGGCGTAGGGGCCGGAGGTGTGCAGATGCGCGTCGGCGAGCAACTCGGCGGCCACGAGTTCGGCGGTGGCGGGGGCAAGGAGTGGCCGCGCGCGGCGAGGACGGTCCGGAGGATTGCGCGGCGCGCTTCTGAGCGCACTCCGCGGGCAGGCCGGTCTGAGGTCCACCCAGGCGAGTCAACTTCTCGGCGTACGGCAGAACCAGATCAGCTCAGAAACGTCGAGCAGCCCGCGCGCATGAGCCCGGCGCGCCTGCGCACACCGGCCTGCCATGACGACTGCTCCGGCACCGGCCTCGTCGATGCCCTGTGCGACATGGCCGGTGAGCGGTCACGCGGCTGGTGGGAGCAGGCGAGTCCGACCACTTCGCGGAGGGTCTTGCAGCCCAGACGGCGGCGTAACCGACCTGGGCAGGCCGGAAGCTCCGGCCTGCCCAGGGCGATTTCGGTCAGACGGCGGAAAGCGCTGTCAGCGGTGGAGTGTCCTGCGCACCCAGAGGAACCCGATCAGTCCGCCCACAACGGCCATGTACGCGGTCAGCGGTCCGTCCTTCAACAGCAGGCCGGGCAGGGAGATCACAGCCACGATCAGTAGCCATCCGCACCCGGCCACCACGAGATCCGCTGAATCAGGGCGGCGTCGCTCGTTCCTTGGTCTTCCAGATGCCAAGCCGCTGGTACTGGCGCAGCGAGGCTCACCAGTTGGATTAGCGAAGCGTAGTGAACCTGTGGCAGAGTGCTACGCGCACGCCCGGCGCCCAGGCGACGTCGGGCACCCTCCTCGGT